>CAZEXR010000012.1:0-19674 GCA_964516675.1 uncultured Enterobacterales bacterium | reverse complement strand
TAATGAACTATAGAGTTTATGTAGTTACAAATTATCCCAGGGAATTTAGGTTAAAGCATCATTTAACGATAACAACCTTGCAAAAGTTCCAATTCCTTTTTTTGATTTCTAGATTGAAAAAAAATCTATAACAGAAGCTACACTTTGATAACAAAGGAAATTATGTTTAACGCTTAAAATCCTAGATATTTAGTAGGCTTTTTCATAAAACATTATAGATTTAAAAAAAAACGGGTTTAATGAGAATAATTGTGAGCAATTTTCTATTTCTGCTCAATTTTGTGTTAATATTACAAGAACGTCGGATCAAGACGTTAACCCCTAGATCAAAGAGATCTATACCCGGATTTTCCTTATTAAATAGAGATCCATCTTCTGCATTCTCCATGCAGCAATCTTGAAATTTGTAATAGTAAAATATGAATCTTACTGAACTTAAAAACACTCCTGTCGCACAATTGGTTCAGATGTGCGAGCAAAACGGAATTGAAAACGTTGCACGTTTAAGCAAAAAAGAAATTATCTTCCAGCTTCTTAAATTCTCATCAAAGAATGGCGAAGATATTTTTGGCGAAGGCGTTATCGAAATTTTACCTGATGGCTTTGGTTTCTTAAGAAGTGCTGATTCTTCTTATTTAGCTGGTCCTGATGATATCTATGTATCACCAAGCCAAGTTAGACGCTTTAATCTAAGAACTGGTGATTCCATTTCTGGAAAGATTAGACCTCCAAAAGAAGGTGAAAGATACTTCGCATTATTAAAGGTTGATGCTGTAAACTTCGATCAGCCTGAGAATTCTCGCCACAAAATTCTTTTTGAAAACTTAACTCCTTTATTTGCTCAAGACAGAATGCAATTAGAGCTAGGAAATGGTTCTAAAGAAGATTTAACTGCTAGAGTTATTGATTTAGTAGCTCCTGTTGGTAAAGGTCAGCGTGGTCTGATTGTTGCTCCTCCAAAAGCTGGTAAAACCATGCTTTTACAGAATGTAGCTCATTCTATTTCAAGCAAATTCCCAGAGTGTACTTTAATCGTACTTCTAATTGACGAACGTCCTGAAGAAGTTACTGAGATGCAGCGTAATGTTAAGGGTGAAGTTGTAGCTTCAACCTTCGATGAACCTGCAACTCGTCACGTACAAGTAGCAGAAATGGTAATTGAAAAGGCAAAGCGTCTTGTTGAACACAAGCACGATGTTGTTATCCTAATGGACTCAATTACTCGTTTAGCTCGTGCTTATAACACTGTAATCCCATCATCAGGTAAAGTATTAACCGGTGGTGTTGATGCAAATGCACTTCAAAGACCTAAGAGATTATTTGGTGCTGCTCGTAATGTTGAAGAAGGTGGTTCATTAACTATCATCGCAACTGCTCTTATCGATACTGGTTCAAAGATGGACGAAGTTATTTACGAAGAGTTCAAGGGCACTGGTAACATGGAATTACATCTATCTCGTAAGATTGCTGAAAAGCGTGTATATCCTGCTATTGATGTTACTCGTTCAGGCACTCGTAAAGAAGAACTTATTACTACTCCTGATGAACTTCAGAAGATGTGGATTTTACGTAAGTTCTTACATCCTATGGGTGAGATTGAAGCAATGGAATTCTTAATTGATAAGTTATCAATGACTAAGACAAATAATGAATTCTTTGATGTAATGAAGCGCGGTTAATACTCGTTTTATAAAAAAATGGGGCTCTAATTTTTTTTAGAAGCCCCATTTTTTTGCAATGAATTAAACTATTTATTTTCTTCAATAGCCTTTAGAACTGCCTTCTTAAGGAAGTCTGCCATGTTATCTCCGTTATGAGTTAACATCTTAGGGAACATAGAGATAGGGGTAGCACCAGGGAAGGTGTTAATCTCGTTAATTAAGATGCCATCTTCTTTTGATAAGAAGAAATCAATTCTTGAGATATCGCGAAGCTTTAAGCCTACAAAAGCACGACGTGCCATATCCTGAATAGTAGTAATCTCATCTTCTGTTAAGTTTTCTGGGGTTACTGTTGTAATAGTGCCAGAGTCTTTAGAGTACTTTTCTTCAAAAGTGTAGAAAAGATTATCAGGAATAATGATCTCACCTGGACGAGAAATCTTAAGCTTTCCATCAATTTCATATGAGGCTACTTCAAGCTCTCTATGAATAATGTTCTTCTCAATGATTACTTCAGAGCTAAAAGCAAAAGCTTCAACAATGCTATCCCAAACGTCATCACGTTTAGTTACGTGGTAGCAGCCTACAGATGAACCTTGGCTTGCAGCTTTTACATAAATATCTTGGTATTTATCAAAAAAGTCTAGAGCAACTTGTTTGTACTTTTCGTTGTTTAATGGAATGATTGCATATGGAGAATTTGCAATTCCTAAAGCATCTAAATAAAGCTTAGTTGTAATCTTGTTAAAGCAATAGCGGCTGGCTTCAGCGCCACAGCCAATAAATGGAATATTATGGATATCTAAGAATGATTGAATATCACCAGTTTCTCCTGGTACACCATGAATACAAGGAACAACACAGTCTACTTTGAATTTCTCTGAACCTACAACAAAGTCACCTACACCATCAAAGAAACCTACTTTTGAATCATCTACGATAAACTGATGATTATGAATAACTGCCTTGGTAACTTTGAAATCTGCAGTTTTTTCTAACTGCTCTTGAATGAAATTTGCTGATAGTAAAGAGATATCGTGCTCTGAACCGTCACCACCACAAAGTAAAAGAATATTGGTGCTCATTATTAGTCCGACATAATTAAAAAAATATTAGGTTATGATAGTCATAAAGGCTTATTTTTTCAAGTAATTGAGAATAGCAGATCTCTAAGAATGCACTTGTTTTAAGGCAATAAAAAAGCTGGCATAAGCCAGCTTCTTACAAAAGTGAATTCTTAGTTTAAAGAATTCTCAATAAAAGCTTTTAGTTCGCTTTTTGGAAGGGCGCCAATCTGACGATTAACGATATTTCCATCCTTAAATACTAAGATATTTGGGATAGACATAACGCCAAACTTAGTTGCATATTCCTGGCTCTTATCAATATCAACCTTAACAAACTTTACGTTATCCATTTCGTCTGCTAATTCTTCAATGAAAGGACCAACCATTTTACATGGACCGCACCACTGTGCCCAGAAATCTACTAATACTGGTTTGTCAGATTTTAAAACTTCGTTTTCAAACTGGCTATCATCAATGTGTAGAACTTTATCGCTCATGGGAATTTCTCCTGTTTAGTATCTGTGTAAATACTATCATGACAGTATGTTTTTTTTACATTCTAATATGAGATTAAATATCAGTGGTGAATTTTAATCAGTAATAAGTTTCTTCATTAAGAAGTTTAACAACACTCCATAGATTGGGATAAAGATGAGCATGTTAGCTACAATCTTAACCATGTAATCTACAGTTGCTATTTCAACCCAATTACTTGCCATAAACACATCGTTTGTGCCGCAAAAAGCTATAGCAAAGAAAGCAAAAGTATCTAATAAATTACCAAAAATAGAAGAGCAGATTGGAGCTGGCCACCATTGTTTTAATTCTCTTAATCTTTGGAATACTAAAATATCAACTAATTGACCAATTAGATAAGCAGATAATGAAGCTAAGGTAATTCTAAAAACAAAATAAGAAAATTCGTTTAGATTTCCAATTCCTTGGAATTGTCCATGTTCAAAGACAGTTCCTACAATATAGGACAAAATTAGACCAGGAATTGTTGCGATAAAGACAATTTTTCTAGCTCTTTTCTGTCTAAAAATTCGAACAGTTAAGTCTGTAGATAAGAAAATAAAAGGATAGGTAAAAGTACCTAAGGTTGTGTGGATGCCAAAAACAGTCAGTGGAATTTGTACGGCATAATTACTCAGAACAAGAATAAAAATGTGTGTAAACCAAAGCTTTTTTAAAGGGAAAGAAAAAGAATGCATAATATTTTTCGTTTCAGTAAATATAAAAAATGCCAAGTTATCTTGGCCCCTATCTTAATAGACGAGCTATTTTAAGTCATTTTTGTCGATTTTCTTAATAAGATCCCTAAAAAACAAAATAAGATTTCTTTTAAAATACTAATATCGCTAGCTCTCCTTGTTACAATAGAGCAAAGTTTATTAAGAGAAAGATTATGAGTGATATTCAACCTTTAGTTTTAGTCGATGGTTCTTCTTTTTTATATAGAGCCTTTTATGCTGCACCGAAGACCTTTTCAAATTCAAAAGGAATTCCTACTGGTGTATCGATGATTATGACTAGAATGATGCAGGGCCTATTAAAAAAATTTACAGGCTCAAAATTCATTGTGGTTTTTGATGCTAAAGGAAAATCTTTTCGAAACGAAATGTATCCTGAGTACAAGGCTAATAGACCTCCTATGCCTGATGAGTTAAGAGCACAGGTTGAATATGTACATGCAATTGTTAAAGCGCTAGGTTGTCCTTTAATCTCCATTGAAGGCGTAGAGGCCGATGATGTTTTAGGTACTTATGCCAAAATTGCAACTAAAGAGAATATCAAAACCGTTATTTGCACAGGCGATAAAGATTTAGCTCAGCTTGTTGATGATAATGTTGTCTTATATGATTCAATGAAAGATGTCTTTACTGATCCAAACGGAGTTGTAGAGAAATTTGGCGTAAAAGCAGAACGCATTATCGACTTTTTAGCTTTAAAGGGGGATAGCTCTGACAATATCCCTGGAATGGCTGGTGTTGGCGATAAGACAGCTGTAGCCTTATTAAATGAATTAGGTGGCATTGAAGATATCTACAATAATTTAGACAAAATTAAAGATTTGTCTTTTAGAGGTTCAAAGACTTTTGCTCAAAAGTATGCTGAATCAATTGATATAGTTCGCTTATCTTATAAACTTGCCACCATTAAAACTGATGTTGAGTTGCCTCTTTCAATTGAGGAAGTAACGCTTCCTGTACCTGTAAAACAAGATTTAATTACTATTTATACAGAGCTTGAGTTTTATAAGTTTTTGCGTGAAGCTCAAGGTATGGATGAAGACTCTGTTGCTAAGACTGTAAATGAAGCTCCTGTAAGTCCTACCTTAGTAGATTTATTTGAAAGTACACCTTCAATCGAACCTATAAAAAACTATAAAGACTTAAATTGTAAGTATGAGTTAATCACTACAATACCTGCACTTGAGGACTTATGTAAAAAAGTTCTTGATAAAAAACTTGTCGCCCTCGATACCGAGACAACTTCTTTAAGTCCAATTGAAGCAAACCTTGTTGGTATGTCTTTAGCTTTTGATGATAATGAAGGCTATTACATTCCTTTAAATCACACCTATTTAGGTGTACCAAAGATGCTTACTGTCGATGATATTAAGAATCATCTTGAAGTTGTTCTAAATAATGAAGATGTTCAAATTGTAGGTCACAATATTAAATTTGATTTACTTGTTTTGTTTTTTCAAGGCATTGAAATCAAGAAAATTTATGCCGACACAATGCTAATGGCTCATCTTTTAGATTCAGCTCAAGCTGTGAATATGGATGATTTAGCTGTTAAATATCTTAATTATCAAACAATTACATATAAAGAAGTAACTGGGGATAAGAAAAAACTATCTATAAATGAAGTTCCTGTGGACGTGGTTTGTAATTATGCAGCAGAGGATGCTGATGTTACATTACGTTTATACAAAGCTTTATCTAAAGAGTTATTAAAAGATACAAACTCAAATGAGCTTTTGTTTAGCATGGAAATGCCTTTGCTAATGGTCTTATATAAGATGGAAAGACAAGGTGTTTATGTTGAGAAAAAAGAATTAGAGACTCAAAATAAAGCTTTAAAACTTGAACTTGCAGATATTCAAAAGCAGATTTATACATCCGCAGGACAAGAGTTTAACATTGCATCTCCAAAACAATTAGGAAAAGTCTTATTTGAAGATTTAGCAATTCCTTATCCAAAGAAGGCAAAGGATGGCAAATTCTCAACTGCTGAAGATATTTTAGAGCAAATCTCTTATCAGTATGATATTGCTAATTTAGTACTTCGTTTTAGAGAGTTATCTAAGTTAATTTCAACCTATACTGAGAAATTACAAACTTTAATTAACCCAAAAACCAATCGTATTTATACTTCCTTTAATCAAGCTGGCACAATTACAGGTCGTTTATCCTCATCTGATCCAAATCTTCAGAATATACCTGCAAGATCTCATGAAGGTAAGTTAATTAGAAAGGCATTTGTAGCTCCTCAAGGCTATACCATAATTGCAGCTGATTACTCTCAGATTGAGTTACGCTTAATAGCTCATATCAGTCAAGATCCAAATCTTCTAAAGGCATTTAGAGCTGGATATGACATTCATAAGGCAACAGCTGCAGAAGTTTTATCAATTCCAATTGATGAGGTTACCTCAGAGCAACGTTCTCATGCTAAAGCTACAAACTTTGGTTTGATGTATGGTATGGGCGCTTTTGGCTTAACAAGACAAACACACATGAGTATGTCCGAGGCTAAGGTTTATATCGAAAGATATTTTGCTAGGTATCCAAAAGTAAAAAATTATATGGAAGATACCAAATCCTATGCTCATGAAAATGGCTTTGTAAGAGCAATTAACGGCAGAAAGATTACTGTTTCTAATATTAACAGTTCTAATACGATGCTATCAAAGGGAGCAGAACGCGCAGCTATTAACGCTCCAATGCAAGGAAGTGCAGCTGATATTATTAAAGTAGCAATGATTAAGCTTCAAGAGTGGATTGATTCACTTGAGCCTTCAATGGTTAGAATGACCATTCAGGTACATGATGAATTGATTTTTGAAGTAAGAGATGATTTTGTAGAAACTGCAAGCTCAAAGATAAATGAAATTATGGAGCAAGCAGCTACTTTAGATGTCCCATTAACCGTAGGTGTGGGAATAAGCCAAAACTGGGCTGATGCACATTAGAAGTTCTTTTCCATGGAGCGCTGAACAAGTTTAATCTCATTACGGTCTACTTTAATGTAGCTGTAATGAGAGCTCCACATACCTAGACCTAATCTATGTAAACCTTCGCCAAAAGCATCATTTTCTCCACCAAACACGTGGAAATGACCATGAATTAGAATTTGGCAACGAGCTCTTAAAAGAAAAGTTGCACCTGCTGATTTAAAAGTTGCGTCTTCTAAATAATTCTCAGTTGCTCTTTGTGGCTCTTTATTTTTGCTTGAATTTCTAATCTTTTTACCGATGCTTTTTCTCCAAGATAGAGGCATCGCCATAAATAGAGCGTGGACAAATCTATTTTTAGAAATAAGTCTGAATAGTCTAAATGACTTATCTCTCATACAAAGTTGATCACCGTGAGCTAGTAGAGCCTGACCATTAACTGTAGGCAGAATGTAAAAATCACTGATTAACTTCAGTCCAAAGTAAGCTGCTGATTCTTCATCCATCAAAAAGTCACGATTACCATGCATGAACATTGTAATAACGCCACGACGCTGTGCTTTTAGAATAATTTCACGGATTTTCTTTTGGAAGCGTGAATTTTTATCAATGCCCACAAAGATGTCAAACATATCACCTATGATGATAAGTTTATCGTTTAAAATCAGATTTCTTTCATAAAAGTTGGCAAACGCATTTGTGAGAATGGGTCTAGACTCTGAAAGGTGAAGATCTGCAATGATAAAAATAGCCATGCTAAAGTGTTTCTCTTTATTATAATTATAGGTAGCAGGTTTCCCTGCTACACAATCTAATGAAATTAAGCTTCTACTTGAGCGTCTAAAATTTCAATAGCTTCTACAGGAACGTCCTGGTAGTAAGAAACAGTAGTGGTCTTTGAAGCTTCGATTTTATCTACAACTTCCATACCCTTAACTACTTTACCAAATACACAGTAGCCCCAACCGTTTAAATCTTTTGAACGGAAGTTTAGGAAACCATTATCAACGGTGTTGATAAAGAACTGAGCTGTTGCTGAATGTGGATCTTGTGTACGAGCCATAGCGATGGTGCCACGGTCATTCTTTAGACCATTGTCAGCTTCGTTCTTGATAGGAGCATTAGTATCTTTCTGAGAAAGGTCAGCAAGTAAACCGCCGCCCTGAACCATAAAGCCTTTAATAACTCTGTGGAAAACAGTGCCCTTATAAAAACCTGACTTTACATAGTCTTCAAAGTTTTTTGCAGTTTCAGGAGCCTTATCGTAGTCTAGCTCGATAACGATATCGCCTAGATTAGTCTTTAAAGTGATCATAATGTTCTCTCAAAAGGAAAATATAAAAAAATAGTTTAAGTAATAATTCAAAATCTATATGTTTAATTTTACTATGAATAGAAAATTTTTCCATATTAGATACTCCTTTTTAGGAGGTTTACATTCATGAAAATGCTTTTTTTTAGTTTCAAAAGTAAAATCTCAATGAGATATTTGCTCTAATTTGGTATATTAAAGAGTTATTAAATTAGTTTATTAGAAAAAAATTCTGAGAATAAAAGATGTTAAAAATTTACAACACATTAACTAGAAGTAAGCAGGAATTTAAGCCTATTACTGAAGGCAAAATTGGAATGTACGTATGTGGTGTTACTACCTATGATTTTTGTCATATTGGTCACGCTCGTACCTTTGTCAATTTTGATGTGATCGTACGTTATCTACGTTATTCAGGCTTTGATGTTAAATACATTAGAAATATCACTGATATTGATGACAAAATCATCCGTAGAGCAAACGAAATGGGCATTTCAGCTAAGGAATTAGCAGAGCATTTTATCGATGAAATGCACAATGATTTTGATGCCTTAAATATTAAACGTCCTGACATTGAACCTCGTGCAACTGACAATATTCAAGAAATCATTAACTTAGTTCAAAAGTTAATTGATAATGGTAATGCTTACATCTCTGAAAATGGTGATGTAGTGTTTAACATCAATTCTTTTAAAGATTACGGTAAGTTATCAGGTCAAAAGATTGATGAATTACAGGCAGGCTCTCGTATTGAAATTGCAAAATCTAAACATAATCCTTTAGATTTCGTTTTATGGAAGATGTCAAAACCTGGTGAGCCTTCATGGCAATCTCCATGGGGTGAAGGTCGTCCTGGCTGGCACATTGAGTGTTCTGCTATGAATGGTAAGCACTTAGGAACAGAATTTGATATCCATGGTGGTGGATCTGACTTAATCTTCCCACATCATGAAAATGAGATTGCTCAAAGTTGCTGTGCTCATCATACCTCATACGTTCATTACTGGATGCATTCTGGCATGGTAATGATTAACGAAGAGAAGATGTCTAAGTCATTAAATAACTTCTTTACTATTCGTGATGTATTAAAAACTTATGATGCAGAGACCATTCGTTTCTTCTTATTATCAGGTCAGTATCGTAGTCCTCTAAATTACTCTCAGGAGAATTTAGATAAAGCTCGCGCTGGCTTAAATCGTTTATACACAACCTTACGTGATACTCCAGCTATCAATCCTACAAGTGATAGCGATGAATTTACAGCTAAGTTCAAAGAGTATATGGATGACGATTTTAATACTCCAGGTGCAATTTCTGTTCTATTTGATTTAACTAAGCAAATTAACAAAGAAGAAGGTCAAAAGGCTTCAATGTTAGCTGGCAGATTAAAGCAGTTAGCTTCTGTATTAGGTATTCTTGAACAAGATCCAATGACATTCTTAACATCTGGTGCTAATGACGATGATGCTGAGGAAATTGAGGCTTTAATTAAAGAGCGTAACGATGCTCGTAAAGCTAAAGATTGGGGCAGAGCAGATGCTGCTCGTGACAAGCTTAAAGCTATGAATATCGAGCTTGAAGATGGTCCACAAGGAACCATTTGGCATAGAGTATAGTTTATTAAACTTTTTCTAAAAGGCTGTGATTTACATCATGGCCTTTTTTAATGCTTTTTGCTTTATCAATTTTTCTAAACTAGAGTTAAATATATGAAAGTATAGGAAATTATATGTATTTAGAAAAAGCAAAAATTGTTAATTTTCGTGGTATTAGAAAATTATCAATCAATTTTGAAGAAGATAACACTGTTTTAATCGGTGAAAACCATTGGGGTAAAACCTCTTTGTTACGCGCATTGTGGATGGTTTTAGGTCGTGGCGAAAAATTATGTAATTTTGACAAAAAAGATCTTTATGTACCTGTTGAGTTAAATACAGCAGAAGATTTTCCAAAGGATAATCTTGTCGAAAAGGTAACAAGACGCAAAGCCATATCCTTTGAAAAAGAAGCTGTTGAAGAATATAGAAAACATCATAGAAAACAAAAATCTGTAAATCCTGATGAAAATCTCGAAACTAAAACTAGTTCTCAAGCAAATTATTTAGCACCTGATACAGATACTAATGCTTTTTTTGAGGATATTAAGGATTATCTAGATTCTTATACTGAAGAGACTAATGATGATGTATTTGAAACTACAGATAATCATATTCGTATAGATCTTGTGTTTAGAGAGAATATCCCTGCTCGTCCAAGCGATAGTTTGGATATTTTTAAACCTTATACGTATTACGATGATGACGGTTTTTATCGTATTCATTGGCAAATCGTTGCCTTCTTTAGTGAAGAAAAGCACGAATTTATAACTATTCATAATTTAGTAAATAAGGCAAATGCTCCCTTCAAGCATGAAGATAATTTTGAAGAAGCTTTATTGTCGATAATAAGATTAAATCCAGTATTTCGTCTGCGTGACAGTCGTATGGACAGAAGAGATGATCCTTGCTCAAATGCTGAGGAAAAAATGTCTGATATGTCTAGAGTTTTAAATAATGATAATGATTTATCTTCTGGCAAAGCTAATTCATTGATGAATATCTTTGGCTCTTATTTAGATAAGTATCTGTCAAACTATAATCAAAATGATGCAGGACAAACTAAAAAGTATTATGACTCACGTAATATTGATGAAATGGTAAAAAGTCCAATCTCACTTGAGTCTTTAGCATCGATTAAACAAATGCTAGCAACTCCGGGATTTAACAAATCAAAGGCTCTGTTATCTTATATTGCATCAGCAATGTTTTTATCAAAAGGAGACAGACAAATAGATAAAGATGCCCGACCTATAATGATTTTAGAGGATATTGAAGGTCGTTTTCATCCATCTTTATTATTATCATTTTGGTCATTATTATCTGTTACAGATTCTCAAAAGATACTAACAACAAATAGTGGAGACTTATTGTCAGCAATCTCCCTAACCTCGTTGCGTCGTTTGCACAGAAAATATTACGACACAATGTGTTATCAGATTGATACTCAGAATTTAAATAACGATGATTTAAGGCGTATTGCGTTCCATGTAAGATTAAACAGACCGATGGCTTTATTTGCAAGAACTTGGATCTTAGTAGAGGGTGAAACCGAGGTTTGGGTTCTAACACAAATTGCAGCAATTTTAGGCATCTCTTTAGCTTGTGAGGGTATAAGAATAATTGAATTTGCTCAATGCGGTCTTAAGCCTTTGATGAAGTTAGCTTCCCAGCTTGGCATTGATTTTCATGTATTAACTGATGGTGATGATGCAGGAAAGAAATATGCAGAGACTACTTTAAACTTTATTTCTAGAAAGAAGAAAAAGCTAAAGCTTACTGTTATTCCACAAAAAGATATAGAGCATTATCTTTACACTCAAGGCTATGAGCGTACTTTTAGACAAGCTGCAGGTCTTCCAAATGGCCAATTACGCAAGAATTTTACTATGGATAAGATAATTGATATGGCGATTAAACGTAAGTCAAAACCAGGGCTTGCTTTAATTTTGGTAGATGCTATACAAAAACGAGGAATAGAAGGCGTACCGATTGTGTTTGCTAAACTTTTACAAGCAGTACGCACTTTAGGTCATGATAAAGCTGACAACTCAACTTATTCGATGTTTTGAACCTGTTCTCTCATCTGTTCGATAAGAACTTTTAGTTCAACCGCTACCTTTGTAATTTCAAGGTTAGATGCTTTTGATGCAAGTGTATTTGATTCTCGATTAAATTCTTGCATCATAAAATCTAGTCTTTTACCACATACTCCACCCTTATTTAGGATGGTTTTAACTTCTTGAATATGAGCGCGTAGGCGATCGTATTCTTCACCTACATCAGCCTTTTGTGCAGCGATTGCAACTTCTTGTTCAATACGTCCTGAGTCTATTTCGATATTCATAGCTGCAACTTTAGCTACAATTCTATCTCTTTCTGTTTGAACTAATCTTTCAAGCTGCTCTTCAATAATGTCAGCTTGAGTGGTGATTAAATCAAGTCTAGATAAAAGTACGTCGGATAATTTCTTTCCTTCACTTTCTCTATTTTTAATAAGTTCATCTAAAGTAGAAGTAAATTGCTCAATAACTTTTGCGTCAATCTCATCTTGGATATTCTCAGGTTGTTTAATGATGCCAGGATAGTTTAAAACTTCCATAGCACTAACTTGAGCTTGAGGCATTGCTCCTTTGATTTTATCAAGAGCTCCAGAAAGAGCAGATAAGGCATCGTCATTGATATTAAGGGTGTTTGAAAAATTTAATGCAAAAGACACATAACAATCTAATTTTCCGCGAGTCATTTTTTCTTGGCAAACTGCACGAAGTTTTGAGTCTAAATGTCTTAGGCTATCTGGTAGTTTTAGATAAATTTCTAAAAAACGGCTATTTACGGATGTGATATCAATATTGATATTAGCTAATTCTGAATTGACCAGTTTACTTGCTGATCCTGTCATACTATGAATGATAGGCATGGATACTCCTTTATAATCTTTTTTAGTATAACAATTTTATATATGAAGAAATATTTATCTTAGATTTATCCCTTTAAATAGGTTAAAATTTAGAAAATTTTTTAAGGTGGAACAAATGCAAGAATATCAGCGTAAGTTTATTGAATTAGCCTTAAGCAAAGGCGTATTAAAATTTGGCAGCTTTGTGCTTAAATCAGGTCGTACTAGCCCATACTTTTTCAATGCGGGCGGTTTTAATACTGGTGAGGACTTAGCTACTTTAGGTTCTTGCTATGCTCACGCTCTAATTGATGCAAACATCAGCTTTGACGTTTTATTTGGACCTGCATACAAGGGTATTCCTTTAGCTTGTGCAACTGCTATGTCATTAGCTAGTGAGCATAAGAAGAATGTTCCTTGGTGCTTTAATCGTAAAGAAAAGAAAGATCACGGTGAAGGTGGCAACCTAGTTGGCGCTCCTTTACAAGGTGATATCCTTTTAGTTGATGATGTAATTACAGCTGGTACTGCAATTCGTGAATCAGAGGAAATTATTAAAGCTAGCGGTGCTAACTTTAAAGCAGCTCTAATTGCTCTAAATCGTATGGAAAAGGGCAAGGGCGAAAAGAGTGCTATTGCAGAAGCAGAAGAGCAGATTGGAATTAAGATTATTTCAATTGTATCTTTTGATGACTTATTAAAGTACATTGAAAATGATGAGAACTTAAAAGAGCACATTCCTGCAATGCTTGAATATCGTAAGCAGTATGGTGCTTAGTAAGAAATTCTGATAACAAAATGGCGACTACGGTCGCCATTGTTTTTTATTTTTTATATCCTGCGCTTATCTGGCTATATTCGCAACCACAGTACTGCTGATTATAAAAAGCTATTTCTTTGACAAGTTCATAGCGTCTTGCAACTAAGCCTTCTTTTCTCCAATCTTGATCCCAGTAAGAAATTCCTTCTACTAAAGATTGTGCTTTAAAACCTGCTTCATCGACTTGTTTTTTACTCTTCCAACGAGAGGTACATAAAGTTGTCGCAAAGGTGTTAATGCCTTTTTCTTTAGCAAACATCGCGGTGACAGTTAATCTGTGAGTAAAACATTTAAGGCAACGGTTTCCTCTTTCAGGCTCGTTTTCAAGCCCTTTAATCACCTCTTGCCAATGGGAGTAATCATAATCTCCAACAACATATTCAAGACCTAACTCATTACATAAATGAATCCATTCATCACGACGTTTTTCATATTCATCTGTAGGGTAAATGTTAGGATTGTAAAAGAACATTAAAGGCTTAATTTTATTAAAAATTAGGCATTCAATCATTGAAGTTGAGCAAGGTGCGCAGCAACAATGAACAACAAGTCCATTTGCACCTTCTGGCAGTAAAAGATCTTTTTTAGGAGAGTCTTTTGAAAAATTTTGCGGTAATTTAAAGTTAAAAATCATGATGATGAGTAGTTTTATGAAAGTTAGCGTATTATATACGAAAAAATATCATCAATTTAATTAAAAATAATTATATGAAAGACGCAACAAATCAGTTTTCAAAACTATTTATATCTGTTTTTATTCCTGTATTATTGGCTATTGTTCTATATCAATTATATGATGCGTCCTTAAATAGTCCATTGACCTTTTTTGTATACTCTCTGTTAGGTCTAGCATCCGTTGTCTCAGTATTTACAATATCTTCAAATAAAAAATCTTTAATTAAACCATTTATTTTCTTTGAGATAACTTATCTATCTGTCTATATCTTTTCTATTGTTTTAGGTCTTAATACAAGCTTTTTTGATTTTATTAAAGGTGTAGCTTTCTCGCTTGTATCCTTTGCTACTTGCGCTGTAATAGCTTTATTTATTTTCTCTTTACATAATAGATTTTTAAATAAATTATTTAGATTTATCTTTTTAATTATCTTGTTTGCTTTTGTGCTACTTCCATGCATCTTAATTTGTTATCTAATCGCAACAGGATCTTTAATTTCATCAGATATCATCATTGCTTTAGCTCAGACAAATCCTACTGAGGGCAGTGAGTTTTTCATGGCAAACGTTAACTACAGATGGGGCCTTGCTCTATTTGCTTTAGTTATTATTTACCTATTTAATCTAAAAGGCTTTAGTTCTGTAAGTGGCATTAAAAAGGGCAAATATCTTGCCTCTATGTCAATTTGTATCGTCTTATTTTCATCTATCTTTTTAGCATTACCTAGAATGGATTATCTTCCATTCTCTGTGATTAAGGTAACAGGTAAACAGCTTGATAACTTTAATGTATATAAAGAAAAGAAAGCTCAGAGAATGCAGCTTTTAAACAATTTAAATACTATAACTTTATCTAATGATACTGATAGAGCAGGCAATCTATTTGTTCTTGTTATAGGTGAGTCAGAAACCCGCGATAGAATGCAAGCATATGGTTTTAATAGACCTACTACTCCAAAGCTTGTTGAGGCATTAAAGAGCAAAAATAATATCTTATTTGAAAATGCTTACTCTTCATGGCCACAAACTGTTCAAGCTTTATCTTATGCTTTAACTGAATCTAATCAGTATGTAAAAAAAGATAGTAACAATGCCTTTTCTTTATTAGAAGTAGCTCGTGCAGCTGGTTTTGAAACATATTGGCTTTCAAATCAGAGAAAGTATGGCATGTATGAAACTCCTATTACAGTCATTTCCTCTACAGCAAACCATGAGGTGTGGACCAACAGTTCATCAAAGATGGAAGGTGTTTTCTTTGATGAGGAATTGGTAAAACGTTTCCCTGACAATTTAGATACTTCTAAAAACACGCTTATCGTTGTTCATTTAATGGGTAGTCATCAAAAGTATAAGAAGAGACTTCCTAGCCAGTATTTTGTCTTCAAAAATGGCGAGAATGAGAATTACGATGAATATGATGACACAATTTTATATACCGACCATATTGTAGATGAGTTATACAAAAAAGCTTCAGCATATAAGAATTTTAAAGGACTAGTATACTTCTCTGATCACGGAGAAAACCCTAATATTGTAGGCGGTCATGATCCTGTCAATGTAGACGGACAAATGCTACGTATCCCTTTAGTAGTTTATCTATCTGACAAGTTTATTGAATATCGTAAAGACGTATACGACACATTAGTTGCGAATAAAGATAAGTATTTTTCAAATGATTTAATTTTCAACTTAGTAATTGGAATTTTAGGAATTGACGGAATTCCAGATTACTCTTATCAACTTAATATTGGTTCTGATAAATATGAGCTAAAACAAGATGATGTACTTACCATGTATGGTAAAAACCATATAAATGAGTTTTTATCATCAAAAAAATAAAAATCTTGTTGATGTTTTCATAAATTAGGATATAATAATCGGGCTTTGTACTGCACCCTAAGAGTGTATGTTACAAGACCAGCCCTACTTCATTATGATGCGGCTGATGATACTCTCCCTAATTTTGGGAGAAATTGGTAATAAGTAGCACTTCCTCTCTAAAATCAAGTTTTGATGGTGAGAAGGCAGGTGTCTGCATGTTCTTTTATGTAAAATGGAGTCTGCAATGCAGAATCAAAAAATTAGGATCCGCCTAAAGGCATACGATCACAGATTGATTGATCATTCAACCGCTGAAATCGTTGAGACCGCAAA
Organism: uncultured Enterobacterales bacterium; assembly: GCA_964516675.1. GTDB lineage: Bacteria > Pseudomonadota > Gammaproteobacteria > Enterobacterales > Succinivibrionaceae > Succinivibrio. The sequence goes on along the minus strand of CAZEXR010000012.1, from coordinate 3,305 downwards.
GCGCACTGGCGCTCAGGTACGTGGTCCTATCCCGCTCCCTACTCGCAAGGAGCGTTACACCATCCTTATCTCTCCTCATGTAAACAAAGATGCTCGTGATCAGTACGAAATTCGTACCCACAAGCGCTTAATCGACATCGTGGAGCCAACTGAGAAGACCGTAGATGCTTTAATGCGTTTAGATCTTGCAGCTGGTGTGGATGTTCAGATCAGCCTTCGCTAATGATAGGGGAATAGTACAATGTCAATCGGTTTAATTGGCCGCAAGCTTGGTATGACCCGTGTTTTCAACGAAAACGGCAAATCTGTTCCAGTAACAGTTATCCAGGTTGAGGCAAATCGCGTTACCCAGATTAAGAACCTTGAAATCGACGGTTATACCGCTATTCAGGTTACTACTGGTGATCGTAAAGCAAGTCGCATGACCAAGGCAGAAATTGGTCACTTCGCAAAGTCAGGCGTGCAAGCAGGTCGTGGCTTATGGGAGTTCCGTCTAAATGATGAAGAACTAGCTTCTTATAAAGTTGGTGATGAAATCAAAGTAGATACTTTCCAAGATGTTAAGAAAGTTGATGTAACCGGCCAGTCAAAAGGTAAGGGTACAGCAGGTACCATTAAGCGTTACCATTTCTTACACCAGGATTATACCCACGGTAATTCACGTTCACATCGTGTACCTGGTTCTACCGGTCAAAACCAAACTCCAGGTAGAGTTTTCAAGGGCAAGAAGATGGTTGGTCACATGGGTTCTGAGAAGGTTACTGTAAGTAGTCTTGACTTAGTTCGTATTGACGCAGAACGCAATCTACTTCTCGTAAAGGGCGCTGTTCCAGGTGCTAATAACGGGGATGTAATTGTAAGACCAAGTCTTAAAGCTTAACCCGAGGTAATAGGATCATGGAATTAAAGTTAGTTGGCGCAGACAAGCAGCTAGAAGTGTCAGAGAACACCTTTGGCCGCGAGTTCAACGAGCCATTAGTGCATCAGGTAGTTGTTTCTTACCTAAGCACTGCACGCGCCGGTACTAAAGCTCAGAAGACCCGTTCTGAGGTTTCAGGCGGCGGTAAGAAGCCTTTCCGTCAGAAGGGCACAGGTCGCGCACGTGCTGGTTCTACTCGCTCACCTATATGGCGTGCTGGTGGTACCGTATTCGCTGCAAAGCCACAGGATTGGACTCAGAAAGTAAACCGTAAGATGTACCGCGTAGCAATGCGCAGCATCCTATCTGAGTTAGTTCGTCAGGACCGCTTAGTAGTTGTTGACGACTTCAAGGTTGAAGACCACAAGACTAAGACTTTAGTTAACAAGCTAAAGGATTTAGGCTTAAAGCAGGTTCTTATCGTTACTGATGCTTTTGAAGATAATTTATTCTTAGCATCTCGTAACCTATACAGAGTAGAAGTTTGCCAGGCAGGTACAGCTGAGTTCAACCCAGTTAACCTAGTTGGTTTTGACAAAGTGTTAATGACTTCTGCAGCTGTTAAGCAGGTAGAGGAGTTGCTAAAATAATGTCTGAAGCTCGTTTATTAAATGTTCTTCGTGCACCAGTTATCTCTGAGAAGAGCACTGCAGCACAGGAAAAAAATACCCTAGTATTTAAGGTATTAAAGGACGCAACTAAAGAAGAGATCGCAGCAGCAGTTGAGATGATCTTTAACGTAAAAGTTGAGGGTGTTCGTACTCTAAACTTCCAAGGTAAAGTTCGCCGTACTGCACGTGGTTTCGGTAAGCGTTCAGACTGGAAAAAGGCTTATGTTACTCTACCAGAAGGCACTCAGTTAGATATTGAGGAATCTTCTCAGCAGGTTAACAAGGAGAGCAAATAATGGCAATCATTAAAGCAAAGCCAACCACTCCTGCCCGTCGTCATGTCGTTCAGATTAAGACTGAAGGCCTATGGAAAGGTGGTCCAGAGCGTTCTCTAACAGTTGAGAAACGTAAGACTGGTGGTCGTGACAACTACGGTCACATCTCTACCCGTCACATTGGTGGTGGTCACAAGCAGCGTTACCGTCTAGTTGACTTCAAGCGTCAGAATGATGGTGTTGAGGCTCGTGTTGAGCACATTGAGTATGATCCTAACCGTTCAGCTCACATTGCTCTAATCTGCTACACCGATGGCTCACGTAGCTACATCCTAGCTCCTAAGGGCTTAAAAGAGGGTGATGTTGTTGTATCAGGTCCTAACGCACCTATCAAGGTTGGTAATACATTACCAATGCGTAACATTCCTCTAGGTACTACAATTCATGCTGTAGAGTTAAACCCAGGTGCAGGTGCAGTTTTTGCACGTTCAGCAGGTTGCTACTGCGAATTAGTTGCTCGTGAAGGTGCTTATGTAACCTTACGTATGCGTTCAGGCGAAATGCGTAAAGTATTAGCTGAGTCACGTGCTACTATTGGCGAAATCGGCAACGGCGAGCACATGTTAGCTCAGCTTGGTAAAGCTGGTGCTAACCGCTGGCGTGGTGTACGTCCTACCGTTCGTGGTATGTCAATGAACCCTATCGACCACCCTCATGGTGGTGGTGAAGGCCGTAACAAGGGCATCCAACCACGCTCTCCTTGGGGTACCCCATGTAAGGGTTATAAGACCCGTAAGAACAAACGTACTGATAAGTACATTGTTCACCACCGTTAATCGATTAGCGAGGATATATCATGCCACGTTCTTTGAAAAAAGGTCCATTTATTGATGCGTCCTTATTAAAGAAGGTACTAAAGGTTCAAGAAACTGGTGACAAGAAGCCAGTTAAGACTTGGTCACGCCGTTCAGTTATTATTCCACAGATGATTGGAATGACCATCGCTGTTCATAACGGTCGTCAACATGGACCTGTATTCGTTTCAGACGAAATGGGAGGTCACAAGTTAGGTGAGTTTGCACCTACTCGTACCTTTAAGGGTCACACCGTAGCTGATGCTAAGGGCTAATAGGAGTTTAATGTAATGGAAGTTAAAGCAATTCACAAATATGCTCGCTCTTCTGCTCAGAAAACTCGCTTGGTCGCAGATCAAGTTCGCGGTTTACCTGTTCAGAAAGCTTTGGATTTATTACAGTTTAGCCCACGTAAGGCTGCTGCACTTATCCGTAAGGTTCTGCTATCAGCAATTGCTAATGCAGAGCACAACCAGTCTTTAGATATCGACGATTTAGTTGTATCAAAGATTATGGTTGATGAGGGCCCTTCTCTAAAGCGTATCATGCCACGTGCTAAAGGCCGTGCTGATCGTATTGTTAAGCGCTCATCTCACATTACCGTTGTTGTTGCAGAGCGTTAGGAGTAATTATGGGTCAGAAAATT
>CAZEXR010000011.1:0-21796 GCA_964516675.1 uncultured Enterobacterales bacterium | reverse complement strand
TAAGAGTTTTTAACAGAAGTGAATTGAGAAATCTTATAAATTGCTATTTGAGCCAAGTTGCAAGGTAGCTTGCATCATCTGCTTTGAACTTGTGGCTAACTGAACTGCGGTTTGATATGCTCTGTTTGCACTAATCATATCAGCCATTTCTTCAACAGGATTTACATTTGGACGATATATATAACCATCTTTATCAGCTAAAGGGTGTTTTGGGTTGTATTCTTTAATAGTAGGAGCATCAGACTCTACAACGCCTTTTAAAGAAACTCCAACACCATAAGGCTCTCCTGTTACAGGATCGGTAACACCACCTTGGTTCTGTTCAGCTAACATTGCCTCATCCATAGCTGCACTAAATAGAGGACGACGAGCTTTATAGGTCTCTTCAACAGAAGAACTTACTGACTCAGCATTAGCGATATTTGATGCAGTAGCATTTAATCGAACAGACTGAGCATTCATTGCAGAACCTGCAATATCAAAAATTCTAAATAAACCCATTTTTCTTTCCCCTACCTATTAGCCTTGTGTCTTTAAGGCATTCTTAAGTTTTGCAATTCTGCCATTTAAAAATGACATGGTTGCTTGGTATTCCATATTATTATTTAAATACTTCATACGCTCAGTTGAAACTTCAACAGTATTGCCATTACCAGTATCTGCCTGGTAAGGATTTCTATACTTTAAGGTTAACTCAGGCTCGTCTTGAATTGAATTCTCTGTCATATGCTTGTCTGAAGTAACCACCATCTTTGATGGTTCCTGCATTTGCACTTGAGCTGCCTGTTTAAAAGCAACATTAAAATCTAAGTCACGAGCTTTAAAGCCTGGAGTATCAGCATTAGCAAGATTACCTGCTAAAACCTCAGCTCTCTGGTTTCTAATACCCATGGTGTATTGATGAACACCAAATACTTTATCAAAACCGATTGCCATATTCTTTACTCCAATGTGTCAAAATTTTGTGCTTTTTAACCTATGTATTTATATATCAGCAACAACTATGCCAATCTTAATATTTTAAATTTACACATTGATTTATAAGGAGTTTATAGAAAGAATTAAATGTATTTTAGATTTAAAAATGTCAAAAGATGTGATTGAGTTTTATTAGAATAAAGTAGGGCTTAAAAAGAAAAAAAGCTTCCTAGTTTTTTAATTCTAGGAAGCCTGATATGCAGTTAATTAGTTATTAAATGCATATTTCTGAGGTTTTAATCTATAAATAATACCTGGGTTACAACGTACCATTTCAAATTTATCAGCTACACCAACTAAAGTTTCTGTAGAACCTAAAATTAAATAACCACCAGGATTTAAGCACATTGTTAATTTGCGTAAAATTTCTGCTTTTACATCATTTGAGAAATAAATTAAAACATTACGGCAGAAAATAACATCAAATTTGCCCATCAAAGCATATGAACCTAACAAGTTCATAGGTCTGAATTCAACTAAAGACTTAACACGATGATCAATTTGCATCATGTTAGCTTTGTGATGGCATGGCTTAAAATATTTAGATTTTCTCTCAGCAGATAAACCTCTTGATAAAGCATGAACATCATATTGGCCATGACGACATACAGATAACATTTCAGGAGATAAATCTGTACCAATAATCTGAGTTTGCTTAGGGTCGATGTGAAGCATCTTTCCCATCTGCTCTTGAACAATAATACCAATTGAATAAGGCTCTTGTCCTGAAGAACAGGCTGCTGACCAAATTCTGACAGGATATTTAGCCTTTTTTGCAAGGTCCGGTAAAATCAAAGTTTCTAAAGCTGTATAAGGATAAGTATCACGGAACCATAAAGTTTCGTTTGTTGTCATCGCATCAACAACTTCTTCTTGAATTTTATTGTTTGGAGTCTCTTCCATTGCTCTGTTAATTAGCTCATCAACAGTAGCTACACCAAATTTAGGCAATAATGAAGATAAACGACTATTTACAAGGTATTGCTTACCAGAGCCTAATACAATACCGCACTTATCCTCAATAAAGGATGCAAATCTACGGTATTGAACATCTGTCACTTCTTGATTTTCTTTAACCAAACTTGCGTTTCCAGATGCATCTGTAGAAACAGGTCTTGCTCTAGCAGAAGCTAAAGCTGCAGTAGTTTGCGCAATTTTCTTTGCAAAATCGGCGTTTGAAACAGGATTTAGACGAGTTGTAGTAGCTCTTGTTGAGCTTGTCAAAGTACTTGCTCGTGGAGCCACTGAACTTGTTCTTGCGGTACTTGATGATGATAAAGAAGTACGAGGAGCAACTGAAGTCTTTGCTGCAACAGAAGAAGGTCTTGTAGCACTTACAACAGATGATGTAGAAGAGGCACTTCTTGTAACTGTTGATGCGCTTGTCGATGTGGACATGGTAGAACTTGTAGCTCTGGCTGTAGCAGGAGTTGTTATAGAAGTTCTTGAAGCAAAAGAGCTTGTTGAACCACCTGCTGAGGACAAAGAAGTTGATCTTGTAGCTGTTGTTGTAGCAGGACTTGCTCCTAAAGCCGATGAAGGTCTTGAAGAGCTTGAAAAAGTAGAACTTGTTTTTGCTGCAGAGGTGGTTGCCTTTAATGAAGATAAAGCAGAAGGTCTTGCTGCTGTTGCACTACTAACAGATGTTAGAGCTTGTGTTTTTGAAAATGCAGCTGCTGTTGAAGATCCTTTATTAAGGATAGACGATGTAGCAGGCTTTGTAGTTTGCAGACTTGGGCTTTTATATAAAGACGCAGTACCAGACAAAGTACCTTTTGTATCTTTATTCAAAGTTGAAGCTGTAGCAGGTGTACTTACTGTTCTTTCGAACTTCTTGTCACTATTATTATTTGAATTTGTAAATGCCATTACAACCATGCCTTACATAAGGTGTAATAAAAGGAAATATTTTGCTTGGTACAAAACATCCCTTTTATTCATATTTTTTATTATAAGATAAGCTTTAGCTTATTCTTTTTTCTTACCCATTACTAGGTCGGCACCAGAATTACCAGCGTTTGTTAGTATAATGCCCTTCTTTACAGCTTTAGCTAGCTCTAATGGATTAAACTTAGGAATAAAATCATTAGCGCCTGCTTTGCTTACCATGCCCAAGTTAAATACACCTGATAAAGATGTATGTAAGATTACATAAGCACTCTTTAAAGATGGATCTTGACGCAAGGTTGAGCATAAGGTGTATCCATCCATCTCAGGCATTTCAACGTCAGAGATAATAAGAGCAACCTGCTCATTGATAGGACCACGAGAAGCTGCCTCTCGAAGAATATTGTAAGCTTCTCTACCATCATGAGCCTTAATTACCTCAAGGTTCATCTTCTCCATTGCGGCACAAACCTGATTTAAAGCAACCTTTGAGTCATCTGCAACTAAAACCTTTGGCTTATGCTGTTCGATTAGATTTGCAAACTGCTCATCGTAAACTTGATTCAAATCCTGTTCTTCAAGCTTGCTTGGAGAAATTTCTTCAAGAATTTTTTCCACATCAAGAATTTCAACTAACTCACCATCGATTTCGGTAACGGCGGTCATATAGTTGCTGTCACCAACGCCCTTTGGAGGAGGCATGATCTTATCCCAGTTCATGTTAAGAATTCTCTCAACACTTGATACTAAGAATGCATGAGTTGAACGATTGTATTCAGCAATTATGATGAATGACTTCTCAACATTCTGAGAAGGACGACCACCAATACCATAAGCTAAATCAATTACAGAAATAGTTTGACCACGGATATGAGCAACACCTATTACATACTTTTGTAACTTTGGCATTACTGTTAGACGAGGGCAAGGAAGGACTTCACGAACCTTAAACACGTTAATACCATAACGCTGACGAAGACCTGATAGCTTGAAAAGCAACAATTCCATGCGGTTCTGACCAACAACTTCAGTCAGTTCATTTACAGAATCCATTACACCAATCATATTATTCACCTTGCTATTTTTTAATTGCAATATCTAGTATTCACTGCAATTTAAAGACATATATATTCATAGAATAATCAGCAAATTAAACTAATCCTAAAACTAAATAAAGATTTTGCGGATTGAATCACACAGCTCAGAACTAAAATTCCAAATAAGTGCGATTAATCGTACTTTTTTTAAAAAGATCTTTTTATATATATTTTAGATTGAATCTCAACTTTAAAGTAAAGTTACTGCCAATTTTTCTAATTGTGCTATTATCTTTTAATATTAGTTTATATTCTCTATTTTGCATCCTCTACTAGGGGGAGAGACGTGAAACTAGCACTAATTAGATTATCGACCTTTTTATTTTTATTCTTTAGTTTTATCTCATTAAATTTGAGTAATGCAACTCCTCAAGAGGCTGCATTTTTATCTAATGTTGCTAAGCAATATATGTTAGCACAGTTCCCAAATGAGACTGATGATAAAAAATACATAGTTAAAGCAGGAAAATTAGACTCTAGCAGAGACTATGGGGGAAAATGCACTGGTTTTCTTACAGCTGAACTTGTTAATCCAAATATTAAAAAAAGTAATATTGTTAAAATTACCTGTTCAAGAAAAGAAAAGCCTTATTCCGTTAATGTTCCTGTAAATGTATCAGTTTTTAGAAAGTCGTTAGTGGCATCTGACAATATTCCAAAAGGAAGTTTGATTACCGACGATTTACTTGAAATTGAATATGTTAATGAAAACACAAATACAGCTTCTTCAATTACAGACAAAGCAATGATTATAGGTGCTAAGTCAAGAAAAGATATTAAGGCTGGAGATCAAATTAAAATCAGTGATTTTTGTGTAATTGCAAAGGGTGATCTTGTAACTATTGAGGCGGTTTCAAAGGGGCTGTCAATAAAGACACAAGGTCAAGCCTTAGAAGAAGGAAAACTTAACGATTTAATTCAAGTTAGAAATACAAAAACTAAAAAAATTATCCAAGCTGTTGTAGTAGCTCCTGGCACCGTGCAAGTGATTTTTTAGCGGTTTTGAATAAATATTGAATAAAAAAACTTTAAAATTAATACTAAATTAATTTTAAAGATAGACGTTAAATAATTAAGGAAAGTTACTAAGGTTTAAGTTAAAATCTTTAGTAGTTTAAAGTAGCAAATTTTTTTTATTTTTTTGAATTTTTTTTCTTAAGTTTTTAACAATTTTCGCCGTTAATTATGTAACGACAATAAAAATTAAAATCATTGTTTTAAAAACAGTGATTAGTGAGAGAGAAATTTGAGGGTAGTATCATGGCAATCGATGCATTAAATGACCGCTCATATAATAGCGGCTTAAAAGAATCCGTTGCAACTGCCAAAACTGTGGCATCTAACAACAGCGCTAAAGCAGCAACAGCTGCAAAGGCTGATGTTTCAACAAAAACAGCAGATGCAGTACTATTAACTGATTCAGCAAAGACCTTAGCAAAGGCTACACAGAAGGCAAAAGACTCTTCAGGTATCGACGAAGCTAAGTGCGAAAAGCTTAAAGCTGCAATTAAAGATGGCTCATACAAAATTGATTATGAGTCAGTAGCTAACAAGTTAATTGATTCTGAGGATGAGTTAAGCTCAATCTTCGGTTAAGATTAAGAAATTTCTCCTGCAGGAGGGAGAAATTTAAAAAGGCTTCCACATAAAAAAATGTAGAAGCCTTTTTGTGATCCTATTCTTTCTATTTCTTTTCTTTACGCTTTATCTGCGAAATAACCAAACCACTGATAGCTAAAATCATACCTACAATTGAATAAACAGTTAGTTTTTCATCAATCAGTAATACTGCACCAATTGCTGTTATTACAGGGGTTGCGTAGATATAAATATTTGTCTTTACAGCGCCAATACATTCAATTGACTTATTCCACATCCAAAAGCCTGCTGATGAAGCTAAAACGGCTAAAAATAAGTAGTTTAGAATATTTATAGGTGCAAATACTCTATCAAGCTTAATTTCATATCCGTAAAAATACATCAAAGGCAATGTCAAAACTACAGCATAAAAAAATGATTTAATTGTTATGTTAATTGTAGATAAACCTCTGCGCTGAAGCTTTACCACAAACATATTGTAAATACCCCAAACAATAGCACTGCCTAAAGCTAAAATATCGCCTAAAGGATTTAGCTTTAAGGAAATAGTACCAAAGCTTAAACAAGCAATACCTAGCATAGCAATTACAAAGCCCACAAAAAAACCTTTGCCAAGCTTTTGATGCTTATCTAATAGATAATTTAGGATAGCAACAAAGAATGGAGCTGTAGAAACAATTAAACATACGTTTGAAGCATTTGAATAGATTAGAGCGTTATTCTCAAATACAAAATATAAAGTTACACCTGAAAAACCAACTAATGCAGCATAAAACTCTGTTTTTACAGAATCAAACTTTAAAGCTTTTGGAGAAAAGACTAAAAGTGCAATAGTAGCTAGTAAGAATCTATCAAAAAGCATTTCAATTGGAGTGAAATCTTTTAATAAAACTTTTGAGCTTACAAAGGTAAGTCCCCAAAATAAGATAACGATGATTGCGAAGATATGACCTAATAGTATTTTGTTTTGCATAATAAATTTCCTTCTGGATGGAACATTATGCGACTTAGATCTAAATTAGGTCAACATCATCTCTATAAATTAAGCTGAGACATTTTCTTGCTCACTTTTAGTTATTTTTTCAAGTTTTTCTTCCTTTATTTTGTCCTTCTTGGTAGTTTTCTTAGGTTTTGCACCATTATTTGATACTAACGCACCATCAATAGAAAAAACATTTTCATCAAGATCGTTCTTATTTGTTTTTTTAATTAGTACTTTTTCATGACCAAAGATGTCATTACAAAGTCTCATCACATACTCATGCTCTACAGTAGGAAGTCTTAAAGAAAAGCACATCTTAATGATTTTATGAATTGATAAATCATAATTTAAAGATAAAAGACCTGCTATCTTTAAAAGAGTACGAGTCGAAAAAGGAGATGAAATCTGACGAACTCCATTTTCAATACCAAGTTCTACGACCTCACGTAAGTCATGAGCAAAATGTAAAAGCTTATCGCATTGCTCATCATCAAGCTGAGGATGAACATTTAAGATCATGGCCTTTTCAACATTAGCTTTAGGATATCCCATTTCAATAAATCTAAATCTATCTAAAAAGGCTTGATTGAGTAAACGAGCTCCGTTGTAAAATCCTGAGATATCACCAAATCCTTTTGTATTTGCTGTAGCTACAACTCTAAACTGAGAATGAGGCTTAATTACTTCTCCATTATTTGCAATAACAGTTAAAGGTTTTCCTTCTAAGACATCATTTAAAACAGATAAGTCTCCAGGTGACATCAAATCAATTTCATTTAAAATTAAAATCTCACCATAAAGCATGGCTCTAGCTAATGGACCATACTCAAAGACTAATTCACCTTTTTTAAGTGTAGAGTGACCAATTAAGTCCAAAGACTCGCATTTATTTGATAAGGTCACTTGCTCAACGCCCCAATTGAGACGAGCTGCAATTTGCATGATTAAAGTAGTCTTGCCACAACCTGATGGTCCACTTACATAAAGACAATCCTTTTGAGGGTGTAAAAGATACAAAAGAACTTCATTTAATTTATTTAACTCAAATACATAGTTAGGCTCAAGCGTTGGTATTTGAGAGATTAAATTACATGGTTCGATATCATAGTCTGAGAACATTACCTTCTCATTATTGAATAGTGTTTTTAAATTAACTGTAAACATTTAGATCCTTTGAATTAAAAAAGAAGTAGGCATAAAAATAGAACGAAGTTTTTTCTGACTTTCAAGATGCAAGGCTTGTACTCTTGCAACGGTATAGCTTTTTCCTAACGCATCAACATAAATAAAGTTTTTTAAAACCCCCTTAACAAATATTTGAGAGCCAACATTTAGTAAAGGTAAATACTTATCTAGAACAATGTCTTGAGAGTTAAGGCGAAGATAAATCTGATGAGTTTGAGTATTTTCCTTATCAGAATAATTGCCAGTTGTTGACAATTTAAATCTAAGTTCTAATTGATTATTTTTTAGATAGGTAGGAGAAGAAACAGCACACACTGTTCCTTGCAAGAATACTTGATTGATATCCATAAAAAAATCTCCTTAATAAGGTTAAGGAGATTGTAAATGTCAATTTTTTGTAAACAGTTATAAACTTACAAAATCTGTCAGTTATAAAAAACTTTTAAGCAGAAACAGATAAACGGCTAAGACCACGAGCAGTTGCGTTACCCTTATTGGTATAGGTCATGTTTCTTGTAACAACATCTTTAACACCAACTAATAAAGCCTGAAGTCTGTTTGAAGATTGCATGCAGAACTTAATTAACTTACCATTGATCTCATTACGGAACTTGCATTTGGACATCTTATTTTTAATGATGTTAACCTCAGTTACATACTGAGTCTTTAACAATTCAACATCAGGATGCATTTTAAGTTTCTGATCATTACCTTGAAGTTTTAGCATTAAGTCAGACTTAAGTGTAGAGATAGGGCCTAATTCATCAAAATGTCTTTCTTTTAGAGCTGTGTACTCCTTATCAATTACAACCTCTAGCTTTGATAAGGTATCAACCTGAGCTGTCAAATAATTGATAATAGGTGCAATTGCGTTAGTTTTAGGTGTCTCAACTTTCTTAAAAACAAATTTACCTGAAGTTTCCATAGCCTTACTCTCCGTTATTTATAAATTTATAAAGCGCCACGCATGTCATATAGGTCATATACGAGGCGTGAGTCTAGTTCTACTTCTGTAGCGTAGGTATCACCTACTGCATACTGTCTGATTACACGTGCACCTTGAACAAAACCATCAACCTCTGACTTAAGAGAGTTTGAGGTTTCCTGATTACTTGAATTAAGTGAATCAGTTGCATTGATGTAAATACCATTTACCTGTTCAGATAATTCTCTGTAAGCTTCCATCTTAGAAGCTCTCATTGCCTTAATCTGTTTAATTGCACTAGTAGCGCCAGGCTGTCTAGAAATTGGCGCATATCCAGTAGCTCTTAATACAGGAAACTCACTAGGCTTTTTAACTGCAGTATGTGTAAGAGTCATATTGCGGGTCAAAAATGTTGATGAGCAAGCGTTTAGCGCTAATGGTAAACAAAATGCAATTGCAAGTAGCTTATAAAATCTCATCATTCCTCCTAGTCACTAACACGTGAATACTGACTTTCATCATGCACATCTCGTACCAACTTTCCCTGATACTCATAAGTTTGTGCTGGATAAATAACAGGATTCTTTCCGCTGCTACCACCGAAGACAGATTGTCTCTTGTTGTACATAAAGCGTTCATAGTTACCTGTTGATGTACCAGGAACCTTTGCACCCTTTACATAATACTTAGAGTTAAAGTCTTCTCTATCTGAGGTATAGTAGTTATTAACAAACTCCTCATCTTTTCTTTTTTGAGCTTCTTTACGCTGCTTTTCAGTCAGATTTGATGAATATAAAGGAGTATCTTTGCTACTTGCAGATGAAACATATACAGACTTAGTTGTAATAGTTTCTCTTACACCATTTTTAGTTTTAGTTGTTGAACTTGGAAGATAGTAGTCATAAGAAGTTACACCATTTATAGAGCAATTCTTTTCACCTGTTCTATAACAGTATGGCAATCTTTCATAAGGAATAAATCCAGTAGATGAGCCTACAACTGTTGAGGTTGCCATATTTATGACACGACCTACTACAACGATACCTTTATCGTTTCTTGTAATGGTACCGGCAAGAATATGACGTACCAATGCCTGGCGAGCAACCTTCTTCCAATTACGAGAGAATACAAACTCACCATCTTGAGTAATAGAAATTGCACCAGTTAACTTATATTCAAATACACTAATGCCACGTCTATCTAATTCATGAACAAACATCTCAGCCATTGATCGACCAAGATATCCGGCATTCTCATAAGTATCAGTATCAACAAAAGAGGTAACAGCAACTTTAGGAACAACAACTTCCCCTACTTTACCGTCTACAGCATTCTTTTTCTCTTCAGCTGTTAAATCTGACATCATGGTTTGATACAGAATATCTGACATTGAAGACACGATTTTGCTGATTTCCATGCCCTTTTGATCGTAAACGTCTGTATCAGGTGCTGTTTTGCCATTATAGGCAGGATTTGACGCACAAGCTGTTAATGACAGCATTGCTACAAAACCCAGCATTTTTATAAATTTTCTCTCCATCCTGACCTTCTTTTGTTTGTATAATCAAACTATTAAATGTTTAGGAGCTACGTTATTTTTTTAACGTTTTGTCCGATGTTGGTCTAATTTATGCAATTTCAATGCCATAAGACAAAATTCAATCACAAAGGTGATTTATGACTATATTTAAAATTACAAAAGCTCTAGTACTTATTTTTGCAGTTTCACTATCATTGCAAGCTCAAGCAAAATGGCATCAGGCAAAGGGCGTAGGCCTTAATACAGATGCTGCAGTCAATGATGCTATTCACAATCTTTTATTAGACAGTGGCGCTGATATGAGATTAGAACAGGTATATAAGGATGGAGTTCTGGAAGGAACTCACGCCTCTGTAGCGTCAAAAAATCCTATAAGAAAACTTGTTGTACTTGAAAGACAATCAACTTTAAATAGAACTACAGTTACTATTAAAGCTTTTATAGAAGATAGATACGCTAAAGCTCACTGCCCTGGTTCTAAGATCAGCAAAGCAGTGTTACCGATTACCTTTAAATTTGCAGATTCTGCTGCATTTCAAAGTGGAGCTGGTATTGAAAACTTGAATAAAGAATTGGATAAGCAAATTTTTGACGCCTTATCAAAAGCTTCAATGTTTAATGTTCGTCCAATGCTTAATGCTAATATTACCAACGACAATGGCAAAAACGTAGATGTTAACTTTAAGATGAATAACCTAAAGGCTATATCTGATAGATATTCAAGCCAATACATTGTTGTAGGCACTATCAATTCACTAAGTAAATCAAAAGTGGGAAATAACATCTTAACAAATGCTCTTTTCTTACCTACAAGAACCATCGACTTTGATGTAGATATTTATGATGCTATCAATCAGCAAATTATCTTTCACCGTAATTACAACGGTGAAGAGGATTGGCCTTTTGATGCTAATGAATTTTTAGATTTACGCTCTGATAGATTTAGAGGTTCTGACTATGGTCAGAGAGTTTATGATCTTTGCTCTCAGGTAACTCGTGATCTTGTTGAACAATTACAATGTGCTCCAGCATCAGCAAAGGTAATTGATACTGAAGGCGATAATATTGTAATTAACTTAGGTAGAGAAAATGGGCTTGTTAAAAACATGCAGTTCTCACTTGAGCAAGCAACTACAATGAATAGCGCCTTAGGAACTGAATATGATGCCTATGAAGACGGAAAAGGCTCTTATAAAGTTGTTTCTGTTTATCCACATGCTGCAAAACTTCATCCTGTAGATCTTCAAAACAATATTCTAAATGTAAGTGTTAATGACATTGTTACATTAGAGTAAACTCTTAGTGTTGTATCAATTGCAGATATTGATATAATACAAAGCCTAGTGATTGGCTTTATGCCAGTCACTTTGTTTGTGTGTCTCTGTAGCTCAGCTGGATAGAGCGTTCGCCTCCTAAGCGAAAGGTCAGCGGTCCGAATCCGCTCAGGGACGCCAACAACAAATTCTCTTCAAAAAACATCTCTGTTTCTTTAAGCATTCACAAAAAAATCAAATTAACCTTAGTCTTCTCCTTATATCTTTTGATACAAAAAAAGTTTATCTAAAAAAGTCTCTCGGGTTATAACCATAAAAAGATCTGTGTTTCTAAAAGTTTTTCGGGTTATAACCATAAAAAGCTCTGTATTTCTAAAAGTTTTTCGGGTTATAACCTTAAAAAGATCTGTGTTTCTAAAATTTTTTCGGGTTATAACCATAAAAAGATCTGTGTTTCTAAAAGTTTTTTGTGTTATAACCATAAAAAGATCTGTGTTTCTAAAAGTTTTTCGGGTTATAACCCGAAAAACTTCTTGCATTGTTAAATAATGTAACCCATAATTTAATCAGATAAGATTTTTTTACGTATACTTCTGCATAAGGACAGCCTTTATTATGATACTAAGACCTTTGTATTTAAAAGAAATTATGGCTTTTACAGATAAGCCTTTTGTAAAAGTTTTAACAGGTGTACGTCGATGCGGAAAATCAACTATTCTGAAAATGATTCAGGAAAAACTTGTTGAGGATAAAAATATAGGATTAGATCAAATAGTTACTTGCAGATTTGACTCGTTAGAATATGAAGGATTTACAGCAAAACAAGTTTTACAAAATCTAAAAGAACAATTATCTTCAAAACGAACTTATTTTTTCCTTGATGAAGTTCAGGAAATTGAGGGATGGGAAAAGGTCGTAAACGACCTTTGTACAGACAGTAATGTTGATATATATGTCACTGGTTCAAATTCTAGGATGATGTCATCTGAAATATCGACATATCTAACTGGTAGATATATTTCTTTTAGAATTTATACCCTGTCATTTGCTGAATTTCTTTCTTTTAAATCACGTTATTTTGGAGATTTAAATCCAAAAGAAGAACTTGCAAACTATTTAAAACTTGGAGGTTTTCCTTCAACTCATTTGTTTTTACAAGATCCAAACGATGTATATAAAACCGTTAGAGATATTTATAATTCAACAATTTTTACGGACATTGTAAAACGCAATCAAATTAGAAAAGCAGATCTTCTAGAAAGAATAGTTAAATACACTTTTAATAATGTAGGAAATACATTCTCGGCAAAAAGTATTTCTGATTACTTAAAATCAGAGAAACGAAAAGTAGATATAGAAACGGTATACAGCTATCTAGAAAAGCTGGAAAAAGCTTATTTAATTCACCGTTGCTCTCGATATGATATTCAAGGAAAAGAAATACTGAAAACACAAGAAAAGTTTTACCTTGCAGATATTGCTCTACGATATTGCGTTCTTGGATATAACGCTGATACTGTAGCCTCAAGCCTTGAGAACATCGTTTACCTTGAGCTATGCAGAAGAGGCTATGAGGTAAACATAGGGAAAACAACTGTAGGTGAGATAGATTTTGTTGCGACAAAACTGAATAATAAATTATATATTCAAGTTACAAAACAAATTGATAATGAGAAAACTGAAAGAAGAGAGTATGACCGATTATTAGAAATTGAAGACAATTATCCAAAATACCTTTTGCTAACAAATGATTTTGCAGGAGGAAATTACAAAGGAATTAAAACAATGCATATAGCAGACTTCTTATTGTCAGACGAATACTAGATGCATCTAAAAACACTAAAAACTACATCATAAGGCCTGATGTAATTGAATTTGCAGTTCTTTTTACAAGTTCAACAATCTTTGGCAGCTTATCTGATGTGAACTTATTGATGGTTCCTACAACTGATACAGCTCCAATTAAATGCCCATCCAAATCAAAGACAGGAACTGCAATACAACGTATCTCAAGACCACCTTCAGCATTATCAAAAGCATAGCCGCGCAATCTAATGGAGGCTAATTCCTTTCTTAATGCTTCAGGAGTAGAAATTGAGTTAGCTGTAGCTTGAGTGTAATCTAAAGTAGTTACTAGTCTTTCTCTGTGAACACTATCTTGGTATGAAAGCAGGCATTTTCCTAAGGCTGTATGAACTAAGGAAACTTCAGTTCCCTCTCGAGACATAATTCTCATACCTGTCTTTGGACTAATACGTTTAATTACATAATAAGCCTTATCATCATCCATAATTCCGAAATGAACAGCAAGACAATCAATAGAACTAATTAACCTATCAAGATATGGAGATACAATCTCTTTTAAATCTAAAGAGTCAGCTGCAGAATTTCCTAAAGATACAAGTTTCATCCAAAGCTGAACTGTCTTGTCTGAGTTTTGACGAAGCAGTCTTAATTTGACCATATCATCTACTAAAACATAGACAGAACTTCTTGGAAGACCTGTGATGGAGATAAGCTCAGAAATAGTACATCTTCTGTGCTTTTGCAAAACTTCAAGGATATTTAGAGCTCGTTCTAAGGCAGGAACACGGATCTTTGAAGGCATAAAAAAACTCCAATCTCAAACTGTTAACACTTTTCTATCTAGTATTTTAGATGATTTTGGAGTTTTGTATATAGTAATAAATAGATTTAGCCAGGAATAATCATTCCTAATTCACGCATCTTTGCTATCTTATAACGTAAAGTTCTAGGACTTATACCTAATCTATCTGATACTTCCTGACGTGAACCTCGACACTCAATTAAAGCATCAAGAATTATTTGATATTCTTGTTGTTTTAATTCTCCACCAAGATCTTGAGGGATCTTTTGATTACGAAGTGGATCATCAATTGGAAGAGGGGTAAGGGTATTACTCTCTTGCTCTTGAGCGGTCTCAACAGTAGGAGACACTCCGTCAAAATCAAAAGATTGATTAACTAAAGCATCTTCTAAAGAAGCCTCGTCAAGAATAATACTATTTGCTTCAACCTTACCATTAGCAGATAGGATTAAAGCTCTTTGCATTACATTATCAAGCTCACGTACATTACCAGGCCAAGCATAACTTGTAAGTTTAGTACAAGCCTCCTTTGTAAGCTCAGGAATTGCAATAGAAGCATCTGAAGCATGCTTTTCTAAAAGAGCTTTTGCAATCGGTAGAATATCTAATGGACGTTTATTAAGAGGTAACCAACGTAATGGGAATACATTTAAACGATAATAAAGATCTTCACGGAATTTCTTTTCTGCTACCGCCTGTTTTAAATCTCTATTTGAGGTAGCAATTACTCGTACATCAAGAGAAATAGTTTTACGAGAACCTAAACGCTCAACTTCTTTTTCTTGAAGCACACGAAGTAGTTTTGCCTGTAAAGACAAATCCATTTCGGTAATTTCATCTAATAAAATTGTGCCACCTTGAGCTTGTTCAAATTTGCCAGGACAAGCTTGAACTGCACCTGTAAAGGCGCCCTTTTCATAACCAAATAAGGTAGCCTCTAACATTGAATCAGGAATTGCAGCACAGTTTATTGCTATAAAGGGTCCGTTTGCTCGATTTGATTTTTCATGAACATAACGAGATAACACTTCTTTACCAGAGCCTGATGGTCCTGTAATCATTACGGTAGCATCAGTTGCTGCTACACGAGAAGCTAGAGCTAAAAGTTCTGCTGTAGAAGGATCTGCAAATACAGGTTCGCCCTTAATTGGCTTACTTACAGGAACGTATCTTGATACCTGATTTAATAAAACTTCAGGAGCAAAAGGTTTTGATAGATAATCAATTGCACCATCTCTCATTGCTCTTACAGCACCATTGATATTTGCATAAGCAGTCATCAAAAGGACTGGCATTTGAGGATATTTTTCGTGAATTGAATTTAAAAGAGTATGGCCATCCATGCCACCCATTTGGATGTCTGAGATAACCATATCAACATTTTGTTTAGATAGGATTCGTAAAGCATCTTCGCCGCCATTTGCCTCAAGACAAACATAGCCAGTTATCATCAGAGTATCTACAATTGCTTCTCTTAATTGGCTATCATCATCGACAATAAGAATTTGACTGTTACTCATTTCCTATCCTTAATAATCTTTAGGCTACAGCCGCCTGATTTATACTTATTGAGGTCGTATCGCTACCTTCATATTTAGGAATTACCATTGTAAAGGTAGTGCTTGTTTCATCTGACTCAAGAGTTACGTTGCCTTGGTGAACTTTAGCTACAGCTAAAACCACTGCTAAACCAAGACCAGTACCATTACTCTTTGTGGTAAAGAAAGGCTCAAAAATCTTTCGCTTTGCTTCTTCACTAATCATAGGACCGTCATTTTTAACACTAATCATAACATTGTTAGTGTCTGCAACAAGCTTTATATTAACGTTTTTTGCGCCAGCTTCAATGGCATTTGTCACTAAATTGCTAATTGCTCCGTTAAGAGCGGTTACATTACCTAAAATTTGCATTGGACGAGGACCAAAATCAGTTGTCAATTTTGCGCCACTACGCTCAACAACACTTACAACAGAGTTTGAAACATCTTCAACAATATCCACAGCATCCATTGCTTTTACACTTTGTTCACCAGAACGAGCATACATTAGGATATCGCTTACCTGTGACTCTAATGCTTCTAAACGAGACATAAGTTTCTTTTGAAATAGGATACGAGATTGTGGAGGAAGTTTAGCATTACCTAAATTTGCACCATACAAAATTGCTGCAGATAAAGGGGTTCTAATCTGATGAGCAAGAGATGCTGCCATACGGCCTAAGGATGATAATCTTTCCATATGATTTAGCTTATCTGTAAGCTCACGAGTTGCAGTCTGGTCTGTCATTTGAACTAACTGACCATGAGATAAAGCTTTAGTTGATACCTGTAATTTCTTACCATTTACAGTAGAAACTTCCTGACCATCATCCTTTTGAGGACGGAAAACTTCACCGATAACCTGATACCATTTGCGACCAACAAGTTCTTGTACACCAAGCATGTCTAAAGCAGACTGGTTAGCTTTAGCGATTGTACCTAATTCATCTAAAACGATTACAGCTGAAGGCTCTTTTTCAAAGATCTCTTTGTAGATGTCTAATTCAGAAATTGTGTCACTCATAAATCACCCCATTTAATTATGAGGTGATATATTCAATATTCGTGCCAATGAAATATATTGTTATATTTCAATATATTGTATTTATATTCTATTATTTTGACAATTTTCTGACTCTTTAAAAACTATCCTTTACACTAAGGATTGAGGGAGTCTGTCCACATACTGCACACTCGCAGTTGCGTTTTGGTAATTTCATGGTACGACTTACCATTGAAAGACCATCAATGGTATACATACGGCCGATTAACAGATCACCAATTCCAACGATATATTTAATAGCTTCAAGAGCTTGTATGCATCCAATTACGCCAGGAAGAGGACCTAGCACTCCTAAAGCTTTATTACTTGGAAGAGCATCTTTTTGAGGTTGTCTTTCAAAAATGCATCTATAGCAAGGCCCCTGATCAGGAACATAAGTCATCACTTGTCCTAAAAATCTAATTACAGCGCCATGACAATAGGGCTTTTTAGCAAGCACACATGCATCATTAACTAAAAACTTAGTATCAAAATTATCGGTGCAATCTAAGATAAAGTCATAATCTTTAATGATATCTAAAATATTTTCTTTAGTTACAAAAGTATTATATACGACGGTTTTAACATCAGGATTTAATGCATTTACCTTATTTTGAGCAGACAAAGTTTTTAGAACACCCACATCTTTGGTTTGATGTATAACTTGTCTTTGTAAATTTGAATAATCTACGACATCATCATCGACAATACCAATAGTACCGATGCCGGCAGCTCCTAAATACATCAGAGCAGGAGATCCTAATCCCCCCGATCCGATAACTAAAACTTTTGCATTCAATAATTTTTTTTGGCCTTCAAGACCAAATTCATCGACATTGATATGACGAGAATACCTTTCTAGTTGCTCGTGTGATAATTCCATTTTTTTCTCACTTAAATAATTTTCAAAGTCTCTCTTTGAAAAGAAATGCCTGTAGAAATTTCTCTACTCCTACATTCTATTTACTAAGCACAACTTTTACAAATAAAAATGTAATTTCAAAAAAACAAAGGCCCTTGAAGATTTTTTCCTAAAGAGCCTTTTAATGCTAAATTAGTTTAGATTAGCCAACGAATACGCGAGCATTTCTAAATAATCTTACCCATGGGCTATCCTCACCCCAGTTATCTGGGTGGTATGAGTTAGACACTGTACGCATTACACGCTCTGGGTGTGGCATTAAGATGGTGAAACGACCATCTGTATTTGTTACAGAAGTAATACCGTTAGGTGAACCGTTAGGGTTCATTGGGTACTGCTCTGTTACCTTGCCGTTGTGGTCGATGTAGCGAACTGCAATCTGACCTGACTTCTCTAAAGCAGCTAGGTGAGCATCGTTCTTGAACTCTGCGCGACCTTCACCATGAGAAACCACGATAGGTAACTTAGAACCTTCCATACCAGCAAATAGAACTGAAGGGCTCTTCTGAATTTCAACTTCAACAAAACGAGCTTCAAAACGCTCTGATAAGTTAGTTACAAAATGAGGCCAATTCTCAGCACCAGGAATTAGTGATGATAGATTTGACATCATCTGACAACCGTTACATACACCTAAAGCAAAGGTATCTTTACGGTTGAAGAACTTAGAGAATTCATCAGCTGCAACAGAGTTGAATAAAATTGACTTAGCCCAACCTTCACCAGCACCTAGAACGTCACCGTATGAGAAACCACCGCAAGCTGCAAAGCCCTTGAAGTCATCTAGTTTAACCTTACCGGTTAAAACGTCTGACATGTGAACGTCGATACAGTTAAAGCCTGCTCTGTTAAATGCAGCAGCCATTTCACCGTGAGAGTTAACACCCTGTTCACGTAAAATAGCAACCTTAGGAGCAATACCCTTGCTGATATATGGAGCTGCAACATCTTCGTTGATATTGAAGGTTAGATCAGCAAATAAGCCCTTATCATCTGATTCATCCTTAGCGTCAAATTCCTGCTTAGCACAAGCAGGATTATCACGTAAAGACTGCATCTGATAAGTTGTCTCAGCCCAGATCTTTCTGAAGTACTGGCGAGGCTCATTGATAATGTCGTTGCCGTTTCTGTTAAATACGATACGGTCATCGTTGCGTAATGTACCAATCTCGAAGATGCAGTTTGCAAGACCATGACCTGAAAGGATGTTCATGCAAGTTTCAGCATCATCAGTCTTAACCTGAATTACAACACCAACTTCTTCTGAGAATAAAGCAGCTAAATCGTCTTCACCTAGGTTATCAATACGAACATTAACACCAGTGTGACCTGCAAAAGCCATTTCACAAACAGTAGTGAATAGACCACCGTCAGAAATATCGTGATAAGCAAGAAGTAAATTCTTACGATTTAAGAACTGAACAGCATCGAATAAGCCCTTTAGACGAATTGGATTATCTAAATCAGGACACTTATTACCTAACTGCTTGTAAACCTGAGCAAGAGCTGAACCACCTAAACGATTCTGTCTTTCACCTAAAGTTACATAGATTAAAGAGGTTTCGCCCTTATCTGTACGTAACTGAGGAGTTAGAGTCTTACGAATATCTTCAACACGAGCAAATGAAGAAATGATTAAAGACATAGGAGCTGTTACAGTCTTTGTCTTGCCATCTTCTTGCCAAGTTGTCTTCATAGACATTGAATCTTTACCAACAGGTACTGTAATACCTAGTTCAGGACAGATTTCCATACCTACAGCCTTAACTGCATCATATAAACCTGCATCCTCACCTGGGTGACCATTAGGTGCCATCCAGTTAGCTGATAACTTAACTCTCTTTAGTTCACCAATATCAGCTGCTGCAATGTTAGTTACAGCTTCAGCTACAGCAAGTCTTGCTGATGCTGCGTGATTTAATAAAGCTACAGGAGTTCTTTCACCAACAGCACCTGCTTCACCATGATATGTATCATAAGAAGCTGCTGTTACTGCAACGTCTGCTACAGGAACCTGCCAAGGACCTACCATCTGATCACGAGCAACCATACCGGTAACTGATCTATCACCAATAGTAATTAAGAAGGTCTTTTCAGCTACAGTAGGAAGACGTAAAACGCGCTCTGCTGCCTGACGAGGAGTTACACCTGAGAAATTAACCTCTGGAGAATGTTGCTCTAGAGTCTTAACATCCTTTTGCATACGAGGAGGCTTACCTAAAAGAATATCTAGAGGTAAGTCAATTGGGTTGTTACCAAAGAATGGATCTTCTAATACTACGCGACGCTCTTTAGTTGCAACGCCGATTACAGCGTACTGTGCGCGCTCACGCTTACAGAAACTCTCAAAAGTATCAAACTTATCTTCAGCTACTGCTAGAACATAGCGTTCCTGAGACTCATTACACCAAATCTGTAATGGAGACATGCCAGGTTCATCATTAGGGATCTTACGTAAATCAAAATGACCACCAACGCCACCGTCTGAAACTAATTCAGGCATAGCGTTTGATAGACCACCTGCACCTACGTCATGGATAAACATAATTGGGTTTTGGTCACCTAGTTCCCAACAAGCATCGATAACTTCTTGGCAGCGACGCTGCATTTCAGGGTTACCACGCTGTACTGAAGCGAAATCTAAATCTTCAGAAGAAGCACCAGAGTTCATTGATGAAGCTGCGCCACCACCTAAACCGATGTTCATTGCAGGGCCACCTAATACAATTAGTTTTGCACCTGGCTCAATGTGATCTTTTAGGATGTGCTCACGGCGGATGTTACCCCAACCACCAGCTAACATAATTGGCTTGTGATAGCCACGAACTTCGTTACCATTGAAACTTGTAACTTGCTCTTCGTATGTTCTAAAGTAACCGCATAAGTTAGGACGACCAAACTCATTGTTAAAGCTTGCGCCACCTAGAGGGCCTTCAATCATAATCTGTAAAGCAGAAGCTAGACGACCTGGCTTACCAAAATCCTGCTCCCAAGGCTGAACAGCACCTGGAATACGTAGGTTTGATACGCTAAAGCCACTGATACCAGCTTTTGGCTTTGAACCAATACCAGTTGCGCCTTCATCACGGATTTCACCGCCTGAACCTGTTGCTGCACCTGGGAAAGGAGAAATAGCTGTAGGATGGTTATGAGTTTCAACCTTCATTAGGATAGGCATATCTTCTTCATGGTATGCCCACTCATGGTTTGGATTAGGGAAGAAACGACCAGCCTTTGAGCCTTCCATAACAGCTGCATTATCTTTGTATGCTGATAATACATAATCGCCATTAGTTTGGAAGGTATTACGGATCATGCCAAATAATGACTTGTCCTGTTTCTTACCATCGATATTCCACTCTGCGTTGAATACCTTATGACGGCAATGCTCTGAGTTCATCTGAGCAAACATGTATAGCTCAATATCGGTAGGGTCACGACCGATGCCTTTGAAGCTATCCATTAAGTATTGCATTTCAGGCTCTGATAAAGCTAAGCCTAACTCAATGTTAGCTTTCTTTAATGCATCCATACCACCAGTTGTTAGTGCAACAGTGTTAAATGGTTTTGGAGTCTGTTTTTCAAATAGTTTTGCACCATCTTCTAATGAAGATAGAACAGTTTCCATCATACGATCATGGATTAGAGCTGAAACTGTAGCTTTTTCGCTATCGGTTAGTGCACCACCGTCTTTTACAACATAGTATGCAACACCGCGCTCAATTCTTAACACATTGTTAAGACCACAGTTACGAGCAATATCAGTTGCCTTTGATGCCCATGGAGAGATTGTACCTACACGAGGAATTACAAAGAACAATTCGCCTTCGCTTTGTGTTTCAACTTTTGCAGGGCCGTAGCTTAAGATTTTCTTAACTACTTGCATCTGCTCTTTAGTTAAAGCTTCCTTTGTATCAACAAGGTGAACAAAGTGGGTGCTGATTGAACTTACCTTAATACCTTCTTTAGCTAAAGACTGTGTAATCTTTTCAATTCTAAAGTTGGAAACGGCTGGAGAACCTAGAATGATATCCATCAGAAATGTTCCTGTAATGACTAACTGATATGAAAGTATTGGAGTTTTAATCCAAGAATTCATAGATTAAAAATGTGGTTCGTATTTTACCACAAACGGTTGCTTTATTGATCCGAGCTCACAGTTTTTATGGGTCAAGTTAAAATCTTGTGGGATTTAATATCTCTTTGATATTTTACCCTA
>CAZEXR010000010.1:0-22032 GCA_964516675.1 uncultured Enterobacterales bacterium | reverse complement strand
CATTCAGCGCAGTGACTGAAGAAATTATTTAAAAATACTGATCATTGTCGGTTATGAGTTTGATCATTCACTATCATTTCACATTATTTTTGTGATAATGATCGTTTTGATTTGTTTATCGTAGCTATTTTTTATAAGGTTCCCAATGATCACCTTTTAACTTATAAAAGTCTTTATTTTGAAATTTCATAAAGAAAGCATTTGTAGATTCACCAATGAATGCTGTTTGAGGTAAATCCTCTATGAGATTTTTAACATTTGCACCTGTTTTATCTTTAGCAAATACATTACCTTCAATAGAGCGTTTTATTATTTCGGCTAGAGCTAAATAGCTAAAGCTTCCCTTGATATCTGCTATTTCATGTTTTTTATCGCTTTCGTTTTTTATTCCAAAAAACTTAATCATTGTTGGAATACGTGTGATGGTATCTGTTGGAATTTCTCTTAGTTTAGCAATTTGCATTTTATCGCCTCTGATTGCAGCTCCATGCTCAGGTACCATGATAAACAATGTTTTTCTTTGACTATTTTCTAAATCTGACATAAAAACATCGATGTCATCTAATAGTGTTCTTAGACGAGGAACATAAGGTTGAGATTTTGTTTGTCCATATAGCCTATTGCCATCGTGTAAAGATAGAATGTTAAAAAAAGTTATCTTCTGTCCATTGATGTTGGTTTCCATATTATTTATATAGGCTTTAAATAAATCAAAGTCGCTATAAACAGCTGTCCCATCAAAAGCAGTGTATTTAACTGACAATTTATTAAGAGGGTACATCTTATCAATTAGACCTGCTTGATCGTGTAGAGTCTTAAAGTAATCTCCGTAAATACCATTATGATCTAAATAAACTTGATTGGAGAATCCTAATCTATCTAGAGAGGTTAAGAGCTCACATTCTGTGCGTCTTTGAGAGTACATGTCACTTTCAGATTCTTGGCCGCAGTTTGCTCTTAAGAGTCTCATTGATGCTGGTGTAGAATACGAAGAAGCTGAGTTGAAGTTATCAAATTTAGCGTCAAATTTACTAAAAACTTCATGATCTGCTAGATTTGAAGCTACAACATCATCTGAGGCAAAAGAACAGATATTTAAAACAACAATGTCAAAAGGTTCAAAACCTAATGGAAGAGTTTGGGGCATTGAAACTATGCGTTGTTTTTCTTTAGCAAGGAATGTTTGTAGGTAGTTTTCAATATTTTGTGTGTTAGGTTCTCCTTTCTGCTCAGGTATATCATCGCTTTTAATTTCAGTAACTTCTGTATTCTTTGTTGCAAGTTCATTTGCAATCAGATTTGAGTTAAATGTCGCAAAAGTTACATATGCAAATAAAACAAAAATTACAAATTCAAAATGAAATACATCCATTAAGAAGAAGCTAAATGCAAACACACCCACAAAGATTACAATAATTCTAAAATTAAAATAGTCTGCAATATAGTCTTTTGATTCTTTTATTGCACTCATCAGACTACCACTTTGATTTATCGCAAAATCAATTGAGGGTAGGTAGCTGTCTTTATAAAGTAAGATTATGGCTATGAGAACAAGTAGAACATGGTACGGAATGCGAACTCTTTTTTTACAAGGGAAAACAAGAGTAAAAAGAAAAAAGATGAAGTTGTCTAGTATCGAAAAGTTCGATAAAGACATAAAGAAAAGTATGAATTTAAATGCAAAATAGGCAATGAAAATTGTTGCCAATTTAAATTTAAACTTTAATGATTTCTTTGCTTGAATTTTAGTTAAACGTAAAAAACTATTAAATGTCATATTATTCTTTGTACTCAGTCCACTTAGA
Organism: uncultured Enterobacterales bacterium; assembly: GCA_964516675.1. GTDB lineage: Bacteria > Pseudomonadota > Gammaproteobacteria > Enterobacterales > Succinivibrionaceae > Succinivibrio. Next base: position 20,227 of record CAZEXR010000010.1, on the reverse strand, counting down.
ATCTAGCATTTTGTAGAACTGCTTATTGTTAATTTCAATAAATGAAGCTGTTTGACTGTCATTTACAAATTTGGTCTTAGGAAGATCTTCTACAAGAGCTTTTGGTGAAAATAATGTGGATTCATTAAAGCTATTTGACTTTAAGATTCTAAAGATAAGCTCTGATAATCCCATATAACTAACATTTTCATCATATACAGCTGTTTCATTTACGCTTGTACCTCTAAAGAATTTAATCATTGCAGAAGCTTCTGTAAGTCGTTTTGATGGAATAAATCCAAAACCAGCAGGCTGGGTAATATCATTAAAAACAAAAGATCCATGTGAAGGAAGCAGTATTAGCAAAGTAGGTAATCCTGCTTTTTCAATCTTATCCATTAGTCTGCCTATACGAATAAGGAAAGTGGCAGCCTTTTGTTTGTATGCAGTTGAATTTTTTTCATCAGCTAATGGACTAATGTGGATGTATTGGAATAATGATTGAGAAGAGAACTTCTGAATACTATTAGAGCTATTTTCTAGGGTATCTACCAAATTATCTGATGATATTGAATTTATAATTTCAGTATCAAATAGCTTTTCTTGTATTTTGTTAAAACTTGGACTTTCATCGAAGATAAATTGTGTTTTATATCCAATATTCTTTAGAGCCTGTACAAGTGAACATTTAGAATCGATGTCATCTAGTTCTTCATTTTTCTTTTGACCACAAAGGGATGCAAATAATAGTCTATTTGCACTTGTAGCAGAATCTGTTGATACTGTATTAAAGTGTGTTAAATACATATCAAATCTATTCAAGGTTGAAATGTTAGTCAAATCAAGTTTGGAAAAATCATAGTTACTTAAGCCATCAACTTGAACAAAAATAATATTAAATTTAGTGAAGCTTTCTGGTATTGAAGGGGCAAAAAGATTCAAATCTTCTTGGCTATCATAAAAATCACTTTCAAATTCATCAAGATTTGATTGTGTATACAAGTTCTTTTTGTTTATTTTTGTAGTAAATAAGTTGTCATTTACCCTAATTACATCATCATTTGAAATACCGACTCTTAGCATATCTAGATTCATAAATGGAAGAGTAATCATGAGTAATAAAATAATAGAAAATGCTCTTACATATTGATTTAAAATTTTAAGCGCGAATATTGCTATAACAAAGGCTATAACCATATAGAAGTTAACAAAGCCATTGATAAACTCAATTATATAATCTAAAGAAAAGTTAGTTAGATTGTCCTTTTGAGCTATGATTTGCTCAATTGAAGGTAAATAGCTGTCATGATAGAAGAGTATGAACGCTACTGTGCCAATAGAAAATCTCCATAATCTGTTGATACCTGGTTTAGAGATATGAATGCACAGTAAAAAGAATACTATTAGGTTATATATAACTGAGAAGTTAATGAGTGATAACGCAAAAAGGCCTAATTTAAAAAAATATAGGCCGTTAAAAAATATTGTACTCTTAACTTTAAAAAAAGAGTTTTCAATTATTTTCATTTAGATAATTTCTTAAGTTATTTGTCGCTATTAAGAAAATCTGAAAAACTACCTCTGTCCTTTAGATTAGATCTAACCTTTGGAGCTAATAAAAAGTAGATCCTCATGTTTTTTAGATTATGTCTTATGAAATAACCTAGAGGAATAAAGATGATTGCGCATACAGCTATTAGCTGAAAAACGTCACTTAGTGCTAGAGAATCAAACATTTTTAATCTCCTCCATTTCTGTTTCTGTATTCTTTTTTTCTAATTTTGTAATATCAAATGGTGTAGAGGTTTGAACAAGAGTTTGTGCTAAATCGTAAAGATCTTTTGCCTTAGCCGCTGCTTCGCGTTTTTGGTTCCCTTCTGCAATAATGTGTTCCATAACTTGATTGTCTAAAGCAGTAACTGCTGTAAAGCTCTTTAAATTATCAATACAGTTGCGGATTTCATCAATTGAATATACAGCATCACATGTCTTAAACATTTCTGTAGGTTCTGTATTAAATGTATGGTCAAGTGTTGTTGATAACTCACCATTTCGACATGTAGGAAGAAATAAAATTACTTTTCCATCAACTGCAGTACAGTAGTCACCACCACGTTTAGGTTTGAATTGACTAATGCAAGTTTCTAAATTAAGACCATCTTTTGGTTCTAGCCATACAAACGCACCTTCAACTTTAGAGTTGTTAATTTGTTGCTCTAAAAGAAGTGAAATTTTGTCGATAAATGCAGTAGGCATTAAGAAACCATTAGATTCATTTTCAATTAAGTGATAAGACTCTAATAGATTTTCAAAAGGAGTTGTTATTTGATTATTGTAAGTCAAACTCTTGAGGGTAGGCATCATTGCGTTGATGTAGTAACTCTTTGATGCTGAATCAAATAAGAAATTTGCACCACAAACTAGTAAAAAATGCTCTGATGAGGCTCTAATACCTTGTACTTTTTCAAGTACAAAGATCTTTACATGTTTGCCTCTAGTTGTTCTTAGCTGATAGATAAGACTGGCAAGATCATCAATACCGTCACGAGTATCTAGAGTTAGAAAGATACTTGCTGCGACTGCATTTTTCATTGCATCTTCAAATAATGTCGTATTATCATTAAATAGTTTTATATTAGTAAATAAAGATTTATCTGGATTAAATCCATTTGCTTTTGTATAACACACACCATTATCTACTGATGAAGAAGCATTTGATTCATCTACAATGATCTCATATCCTTCTTTTGTTAAAACAATTGGGTTCTGACCTTGAGCAAAAGAGCCTTCTTCATTGCGCCAAAACTCTGTGGCTAGAGTCATACTTGATGGACTTTTCAATATCGAACAAATACCAGAGATATGTTGACTCATTTTTAGAAGCTTAGAAACAACCTGTTCAGGATTGTGACCAAAACTTATAAAGAGCAAGCTTGCGTTGTAACTTGAAGCGTAATATGAGAATTGAGATAACAATTGTTCAAGTTCAAGTCCTTCATATGGAAGGTAGGCAATTTCATCTAGCAGGACAACAAACAGAGAATTACTGTCGTTTGCCTTCATAAAATGGAAGTCACTTGTTAAATTCTTTAAGATATTACTTTTACCTTTATCTTCAAATACATGTGATTTAATTTTAAGTAAAAATTCATTATCAAAACCACAAGATAAGATATCTTCTTTTGAAACTTCATTTAGAGTTAGGTAACGAAGCGACTCTTCATTTGAGTTGTGGTATAGACACGACAAGGCTGCGGTAATCGCCGTATCCTTACTAGGTGTAGCCATAAAATAAATGCCACCATTTATTAGCTTTTGAAGCTGCAGTACAAGTTTTTGAATACCTAAATACATATCATCACCATGCAACGTAAGGAGTTGGAGCTTTAGGAGGCATATATAAGTCTCCTCTCCAATCATTTATGTAATATCTAAAGAATAGAATACCATTGATAGGGGAGTAGTCTTGAGCTTTAATAGCTTGTACTGTTGCTCCTATCACAAGATTTGATGTAATTCTTTGTTCAACGGATGCAATTATGCCTCCACCAAAGCTTGTTGTAGATTCTGACTCTGATGAAGCATCAATATCGTAGATATTGTTCAATGGCAGTTTAATAGGATATCTGTCAATAGCCTTTGTCTTACTGTGAGTTGCAGAACCACTTAATTCAATCATATATGATGTATTATCATATCTTCTTGTGTATCTTAAAGATAAAGAGGTACTTATATACTTTTGTGGAGAGTAATATCCACCCTGACCAAAGGTATATCCACTTAAATCTTTACTATATTTCATAAGCATTATAGAAGGAGACAATGTTAGTCTCTCATTTGGCTCATCAATCCAATGGAAGTAGTATCCGCCCATTGCTCCTATGTTGGTGTTGTTTACAACATTTTTTCCTTTTAACATATCAAAATTAGCATTCATCCAAATGCCTTGACGATCGTTAATATAGTAGCTCGCTGTGACCTGTGTACCTGTTTTTACAACTGTACCAAAGTAATTTCCACTGTTAGGATCTTTGTCTCCAAAGTATGAAAGCAGTGAGTTATCTTTAGAACGTCTATGAATTTCTGGGGTAAAGGTCCAATTACCAGCATCAAACTTGTAAGAAGCTCCTGCAACAATTCCAGTATTTTTACGTTTATTACCAGAGATTTTTGGAGCATTACCTATATCTAAGTGTAGAACATCATTGTCAAAGCCTATAGCTTGTGAGGTGAATGTTCTCTTATGCTTTTGTGTGTTATCACAGCCTGTACTAAAACATGTTCCAAACATGTCATTGTACTCACCACCGGTCATTTTTCCTGCATCAAGGTGAGTCGTATCCTGTTGGATTGTAAGCTTACCGTTGAACATTGGAATTTCAACATTGATTAGACCTAGGTATCCTTTATTATCAGAGTAGCCACCATGACCGGTATCTCTGATTTGTCTAAAGCCACCATTGATAACAATATTGTTATTTTGATAGGTTCTATCTGCGTTTGAGCGTATAGATTGAGTTAACCAATCTTGTCTTATATCAGGTGTTCTTAGTGCTCTTGTATAAGTCTCATTGTCGTTATATGTATTAGGTGAAGCTTTATTTATAATCTCAAGTGATCTTCTATAAGTCTCTATAACTTCTTTTTTGGTTGAGCCTGTTTGTTCTTGGAGTTGGGCTTTATTTCTTGCAATCCAAGCTTTTGTGTTAAGAGGTGATTGCTCTTGATTATTAGGTCCAACATTAGCGGCATTCAATGTCATTGCATTATCTTTTGTGGATAAAGCAAAATCATATATCTCTAAGGCATTTTGTTTATCTTTTAAAGCTATGAATAGGTCACCTAATGCTCTTAAGTTATCAATAGATAAATCTTCTTTATGTTTCTTTAAATAAAGAGCTTTGGTATATGCTTTTGAATTTTGTCCTGACTCTTGATAAATTTGAGCTAGTCTTAATTGAGCATAAGTAAGAGTTGCATCAAGATTAACTGCTCTTTGAAGAAAAGAAATAGCTCTTACTTTGTCTCCGCTCTCATCGTATAAAAGACCTCTTGTTGAGAGTGCATAAGCTGATTTTGCATCTTTTAAAACTTCGATTGCTTCACGAATATTTCCTTTTGAGGCAAGATTATTAGCTTTTGTAATATTTATGCTTTCTGTAAATCTTTCAATCGTTTCATCAACTGACTGATCTTGTCCTTTGTAATTAGCAAGTAGTTTTAGTCCATGTTCTGTTTGATTTAATTTATCTAGAAGAAGAGCATTAGCAAAGGCATATTCTAAAGATTCACTATTAGTCTTTAAATAGTCTTTCATATTAGGCAGAACTTTGCTAATTTCACCTAATTGATAATAGCAATTTGAAAGACCGTAAAATGTCCATGGATTTGTTTTGTCAAGAGCAATGGCTTTTTTATAAGCTAAAACTGCGTCGTTGTATTCACCTTTTTGTTCAAAAGCTAAAGCCTGTTCGCTATATATCCCAGCCTTAATTGCCTGTAAAGATTCTTTTATTCTTTGTTGTTCTTCTACAGACTCTTTTTTTGAATTTGAAATTGCAAGCTTTGCATATTTATCAAAGTTATCTAAGTCATTTTCAAGAGCGTATGCTCTTGCTAAACCCATGTAAGCATAAGGTGAGTTCTTATCGTAATTTGCTGCGTTTTTATAGCTAGCTTCTGCCTTTTTATAATCAGCTTTTGCTAAATAATTATCAGCTTTTTCAACAGTTCTGTAGTATTTTGAATAAGATATAATTTCACGCCAGTAATCAGCATCTGAATTATTAGGATCAAGAGATAAAGCCTTTTCTAGAGATTGTTGTGCAACTTTTGCTTTAAATGGATCATCAATTTCTCTAATAGCCTTATTAGCAAGACCTTGAGCTCTAAATACTAATTGTGTTCTTTCTATTTCTCGTGTAAAAGCAGATTCATATGGGGTTTCCCGAAGAATTTTTTCAAGACCATCAACCGCTTCATTTTCTCTGCCTTCAATATTACCCATTAAAGAGTAGTATCTGTATCTTAGGTTATGTTCAAAAGGGATTCCTAGAATATCATTCATCGCATCAACTGCTGCTTGATAATCCTTATGTTCTTCGTGCATGGTAAAATTTTGAAGTTTCATTTTCATCTGTGATGATGAAACATCAAAAAGAGCTTTACTTTGCAGACATTCATAAGACTTAGCATTTGAAGCACACATCTTGTTAATGGCATTTAAAGCATCATCCCTGCCATTTGCACCTTGCTTTAGTTTGAATTTAACTAAAGCCATTAGATACTCTCTAGATGATTTGCCTGAAACTAATGCAATTTTATTTAAGGCTGATAATTCAATTGCCTCATTGTAATTTCTACGTGCAAAATCTTCTGTTTTATGTAGTTCAACAAGTTGAATTTTTGCTTTAGGTTCTGGTTTATCAGGATATTTAACCATAGTTGAACCTGTGTAAGGCGCATAAGATCCCCTACCTCTGTTTTGATATTCAGAAGTAGTATCTGCAATCGCACAATTGACATACAGTGCAATAAATAGGATATATAGGATCTTTAAAATGCGTGGCATCTTTTATTCACCTACTTTAATAGAACCATCTTGGGTTAACTTATAACGGTGTTCATCAAAACCTGTAGCAAATAATGTTAAGCAATGAGAGTAGTAGTCTTTTTTACTGAAAACGTAGTTTTTAACTCTAGTTCTGAAAAAATCACGTACTTTATAATCTGTTACAACCATTAAACTAGCTTCAAAACCAATATTTCCTTGTCCTGAGAACTCCTTTTTATAGAGATTAACTTTCTCTGGAACCTTATATTCATCTGATACTTTGTTAATCATGTTCTTGTATAAAGACAACATGATCCTTGTATTAGGATCAGTATTTGAAGAAATGCCTAGCCATAGATAATATCTAATTGCATCATAAGAGCCTTGAGTTTCTGGCTTAATAACAAATAAACCATCACTATTAAATGTAAGCCAATCTGCTACAAATCCAAACTCACTTCCCTTAGTTATAGCTTGTAATGCATTCTCATAATAGACAAGGTAATCCCTATCAATTGAAGCGATTTTCTGCATCACAAAAGGAGGGTAATAAGAAGGATTAATTACGAATTCTTCATCATTCTTAAATCCATAAGTGCCTGGCAACAATAATGAACCTAGCATCTTTGAATTTACAACGCAGTGCTTTTTAACCTTTTTTAGTATAATCTTTGCTTTTGTAAGATATGATTCATCAGTAAATAACTCAGAGGCACAGATTAAATCATAGGCAATGAATAAATCAGAATCTGTTGCATTATTTTTATCAAAAGTCTTGTCGGTAAATTTCCAGCTTGGAAGTTTATTATCAAAGCTGCCTTCGCAAAGCTCTTTTTCAATAAATTCAAGCATCCTATCAAATCGTTCTTTATCCTTTTGAATAAGAGCAAAGAACATTCCATATGATTGACCTTCTGATGTGGTAAATCCTTGATTTGAATTATCATAATCATAGATTCGACCATCTTTATAATGAAGATTCATAAAATCATCATATAAAGGCCATTCTTGAGCTGAAGCATTTAGACCAAAAGCTAAAAGTAAAGCAGCAATAAATGTTTTTATAAGTTTCATATTTACTCCTTATTGTGCTTTGCGACGAGCTGTAAGGTTCAATCTTTGCTTTTGAATCTTCTTTAGAACTGTGTATCCTAATAGGCAGAAGATAAATGCACTAAAGATTGACAGTAACATTAAAATCCATGGGCTATCTAATAGAATATAGTAAAGTCTCTGGTACCAAGGAAGATTTCCAAGATAATAGGTTTTACCTACATCAAAGCTTCTAGATTCTTCTGATTTCATAACTGTGATAGAACCACGAGCTTCTGATTTGTTAGAGCTGATAACTAAATTCTTATTAACATTTGATAATCCTTCAGGACTATCAGAAAGAATTGATACTACAGTACGGCTAGTATTAAGTGGTGACTGGTAACTTACAATTGCACCAAGACCTTGAGAGCTTCTTGTTTTAACTGTTGTAGACAAATCTTTTTTATCGTACTGGAAGTGATTTGGTTCATTGTCATTAAAAGATGTTGAAATTGCTTGCTCTGTTTTTGTAAGAACAACTGCAACATTTTCATTATCTGACAATAACTCTGGAATTTTTCCAATAGTGATGATGTCCTTGTGACTTAATGTTTCTTTATTTTCTTCATTTACTTTTGAAAATACTTCGATATTAGTTGCTGCATATCCAATTTGTGAACCGATACGACCACAAGTATTAAGTAGGGTAGATAACTGTTCTGTATCAGCAGGATTTTCAATAATAGCTGCTGTCTCTTGTAAATCAGCGTAAATAGAGAATGGGTAACCACTTTGCCAGAATAAAGATAGGTTTGGCATTTGTGTGAAGTGGAATAGGCCTGTAAAGTCAATGGTAGAAGCCGGATCAATTTCAACACGATTATGAATAGGAATCTGTGTTGAACATTCATCCTTTTTACCTGCGTAAATCATTGAATATTTAAAATCAAATGAAAGATCATTCATAGGACGAAGGAATGATGTATCAATCTTTGATTTTCCAAATAAGTTAATAGCACCTACGATAGGTAAATTTTCTGAAATTGAATCACTCTCGTTATCAGGTTTTAATGGGTATGATCTGATTAAATGATTATTTAAAATAAATCTTAGCTGAGACATACCTGTCTGATTTGGTTTTGAATATTTATATAAAAGGTTCATATCAATACGAGAACCATTTACGAAATATAAATCAGGTGGAAGATTTAATTGAACATTGATAGGTGAAGGATCAAAGCCTTGAGAACGCAATTGACCATCAAAGGTTGAAAGTTGACCAAAGGTTACTTTCTTTGATGTGTCTACCCACTTAGGTGCGTCGTAAGCCTTACGCTTTTCAATTTCTTTATAACCTAAAACTTCTGATAAAGGACCGTTGAATAATACATTACCAACAGCTAAAGCTTTTGTAGCTTCTACAAGTTTATCTGAGGTTGGTGCAGATATGATAAGCAGTTTATTACTCTGTGTGCCTTGAATATCTGTCATTTCAATACTAGGAACAGATACCTTTGGATAGTTCTTTAAAAAATCAGGTCTGTCTTCATTTGTAATAAATACGACCGCATGACCATTTCCTGGTTGCTGGTTTATAAATACAGGATAATCCACGCCTCTCCATTGAGTGATAACACCACCAAATGATGAGAATATGGAGGCAGCCTTTAGAGTGTTATTATCAGGAGCTTTAGGAAAAATAACTGGAAGTACTGATTTTTCATTTGTTGAAACATTGAAAAACGGTACAGGGAAACAAGATAAATCATTTGCAATATGCAATTGCTGAGTTGCTAAAAATAGCACTGTTTGTGCAGAAATATTTAACCAAATTGAGCTATCTACAGGATTTTCACAGTAGTCTGAATAGTGACCAATTAACTCAAAGTCAAACTGATTAGAATCTGCTAGTGAATGAGGATCAATTTCAACAGAAGCAAAATTTTTATTACCTAAAGCTTCTTTTGTAATAGGAATAGTTTGGATAAGTAAGCCATTTAAGTAAACATTTAACTGTGAACGAACCGGAATAAGAGCAGGTGATGGAGTGTAGTAAAGATCTAATGATCCTTTTGTTACAAGTTCATCTCGGCGAATTTCAAATCTGATATTGCGACGATTTTTAGCACCTGTTAAATCAATACCACCACTTGGATCTGTCCAGTCAAGCATTGATAAAGGGTAACGGTGAGATATAGTTGTAATATTCTCAATGATTGGTGCCGAAACAACAGTTGTTGTTTTTTCATTATCATTTTTTGCAGCAGTTGCAACTGATGAAAAAATCATCAATGCACCTAAAGTAATTCCTAATGATTTGAAGTTCATAATTATTCCCTGTCTTTATAATTATTTAGCTCTAGCTTTTTTAGAATTTATATCTAGAGGTACTGGTAATAAGCTAAACACAAATAAAAGTGAATTTACCACAACCCATAGGGCCTGCTTGAATAAGAACGGAGCGTTGGTAAGCATCTTTAAATATCCATTTAGACCAAATTTAACTAAAGTATGAATTCCATGTAATAAAGTATCTTGTTTTAAATTCTCAAAACTGTGAGACCATCTGTCTGCACAAGCAAAGGTGCAACGTATGTACTCAATATTTTCTTGCAAACCATTTAATTCAATTATAAGTCCTAGTTTTCTTGGTGATGAGAATCGAATTTCTGTTTTGAAACGGTAGTTTCTTTTATTGTTTAAAATGTTGATATAGGTTGTCTTTCCTACATATAAAAAGTCTGCAATTGAGAGTTTTGATGACTCTTCTTGTGGAATGCTAATACCTAAGCCATCTTTAGAAAAATCAGTTATTGTTACATGTACGCTTTGGAGTTCATTAATTTCAAGTACTGCATCCATTGAGCAAGATACACGAGGAGCGGCACGAACCTGACGACGTTCTAGTGCAACTGCAGAGGCGGCTCCTAAGACTAATAAGTTATAACAAACCCAAGCGACGTTAATTAAGATAATAAAAGGTTCACAATATGGGTCAAAAAACACTTTATATAAACCATAAATTAAGCCCGTAAAATTAAGTAAAATCATAAAGATATAGGCTTTTGAGGTTGTCCAATCAAAGAAAGTTTCTTCATTAGACTCACCTTTTGATGTTACGTTAAATTTGCCATGAGCAGGTGAGATTAGCGCTACTAAAGTAGGCAGAGTTATATACCAGGATAAAATCGTCTCATAGATAACACCCCAGAAATAGAAACGCTTATTACCTTGAATTCTCTGATTTGTCATGGTCGAGTGAATCATGTGTGGCAACACATAAGCAAAGATCATCATTCCTGATGCAAAAATTACATAGATGTTTGCAAACAAGAATGGAAGAGGAGCTAGTAAGAAGATAATTCTTGGTAATCCATGTAGAAAGTGGATCATTGAGTTTGCAAAACAAACTCTCTGAGGAAAGGTTAATCCCTTACCAAATAATGGGTTATCAATTCTAAATATTTGCACCATACCACGTGCCCAACGGATACGCTGATTGATATGATCTGCTAAAGATTCTGTTGCTAAGCCTGCCGCAAGAGGCATGCTAATAAAAGCAGAGGAGTATCCCTTTCTATTTAGTCTTAAAGAGGTATGAGCATCTTCTGTTACAGTTTCAAAAGCGATACCTCCAATCTCTTCTAGAGGACCACGACGGATAATTGCACATGAACCACAGAACATGGTTGCATTCCATGTATCATTACCTTTTTGAATAAAATCGTGGAACAGAGAATTTTCTGCTGGAACCTCTCCTTTAATAGACAAGTTCTTTTCAAAAGGATCGTCTGAATAAAAGTGGTGAGGGGTCTGGACTAGAGCAATATTTTTATCAAAAACCATCCAGCCTACGGTCATTTGTAAGAATGAACGAGTAGGAATATGGTCACAGTCAAAGATTGCGATAATTGAACCATCGGTTAATGTGAGCGCGTGGTTGATATTACCTGCTTTTGCGTGTTTATGCTCATCACGCTTAATGTAGTTAACACCAATGGATTTACAGTATCTTTCAAACTCAATACGAGAACCGTCATCTAGTAAGTGGACTTTGATTTTGTCTTGAGGCCAATCAATATCTAAGGCTGCTAATAAACAAGGTTTTACAACATCAAGAGGTTCATTATAGCTTGGAATAAAGATATCTACTGTAGGCCATAGATTTGTGTCTTTAGGTAAAGGATAAGGTCTTCTGTCTAATACCCAACAAACTTGAAAATAAGATAGAAGTAACACAATATAGGCATAGATTTCTGCAATAAGTAAGGTAAGTGCAAAAAATACGGTAGTGCCATCTGTGAATAAAACAGTGTCAGTTGTACGCCAGTAGATATATCTAGTAGAGATAATGATTGAAATAAAAATCATTAACATCAGAGCAATTCTGTTTTTAACTGACTTTAATAATATAGCTAAAATCCACATTAGAGCCACAAAAACAAACTGGTAGTTCGCGTCAAAGGGTTGAGTTACAGCAATGATAGAGGCAACTGATGAAAGAGTTAGAAATAGTTTTGCTAAAGGTTTTCTTGATTGAGAAATATAGTTATCTTTTTCAGCTCTATCCTTTAAGTTACTTGTTGCTAAATTTAATACTCTAACTATTGGGTCATAAATATATAAAAAGTACCAACGGATTAAAACTGATGATAATGAGGCGATAGCAGTATCATCATGTGCAATTTGTTTTACCGTCAATAAAAATAGTGACTGAATTACCACTCTTAGGGGATCTAAAAAACGAGGTCTTTTAGGATTTATCTGAGGATAATAATAGGTAAAATTCTCCCGAAACCGTTTGTAATTCGCGTTTTCAAACGGAATAAAAAACACAGCTAGCGATAGGAAAATAAAATTTATTACTCTTAAGAAAAAAGAAACGCCATTTAATTTCCAGCCTTGGTATATTTTCCTAAGGCTTAATGTTTCTGTCATTCTTTTAGATTACTGTTTTTCTTTCTTTAAAGAATTCTCACAATCCTGACAAATTAGCATGATATCAATTAAGATTTTTTCAATATCCAATGTTGCAACACTTATTTGCAAAAATCTTGATACAGGCATTTGTCTCATGTAAGCGTTAATAACACTTTCATCAAAAGAAATTGAGTGTCTTAGAAAACTGCTTTTGTATGCTGAACTTTGTAATAGCAAATTAACATCGTTCATAATTGTGCTTTTCTTTATTAAAGCATTGACAACAAGGTACTCATTTTCTTCAACGTTGGAAGAATTAAGCCTTAATAGACAATTTCCATCAGGGAATAGTACGGTTAAAACCATGTCAGCATGAGAACAGAAAGCTTTTGCTAAAGGATTTCCTTTAATACCAGCATCAACAATTAAATAGTCAATTTGCTCATATTTTGACAATTGATCTAACAAAAGAGAAATCAGTGAATTAGCACGAAGGGAATCAACTTTTTCATCTAGTTTGCCGAGAGAAACAAAGAATGCTTTTTCTTCATATTGGTAGAAAACAGGGGCTTCATTGAAATCATTTATAAGGCTTGATCCATTTTCCATAGCATTTAGCCAGCCTGACTTGCATTCTTCAAGTCCAAATAGGTTTGAAATGCTATTTCCCATGGCGTCAGTGTTTGCATCGATGCAAACTGTGGTCTTTCCTAATTTAGCTATGGAATAAGTGATAGCAGCTGCAACAGAGCTAGTGCCCACATTGTGATTTAGTCCTTGCATAACTATAAGTTTCATACAAATTGCCTTTTTTTAAAAAAGTTTACTTAACTTATTTACAATAATTTTGTAATTGTTTTTTTCTGAATCTAGTTTAGTAGTTGTATGAAAATCAACATAGGAGTGTATGTCACAATTATTAGATAAAGCAAGGGTTGCAACATCAGAAGGAAGCGAACAGATGTCTTTGGCATCTGTTTTATAGACTTCTTTTATTTTATGTGAAAGTTTATGATAATCGTCTACACTCATGTAGTCGCTTAACATCTCTTTATATACAGAGTGATCAATGTTTTTCTTCATAATAGCCTGCCTAAGGGTAATCCAAACAGCTTTGGGTGAACTATTTTTATAATTTATTATATTGAACGCATAGTACGCTCTATTTTTGAAAATTAAAATATCCAAAAACAATAACGTTTACGTTTTTTATTATACTTTTTATATTAAGTTTTCTGAGATAATAGTCAAATTTCTTTTGTTATAATCTTGATGTAATTAAAATTTTTTTTAATGCTCTTTTGAGCTAGATCATTTTTTTTAGGTTTTTTATGGATTTTAAACTTCACTCTCAGTACAAGCCTACAGGCGACCAGCCTCAAGCAATTGACTCTTTAAATAAAGGCTTTAAAAGTGGGTATAAATACCAAACATTACTTGGTGTGACAGGATCTGGTAAGACCTTCACCATGGCAAATGTTATTGCAAATCTTAATAGACCAACAATGATTTTGTCTCATAACAAAACTTTAGCAGCTCAATTATATGGAGAGATGAAAGAATTCTTTCCTGAAAATGCAGTTGAATACTTTGTTTCTTACTATGACTACTACCAACCTGAAGCTTATGTAGCATCATCTGATACCTTTATTGAAAAAGATGCAAAGGTAAATGACCATATCGACCAGATGAGATTGTCTGCTACAAAAGCCTTAATGGAACGAAAAGATGTAATCGTGGTTTGTTCTGTGAGTGCTATATATGGTTTAGGCGAGCCTGAAACTTATTTAAAAATGATGCTCCACGTATCACGAGGAGAACAAATAACTCAAGAGCAAATTACAAGAAGGTTATCTGATCTTCAATACTCAAGAAATGATCTTGGTTTTGCTCGTTCTTCCTTTAGAGTTAGAGGAGACGTTATTGATATTTACCCTTCAGACTCAGATGGATATGCCGTAAGACTTGAATTGTTTGACGATGAAGTTGAGTCAATTAAGACATTTGATCCATTAACAGGTGAAATTCAGTTGAATTTACCAAGAGTTACTATTTTCCCAAAAACACACTATGTAACTCCAAAGGATATTTTGCAAAATGCTGTTGATGAGATTAAGGTTGAATTAAAAGACCGTTGTGAGTATTTCATGGAGCATGGAAAGCTTCTTGAAGAGCAACGCATCAGAGAAAGAACTTCCTATGATATCGAAATGATCAATGAACTAGGATACTGTTCTGGTATCGAGAACTATTCACGTTATTTAACTGGTAGAAAAGAAGGTGATCCTCCTCCTTGTTTATTTGATTATTTACCAAAAGATGGTCTGTTAATAATTGATGAATCACATGTAACTGTTCCTCAAATTGGCGCTATGTATAAAGGTGATAGATCAAGAAAAGAAAGCTTGGTTAATTTCGGATTTAGATTGCCGTCAGCATTTGATAATAGGCCTTTAACTTTTGAAGAATTTAAAAAGCTTCAACCTAGAACCTTATATGTATCTGCAACTCCTGCTAAGACTGAGATAGATGAATCATCTCAGGTTGTAGAGCAGATTATTCGTCCTACTGGTCTATTAGATCCAATCATCGAAATAAGGCCTGTTGCATCACAAGTTGATGATGTAATGAGTGAAATTAGATCTTGTGCTAAACGAAATGAGCGCGTTTTAGTAACAACTCTAACAAAGAAAATGGCAGAAGAGCTAACTGCATACTTAACAGAACATGATATTAGAGTTCGCTATCTTCACTCTGATATTGATGCTGTAGAAAGAATGGATATTATTCGAGACCTTCGCTTAGGTGAGTTTGATGCTTTAATTGGAATTAACCTTTTAAGAGAAGGTTTGGATATGCCTGAAGTTTCTTTAGTTGCTATTTTAGATGCTGATAAGGAAGGCTTTTTACGATCTTCTCGCTCACTAATACAGACTGTAGGTCGCGCTGCACGTAATGTTAATGGTAAAGCTATTTTCTATGCAGATAAGATGACAGACTCAATGAAAGAAACAATTGAAGTCACAGCTCATCGTAGAGAGCTTCAAGAAAAACACAATAAAGAGCATGGTATCGTTCCTAAGCAAATTGAAAAGAAGATTGTGGATATTATGGAAGTTGCTTTAAAGGATACTAGTTCCTTTAAGGTTCCTGATGAGAAGAGACCTAATCCTATTTCAAGAAAAGAATGGGAAAAGAAAAATTCAACTCACAGAATGTCTGCTAAGGATATTGCAAAGCGTATTGATACACTATCATCTAAGATGACTGCTTTAGCTCGTGAGTTAAAGTTTGAGGAAGCCGCTGCATTGCGTGATGAAATTTCAGATTTAAAACAAGCTTTAATCTTGTTACCTGGAATTGAGGACTAATAAAAAGATAAGGGAGAGCTTGTAAAGCTCTCCTTTTAAAAACTATTCGTTGATATTTATTTGATGTTGTTTTGATGCAACATCAATCATGAATTCAAGAACATTATCTAAATCTTCTTCATCAAGATCTGCGTCTGTATCAACTCTTGAGACTTCAGAGATTGTGTTCAAATCAGCTAACATCTCTTTATCAGTGATTTTTTCTAGTGAACCGTTTTTTGAATCTACAGTAAGACCTAAAGCAAAACCGTAAGACAAATCAGCAAGAACTTGTAGTCTTAGTTTCTTTTCAAAAGAAGAGTCTGGCATTGCAAATAGATCTGCATCAGCTGTTTCTATTTTTTCTTTTGCATCCATAGCTAGATTAGTTAAAGTTGCAACTAGTGCACCTGGAAGAGGCTCATCATCGTTTAATAGTGAAGAGAATACTTTAATAAAAATTCTGTTGCCAGGTTCAAAGCCCTTAGCAAGTAGGCCAATCATTAAAGAATACCATTGAAAATGAGACTCTGAAATTCCAGATTCTGATAATTCCTTTAAGACCTTATTATATAAACCATTTTTAACAGTCATAAAAATCCTATTTATTTATTTTCTAAATTTTATAAATTTAATCAAAATTATATTATAATTGTCACAGTTTTACCTATCACCCAAGTGATTTTTTTCTCTTCGCGGTGAATCGCTTTTTAGAAAATATGGAATTTAAAGATGCATCCAATGCTTAACATCGCAGTGCGCGCTGCACGTGCTGCCGGTAATTTAATTGCACGCAATATCGGTCAACAAGATAACTTTGAAGTTATGTCAAAGAACAAAGATGACTTAGTTACAAGTATCGATAAACAGTGTGAGAAAGTTATTGTAGATACACTGCTAAAAGCTTTCCGTGACCACAGCATTCTTACAGAGGAAGCTGGTCTTTTAGGAAATCCTGATTCTGAATATCAATGGGTAATCGACCCTATCGATGGCACAACTAATTTCGTTCAAGGAATTGGTCATTGTGCTGTATCAATCGGTCTTCGTCACAACGGCAAGACAGAGATTGGTGTTGTTTTCGATCCTATGGTAAACGAGATGTTCACAGCCGCTCGTGGTGATGGTGCATTCTTAAATGGCCGTAGAATCCGTGTAGGTCAGAGAGATTCTCTTGATGGTGCTATTATTGGCACTGCATTCCCAACAAGATACCGTGACAGAATGCCTGCATACTTAGAATTATTTACTCGTTTAATTTCAAATTGCGCTGACGTACGTCGTATGGGTGCAGCTTCTCTTGATTTATGCTATGTTGCTTGTGGTCGTTTTGATGGCTACCTAGAGCAGGGCTTAAAGGCTTGGGATTTTGCTGCAGGTGACCTAATCCTACGTGAAGCTGGTGGTATCGTAACTGATTTCATGGGCGAGCCAAACTATGTAAAGAGCGGTAATGTTGTATCTGGTAACCCAATGGTATTACGTTCACTTTTACAAATTTGTGATGTTCAAAAATTACCAGCAATCTTACGCTAGTATTTAGTCATCTATAAACATAAAAAGTCAGACTACTATAGTCTGACTTTTTTGTTTTTATCTAAAAACACATTATCTAATTTCTTGCAATGACTTTAATCGTAAAGTCAATTTATCAAAAATTATAAAGAACGTTTATAAATAGGTTTTACTGTAGGTCGCTTTGTTCCAAACACGTCTTTAAGCTGAGCTAAAAATAGTTCAGCAGTTGATAAACTATCAACCAATGCATTATGTCCATCGTAAGCAGGAAACCCTCTTTTTTCTCTAATAATTGCAAGTCTTACATCATTAGAGTTTGTAGAATGGTTTAACTTTCTTTCAATGGACATTGTATCAAGAACTAAAAAAGGAAGAGGATCTCTACTTTTTAATCCTAATGTCTGCTTGATAAAGTTTGTTTCGATAAACTTGCAGTGAACTAATACTAAACCACCAGAAATTCTATCTAGTAATTCAAGCATAGCTACTTTTGTATCTTTTCCATCAAGCAACAACTCTGGTGTGATCATGTTAATTACAGCTGAATCGCTTTTGATGTATTTTGAATTATTTACAAAGTAGTGAAAACATGTCTTAAAATCAATGGCATTATCCACAATCTGAATTCCGCCGATAGACAGAACATAATCTTCTTTTGGATTGGTTCCAGTTGTTTCAAAGTCTATTGATGTAAATTTACATTCATCAATATAACTTTTACTGTCAGGCAAAGGTCGACGGTAAAAGTCTTTTAAATAGTCAGGGCAGTGTTTAGATTTTGCAAATCTCTGACATTTTTTCTGATAAAGTTCAATCGGGTCAATAAGCTTTAAAAGCTTCATTTTTATAGGACTCCTCGTCCAGCAGAGAATCTAAATAAAGCGCCTTTTTGATGTTTAGCGATAATATTAAAAGCATCACGTAAGTGATTTCTTTCAAATTGGCTTAAATCATTAGGTACTATGTTATTAGATAGTTTTTCATTATTCTTCATAGAGCGTAATTGATGATTAAATCTTACACCGTTTAAGAACGTATAAGCTTCTGAAAGCTCTTTAAAATCTTCTTCTTTTAGAAGATCAGCTGCAACTGCAGCCTTTAGTCTATCATAAGTATCTGTAGCTTCTGACTGTGCAGCAATTCCGTACAATCGAGCCATTTCAATAATTAGATTAATAGCTTGTTTCTTGATATTTAAATAAGGTTTATTATCGCCATCTTTTGTTAAAACAAACTGTCTAAATGTACCTACAGGAGGAGCAACAGCTGCAGACATATTCATTAGAGTTGCCATGAATCGACTATTGTTTTTCGCTGTCTCAATTAAATGCATGCGTAGCTGTTTTACAAGTCTTGTGTGACCATATAGACTACGCATATCTAAAAATACAGAGCTTGAAAGAATAGCATCTTCATCAGTATTTGAAATCCAATTTGTATAGTAACCTTTCCAGGTATCAAGACTTGCAAGCCAACGAGGATTAGATGCCATAAAGTTACCTTCACACAGAGGGTAGCCACATTTATCTAAATTCTTAGTTACAATGTCAGCTAGTTTTACAAAGTATTCTCTTTCCTCATCATTTAATTCACGTTTAGTGATGATACAGTTATCTTGGTCTGATAAGAACTGAACTTCAGAACGAGCTTGTGATCCTGCTACTACAAAAGCGTAATCGTCAGGAGCTCTACCTAGTTGTTCCTCGGCTAATTTAACAAATGCGGTCGCAAAACTATCTGCAATATGACTCATAACTTTTTGAATGGTGTGAGGCTTAACATTTGTCTGAACAAGAGTTTCAAAAATTTCTTGTTTCTGAGATGAAAGAGCAATGATCTTGTCTGCATCCTTTGCTCTTTGAATTTCTTTGCAAAGGTAAACAGCTTGAAGCTGAGAGTTCTGTAACAAGCTTGTTGTTGAAACAGTACCAAAAACTTTATTATCCTTTAATACAGGCAAGTTTTTGATGTTGTACATAACCATCAACTCAAGTGCATAAAATACAGATTTTTGTGCATCAATGGTTAATACATTTTTTGTCATGATTGAGCTGATAGCTGAATTGATATCCATGCTTTTAGCTACAGCTTTTAAGGTAATATCTGATTTTGTAACGATACCTAAAAGATCTTCTTTGTTCATTACCATTGCTAAATCAGAATTGCATTCACCAAGTTTTACAGCTGTTTGACATATTGTTGTGTCTTCATTTACCAAAGCTAATTCGTGAGAACAAACACTTTCAATTGTTTTAAAGGTTGATGAATGCTTTTCTTCATCGGAGATTTCATCTGCGTAGTTATGAGATGATGATAAACGGACCCATTCTTTTGAATCAAAGTAATCACCTACAGCCTTATTTTTTTCAATTAAGAACTGTAAAACAGAACGTGGCATTAAGTAGAGTAGAGTATTTTCAAGAAAAACTACTTTATAGTCACTTACGTCTTCTTTATACATTTGTGTAAAGCCAAATGTATCGCCAACACTGAATCTTCCACGAAGTGAGTTGTCATTTTTATATCGGGTCTCAACAACACCTGCTCTAACCATAAATAGGCCAGCACCTGCTAATGTTTTATCAACTAGAACATCTCCAGGAGCATGATAGGTAATTTTAATTTTTGTAGCTGTTGCGTCTTTTTCTAGATCATTTAATTGAGAAAAAGGGTAGGTATTAGAAATAAATTCGTAGATATTAGGAAGTAATGACTTATCCATAAAAGTTCTGCCTCAAATTTGTTTTTATTATATTTGCTTAGTCTAATGCAATTTTTACTATTTATCTTAAACTAACTTCTAGTTTTTTAATGAAAAAAAGGGTCAAGTTAAAATCTTGTGGGATTTAATATCTCTTTGATATTTTACCCT
>CAZEXR010000009.1:3523-22460 GCA_964516675.1 uncultured Enterobacterales bacterium | reverse complement strand
ATTTTTATTCATGATTTTTTATGTATTCATCCTTTTATTGATGGTAATGGAAGAATGTCAAGATTGCTTACAACACTATTGTTGTATCGTAATGGATATTTTATAGGTCGCTATATTTCTCTTGAAAATAAAATAGAAAAAACAAAAGACTATTACTTTGATGCTCTTGAAAAAGCTCAAGATGGATGGCATGAAAACCAAGAAGATGCTATGCCATTTGTAATGTATTTGTTAGGTGTAGTCCTAAGTGCATATAGAGATTTTGAAGACAGAGTTGACTTAGTTGATGATAAGTTGCCTGTAATTAAAACCGTTAGAAATGCTGTAAAACAGCAAATTGGAAAATTTAGAAAGTCAGACATTTTAGAATATTGCTCGTCAATAAGCACATCGGCTATAGAACGAGCTTTAAAAGAGTTATGCGATAAACAAGAGATTGAAAAGTTAGGTGGTGGTCGTAGTACTTACTATGTGAGAAAAAATATTTAGTAAAGGATTATTCTCCTCACTATTTGTTATTCTCATCAAAAGTAACGTTTTTGATGAGAATAGTGTTTATGTGAGGAGAATAGATGTAATTCTAATTATTCTTTTTTTTCAGTGTCATATTAGCCTGAATAATCACTTGCTCTATTATAATCATGAGCTTTTGTACACTCATTATCATCTTCTTCACTTGCTTTAATTAATATCTTCAAATTCAATTACTTCAATTGAGTCAAGAGATTCCAAGATGTTTTGGTATTGAGCATGTGCTTTATCAAGTTCATCTCCTACGATATCTTTATAGTTAAAGTAAAAGTCAGTTAACTTTCCTTTTAAACCTGTGAATTTATATAAAAGCTCAAATCCTTTTTGTAATTCATCTAAAGATAGGTCAGAGTAGAAGGTTATTTCATCTGAGCAGGCTGTAAAACATAGATATAAAGCACTAGCTAAAATTCTAGGTTCTGTTTTTTTACCTGAATGCCAAATTTTATGTTTTTCTGTGCCAAAGTAATTACCGTCTGGCATAAAAAATGAGCCATCCATTAAATCCACATCAACCGATCTCTCTCCGTCTCTTAAATAGCGTTCGACAAGGTCATCAGCTGTTGCTGGTGGTTGAGCAAGCATTCTCCAACCAGGAGCAAGAGCCTTATAAGAAAAATCTTCATACTCAGGTTCTCTGCAGATACCACAAATAATTTTACATGCGTTAAAAGCTGCTTTGTCGTAATCCTCGCCTTTAATCAAGCCTACTAAGCCTTGAAGCTTTGGAAGTCTATCTGGACTTATATAAGAGTAGACATCAAAATAGTCATCTGAAGCAAGACGAAGAATTTTTACAGGAACATTAAGCCCCTGAGCGCGTAAAGACACATGTAGATTGTGAAAATTTAGAGAATAGAATTCATTTAGCTTTGTCTTTTTATCTGGAGACTCACTATTTGTTGTGATTGTTTCTTCTTTTTTATCAAGAATTTTGATTGATGTAAGATAATCTAAGCTTTCTTTTACACTTTGAGGGGATACACGAAGATTACGTGCAAGAAGATGTACATGATTTCTTGCATTAAAGTGGACATACTTGTCCTTTGAATGCCAATAGAGCATAACAGACAAAACAAGAGCTGTAACATCGTTATTAACATCACTGCGATTAAATACACTAAGCTCTGAATAATAGGGAATTCGTGTTAAACCTAAATCTTCCATACAAACCACTTCTTAAAAATTTGCATAATTATATCATTTAGTTTAAGACAAATAAAAAAGCAGATAATACTAAGTACTACCTGCTTTTGCTTAAAGTTAACTAATCTTTAAAATTACATCTTATGACCCATTTCATAAGCTTCTTCATGTACGTCTGTTACAGCACGTCCTGAAGGATCGTTCATCTTTGCAAATTTAGCATCCCATGCAATTGCTGTCTCTGTTGAGCAAGCAACTGACTTACCATAAGGTACAGTCTTTACAGCAGATGGTAATTTGAATAAGTCTTCAAAGATTTCTCTGTATAAATAAGCTTCTTTTGTTACAGGTGTGTTTACAGGGAAACGAGTTTCACGTTCTGCAAACTGTCTGTCAGATACTTGCTCTTCAGCGTAATCACGTAGAGCATCAATCCAAGAATAACCTACACCATCAGAGAACTGTTCTTTCTGTCTCCACAATACTTCTTCAGGTAACATGCCTTCAAAAGCTTCACGTAAAGCTTTCTTCTCAATTACCTTACCAGGACACATCTTTGCATCAGGGTTAAAGTGCATTGCGATATCTAAGAATTTCTTATCTAAGAATGGAACACGACCTTCAACGCCCCAAGCCATTAGTGACTTATTAGCACGGAGACAGTCATATGAATGTAAACCTTGAAGTTTTCTGATAAGTTCCTCATGCATTTCCTTTGAATTTGGTGCCTTATGGAAATATAAGTAACCACCAAAGATTTCATCAGAACCTTCGCCTGAAAGAACCATCTTAATACCCATTGCCTTGATATAGCGAGCCATTAGGTACATAGGAGTTGAAGCACGAATAGTGGTTACATCATAGGTTTCGATATGATAAATAACATCACGTAATGCATCAATGCCTTCTTGAACGGTGTAATTGATTTCATGATGAACTGTACCTAGGTAATCAGCTACAACACGAGCTTTTTGTAAATCAGGAGCACCGTCAAGACCAATTGCAAAAGAGTGTAGGCGAGGGAACCAAGCATCTGACTTGCCATCATCTTCAACTCTCTTTTCTGAGTAAAATTTAGCAATAGCTGAAATTACAGAAGAATCAAGGCCGCCTGAAAGTAAAACACCATAAGGCACGTCGCACATTAGTTGACGACGTACAGAGTCCATTAAACCTTCTTTTAGAACAGATACATCAGTGGTGTCGTTCTTTACGTTCTCATAATCAAACCAATCACGTGTGTAATACTCTTTGAATGAATAGTCACCATTCTTTGAGTAGATGTAGCTACGTGGAGGGAATTCTTTTACGCTATCGCATACGTTTACTAAAGCTTTCATCTCTGAAGCTACATAGAAACGTCCTTCTCTGTCAGTACCAACGTACATTGGGTTAATACCCATGTGGTCACGAGCAGCAAAGATTGTGTTATCTTCAGCGTCATAAATAACAAAAGCAAAGTCACCAACTAATCTGTCAACAAAGTTAACACCAGTGCGTTTGAATTCTTCATATAAAGGAAGAATAACCTCACAATCAGAACCTGTTTTAAACTTGTAATCACTTGTAAGTTCTGTCTTTAATTGTTTGTGGTTGTATATCTCACCATTTACAGCAAGCACGCAGGTATTATTTTCATTGTACAAAGGTTGTGCGCCATTTTGTGGATCAACGATAGATAGACGCTCGTGTACAATGATTGCTTTTTCGCCCTGATAAATACCTTCCCAATCTGGACCACGGTGTAACTGTAGTCTTGAGTTAGTTAAGGCTGTTTGACGTAGAGCTTCAGGGTGCTCCTTAATGTCAAAAATACCAAATATAGAACACATAATAGTTCCTTGAATGCCGTATAAAATTTATTAAGTAAGGCTTATCATATAAACACTTACCGTGATAAAAATACTAGCACATCAAAATGGTGCACTTATTTAAATGCTTTGTCTTGGTGCGTGTTTTTAATGAAAAAAAACTAAAAATATGAAAGTATCAAGAATTTAAAAAAAATTATTTTATAAATCAAAATGATAAATATATAAAAATAAATTGCACTGTTTTTGAACAAATAAAAGGCGAGCAAAAAAAATATTTCAATAAATCTGCATATACTCCTATGTTTAAAAGGTTTTCTCAATTAAAATAGATGTACAAAAAATAACAATAAACTGAATTGCTTTTATGATTGTAGTGAGGAATGTATGCCAGATTTTGACATGAACTATGCGTTCTTAATCGTGGGTATACTTCTATCTGTTGCAATTTTTGCCTCTAAACTATCTTCCTTCTTCGGTACCCCATTATTACTATTGTTCTTAGCAATCGGTATGTTAACTGGTGAAGATGGTGTCATTTTAAATATTCACTATACTGATTATTCTTCAGCATTTTTTATAGCTAACTTAATGCTGGCAATTATCCTTTTAGACGGTGGTCTGCGTACAAGCTTTGCTACGATGAAATCTGTTGCAAGTGAGTCGACCATTTTAGCTACACTAGGTGTTATTGTAACTTCCTCAATAACAGGTCTTTTAGCTTATTTGGTTTTGGATATTTCTTTAATCCAATCTTTGTTATTAGGCTGTATTGTAGGATCAACTGATGCTGCAGCTGTTTTCTCTTTATTATCAAAAAGTGGTGGAATAACCTTAAAGTCAAATGTGTCAAACACCTTGCAAATAGAATCTGCAACTAACGATCCTATGGCTATTTTGTTGACTACAACTATGATTGCTTTTGCCTCTTCAAAGGCTACCTCTTTTTCAGAAGCTTTGATTTTCTTTGTATCTCAGTTCGGCTTTGGTATTTTAATTGGTATTGGTATTGGCTTTATTGCAAGAATAATCATTTCAACTTTATCTTTAGGTGTAGGCCTTTACTGTATTTTAGTAATTGGTTTAGGTTTAGTTGGCTTTGCAATTACCGCGTATATAGGCGGTTCAGGCTTCCTTGCAATATTTATTATTGGTATGTGTGTTGGTAATCAAAAGACAAGACATGTAAGTTACATATTACCTGTTTCAGAAGGCTTTACCTGGCTATCTCAAATTACTTTATTCTTATTATTAGGTCTATTAGTTACACCACATGAGATGATTAACTACTGGTATCCAGGAGTAGTAATTGCTATTGTAATTACAGTTATTGCAAGACCATTAGCTGTATTCTTATGTATAAAGCCTTTCTTTAGAGCTTATTCTAATAAAGACCTTTTCTTTATGTCTTGGGTAGGTCTTAGAGGATCTGTTCCTATTGTTCTTGCTATTTATCCAGTATTTGAAAATCTAGATCATCCTCAGCTTTATTTTAACGTAGCTTTTGTGGTTGTTATTGTGTCTTTGTTATTCCAAGGCTCTTTAATTGTACCTTTGGCAAAAATCTTAAAAGTATGTACAAATGCAGTTCTATCTCCTCTGACAAAGTCAGATGTAGGTATTATGCTTTCTAATGACTTTGAGCTTCTAAATTACAAGATTAAAGAACCTTCATTTGAGGGAAAAACTCTTAGAGTTCTACCATTCCCAAAAGGAACAACTGTAGCTTCTGTATTTCGTGACGGCAAAATGATTAAGTGTCATGGTGATACTATTTTAAGAGTGGGCGATATCATTTCTATGATAGGTCGTGATGCAGATGAGCAACTATTAAATGCTATGTTTTCTCATGAGCTAAAAGAGAAGCATCAGCCTTTATATAAGGGCGATAAGATCTATGCTAATTCAACTTTAATGTCAGAGCTTGCAAAACAGTACGATTTTGAACTTACAACCTATGAAAAGACCTTATCATTAGGTGATTTTATGTCATACCATATTGGTGGTTACCCCCTACCTGGTGACATTGTAAATTTAATTAAGGTAACTTTAGTTGTAGTTGATCTTGAAGGTGATAAAATTCGCCGCGCAGGTTTATATCTAGCCTCTGAACGTACCGCAGAATACGAACGTATAAGAAAATCAAAATTAAGGATTCAAAGATTACAAAAAGAAGAATTAGATCGTCGTCGAAAGCTTGCACAACAACAGTTGTTTGACAGCATAAATGACGATGATGAATATAGCTAAGAAAAATGCAAAAAGAAAATAATCTAGAAAATTTCATTACCAATGTAAAAGCATCTTTTACAAAACTTACTTTTAAACATAGACAAATTTTATCTCGTGAGTTGCATAAGTTAGGTTCCCAAAAAGATCCTTCAAAATTTATAGATATGCAACTTTCTATTTCAGAAAAGCTAGAGAACTTTGCTAATTTTTTTAATAGCCGTTGTGAGAACGTACCTACATTAAAATACGAAGAGTCTTTACCAGTCGCCTCTAAACGAGAGGAAATTATCAAGGCTATCAAGGAAAACCAAGTAGTCATTATTGCAGGTGAAACAGGTTCGGGCAAAACAACGCAGCTTCCAAAGATGTGTCTTGAGGCTGGCCTTGGTCGTCATGGTTTTATTGGTCATACTCAACCAAGACGATTAGCTGCACGTGCTGTTTCTACACGTATTGCTCAAGAGCTTGGTGAAGAATTAGGTCAAAGTGTTGGTTATAAGGTTCGTTTTACAGATGTAACAAGCGATCAGAGCTATATCAAGTTGATGACTGATGGTATTTTGCTTGCAGAAACTGCCAACGATAGGCTTTTATTGAATTATGATTGCATTATTATCGACGAAGCTCATGAACGTTCTTTAAATATTGATTTCCTATTAGGTTATTTAAGAAATCTACTTACTAAAAGAAAAGATTTAAAACTCATAATTACATCTGCAACTATTAACACTCAAAGATTTTCTGAACATTTTTTCAATGCTCCAATCATTGAGGTATCAGGAAGAACCTATCCTGTAGAAGTCGTTTATATGCCTTTTGAAGAGGTAAATGAAGATGGAGAGGATGAAGAGCTTGAGTTAGAAGAGCAGGATTTACGTCATGGTGTTTTACGTGCTGTTAAGTACTTATTTACAGAACATTCTCGCGACGATATCTTAGTTTTTCTTCCTGGTGAGCGCGAAATTATGGACTTAGCTAAGTTCCTTACCAAAGCTCATTTACCAAATACTGAGATTTTGCCTCTATATGCAAGACTTGCAACAGCAGAGCAAAATAAGATTTTTGCCCCTCATTCATCTGTACGAATTGTTCTTTGTACAAACGTAGCTGAAACTTCATTGACTGTACCTGGCATTAAATATGTTATCGATCCTGGTACTGCAAGAATTAGTCGTTATTCTCCTAGAACCAAGGTTCAAAGTTTACCAGTTGAAAAGGTTTCAAAGGCGAGCGCAAATCAGCGTAAGGGACGTTGTGGTCGTGTAAGTGATGGTGTATGTGTTCGTTTGTATTCAAAGGACGATTTTGAAGCAAGATCTGATTTTACAGATCCAGAAATTCTACGTACAAATTTAGCTGCTGTAATATTGCAGATGGTTGCATTGCATCTTGGAAATATAGCTGCTTTCCCATTTATTGATCCTCCTGCTACCCGTCAAGTTACAGATGGTATTCGTTTGCTTGAGGAAATAGGTGCAATCAATGAATCTCGTGGCTTATCGACAGACGAGATTGAGCTTACAAAAATTGGCGTTTCTTTATCAAAAATTCCTGCCGATCCTCGTCTTGCTCGTATGCTCATTGAAGCAAATAAAGAGGGCTGTTTGTCTGAGGTTTTAGTTATTATCTCAGCTCTAGCAATAATGGACCCTAGAGAGAGACCTCTTGATAAACAAGAACAGAGCAGACAATTACATCATCGTTTTGATGATGAAAAATCAGACTTTTTAGCTTACTTAAATTTATACCACTATATTTGCAAATTGCAAAAAGAGATGAGTAACTCTGCTTTACGCAAGAAGTTAAAAAGTGAATTTATCTCTTATATCAGAGTACGAGAGTGGTTTGATTTATTACGCCAATTAAGAGCTTCTTGCCAAATGTTAAAGTACAAGGCAAACGAGCAACCATCAAACTATGATTCAATTCATAAGGCTATTTTGTCAGGACTTTTATCTCAAATTGGTAAGTATGACGATAATGACAAGGGCTTATATTTAGGTGCTCGAGGCATTAAATTTGTAATTCACCCTAGCTCAGTATTTAGCAAGAAAAAGCCTAAATGGATTTGTGCAAGTGAGTTAAATGAGACTTCAAGATTATTTGCAAAAACTGTAGCTTCTATTGACCCACTGTGGGTGGAAACAATTGGAAGACACTTAATTAAGAAAACTTATGCTGAACCGCATTGGTCAAAAAAACAAGGCGCAGTATTAGCAAACATGACTATATCTTTATATGGTCTTCCGATTGTTCAAAACAGAAAAGTACAGTACTCTCAAATCGATGCAAAATTATGCAGAGAACTATTTATCCGCGATGGATTGGTCGGTGGAGATATCGAATGTAATTATGATTTCTACAAGCGAAATATCGATTTAATTGACGAAATTGAGCATGTTGAGGATAAGCTTCGTCGTCGAGATCTACTTGTTGATGAGACTGTTCTTGAAGCTTTTTATGATGCTAGATTACCAAGTGATGTTGTAACCTTACGTCATTTTGATAAGTGGTGGAAAGAAAAGAAAAAAACAGATCCTAATTTTCTTGATTTCTCGCTAGAGCTAGTTGCAAAAGACAATTTTAATGACGTTCAAGAAGTAGATTTTCCTGAATTCTGGTACCACGATAAGTTTAAATTACCTTTATCTTATGTATTTGATCCAACCTCAAAGGATGATGGCGTAACAGTGCACATTCCTTTAGCTGTTTTAAATAAGATTAGTGCAAAGGAGTTTACCTATCAAATTCCAGGTTTACGATTGGAATTTTTAACTAATTTAATAAAATCTCTACCAAAGAGATTACGTAAGAACCTAATACCAGCTCCAAATTATGCTAAAGCTTTAATTGAAGCCTTAGGTCAGCCTACAAAGGATGACTTGTATGTGCGTGCTGCTAAAGAACTATCTCGTATGGGCGGTGAGAGCGTAACTCCTGATGACTTTGATAAAACTTTAATTGATAAGCATCTGTTTATGATTTTCTCTATTGAAGATGAGAAAGGTAAGGTTATTAAATCAGGAAGAAACTTTGATGCAATTGCTCAATCATTACAGTCGCAAGTAAAAGACGTACTTCAAAAGATAACCAAAAATAAAGCTGTTCAGGCTCCAAGTTCTACATGGTCATTTGGTGTTATTAAAACAGAGCAAGTCTCCAAACAGGGTAGTATTGAAATTACAGCGTATCCTGCTTTAACAGATAAAGGAACAGGCGTTGCAATTGAGCTTTATGATAGTAAATTCAAACAACAAAAAGCTATGTGGCTAGGTCAAAGAAAATTACTATCTCTAGGCTTGCGTCAGCCAACAGCTTATTTAGAACAGCATTTACCTAATAAATCAAAGCTATCAATGTATTATCAGCCATTAGGATCTGTTAAGGATTTAATTAACGATTTAATGCTAGCTTCAATTGATCTGATTATGGAGCAAAATCAAGCTCCTGTTTACGATGAAACAAGCTTTAATAACTTATTAGAAAAAGTTAGAGCTAATTTAAATGACACTGCATTAGAATTATGCTCTTATGTTGATAAGATTTTAATGAAGGCTCATGAGTTGAAGCGTCAGTTAAAAGGTCAATTGAATTTTTCTGTAGCCTATACCTATAAAGATGTTGCAAATCAGTTGGATAACTTGGTTTACAAAGGATTTGTAAGCTCAACAAAACTTGAGTATTTACAACAAATGCCACGCTATCTAGATGCAATGCTATATCGTTTGGATAAAGTTCACAGAGATGCAAATAGAGATCTGATGTACACTCGCAAGATTGAAGAAATTAACGAAACATATAAGAACACTATTTCAAGATATAAGTACACTGTAATACCTGATGATCTTGTTAATGTTAAATGGTTAATTGAAGAACTGCGTGTTTCATACTTTGCTCAGCAATTAGGTGCAAGAGTTGCTGTATCTGATAAGCGTATTACAAATGAACTAAAGAGAATTCTTGAGGAATATCCTGAACATAATTAAATTTAGTTAAAAATTAAAAGCAAAAATAGGAATTGAACACTTATTTTTGCTTTTATTATTCAGATAAATGCATGGATATAAAAAAAATAAAGATCTAAATAAAATTGATAGAGCAACAACAAAAGCAAATATTTAATTAAATTTCCTTGTAAATCTTGTCTTAAATCAAACAAATAATTTTTATTTATTGCTAAAATCAAAGTGATTTAAAGATTATATATTTTTTAGGAAAATCATGGAAACCCTTTCTTTAATTCTGTCCTTATTACTTGTAATTGCTATTGTATTAACACAATTAAACTACAGAATTGCTTTATGCCTTTTCCCAGACAGCGTTAAGGTAACTAAATTTCAAGGATTTTTAGCTTGGTATGGCTGGCTAAATTTATTTGTATCACTTCCATTTTTATGGGATGGTGATGTTAAACAAGGTTTATATCCATTCCTTATTGGCTTAATTCCAACTCTTGTTTCTATTTATTTTGTTTTTACAGCAAATTCTTCAAAGAATATTTCTTTTAAAAAGGATGTGAAGGTTTATTTAAATTCTGATGACAAGTTAGTAGAGCCTGGCAATGATATATATGGCTTTTTAGATAATTATGCAACACGTATTAGAATGGTTGGTTTAAAGCTATATTTTAAAGAATTATTTGCTAGAGAAAAAGCAAATAAAGTCTTGGCTAATGGCCTACTTGAAAATGATGTGGATGACACAATAGAGGTTTTAAAAACCTTATCTTGGATTGGTGGTAATTCAGGTGTGACACCTGAGTCTCAATATATATTCTTATTAGAATATATGGTTAATCGCTATGATCGTAAAAAGTTATATGATAATTTTGAGGTTTTTAGCAAGAAATCAATATCAATAGCTAAGAAACTTGGTCTTTCTTTTGACAAAATACCTTATCCTCTTGCAAAATATATTGCTCAAAATGATTGTCTTATTACAACAGCAACACAAAATAAGTCAGATTTTGTAATGGAAGTTGATGGTTATGTATGTGATGAAGATGAAAATATAATTGCAGCATTTTCCCAAAATAGTTACCATATAAGTAAAGACATTGCGCCAATAATTAAGAGAATAGTTGCTAAATACTACAAGCTAATCTCAAAAGATAGTGGCATAATTATTATTACAAATAAAAAAATTATTATAAAAACTCAAACTAATGAGAAAACAATTCCTTTATCAAGCGAGATTTATTCTATTGGGGATGACGCTAGCTTTGACAATGAAGAGTTTTTCTTGTTAGAAAATATAAGTTACTTAAAATTTGTACTTCAGGTACTAAATAAACAATTGTAAGAGTGAGAGATTTTTCACAACGCTATTTTTAAGATTCTATTTACTTGTAGAATTTTAGACAGGTTACATTAAGTATTAACTTGAAATACCGTTAAGAAAAGAAAAGTATCTCAATAGGCTTTAACATGGAAAAAACTGAAAAAACACCTAAGGATGCAACTGCTAAAAAGACAGAGGAAGCATCTTCAGGAAAAGCTCCTGAGAAGACATCTGAGCCTATATCTGCAAAAGATAGAGCAAAAGATGCTGTAAAAAATGTGGATTTTTCAAGAAAGCTTAACGCTATCGTTTCATCTATTTTTTCTAGATGCGGTGTTCCTATTGCTGATTTTTCTGTATCAGAGCCCGTATCTTTCTATGCTAAAGTAAGTTATTGTCTAAATTGGTCTTTTAAATGCCGTGCTACAGATAAGCATTTAAGAAGAGTCAGTGATGAAACAAAAGTTCTATCTTCTAGTGCCTTAGACGAATTTACACAGAACAATTCTAAAGAACTTGAAAAAGAAAGTGCCGTAACTAAGTCCTTTATCAAACGCCTTGCTGAAGCAAAATTTAATGAATTGGCCGATATTTCAGGCCAGATTGTTGCTTTTAATCGTGTCGCTGCAATTGGTAAAACTCGTTGTAAAACATGTCATGGAAGCAAAAAATCAAGTTGCGAGTCTTGTCTTGGTAAAGGTACAGTTCCATGTCCAGCTTGTCATGGCACAGGTAGCAAATGTAATGTATGTAACGGTGCAGGAACTGTTAAATGCTCCCCTTGTAATGGTGAGGGCTCTTTAAAGTGTAGGGATTGCGAGGGAACAGGCGAACTTACAGTTGAAAGAGAGATTATTTATGATGCTGAATGTAAGAAGCAAGTTTCCATAAATCTTACAGTTCCTGGTTCTGATATTCCTATAACAAGCTTTTCAAAAGAAGATGAAAAAGCAATTTTAGCTGCTGCAAACTTTGAAGATCAATCTTCAGGACAAGAAACTCCACATGGTTATGTGGCTACATTTGCAGGCTTTGCTCCTTGTTTTGCTGTACATGTAAAACTCAAAGATAACAAGAAGCCATTTGATTTTATTCTTTGTGGAAAGAACCTAAGACCAATTTGCAAACCGCCAATACTAAATGTGGTTTTTAATTATGAATCACAACTATTAGCTGATACCTTATCAATGTCTCAAACTGATGTTGATGAAAAGATTGATTGTGTAAAGGCGCTTGCAAGTAAAGCTATTTTAGCAAAAACGATTAGATCTATTGAAAGTTATGAAATGCAGATTGTAAAAGCAGAAGCTGTAAAACAAGGCGTGACTGTAGAATCAATTCTTTGGGATGCTAAAAAGAATGAAAATGCTAGAGCAAAGTTAATTAAGAATAATGTGAAAGAAGAACTTTTAGAAAGCGTAAAAAAAGAATTGATAAACAATGCAGAAGGTTTTATTTCAGATGATTTTGCTAGATATTTTGCTAAGAATTTAATAGCGTTCGTGCCAATGTTAATGATCTTAAATCCTAATACTAAAATGGTATGGGCAGGAATTACATTAGGTACGTGGATGTTGATGATTGTTATATCTTATTTTGTGCCAAATGCGGTCGGAGCTTTTTTAGGAATGGGCATATCTGTTGCTATATGTATGTTTACATCCCTAATGCTGACTAAAAATTGGGCTTATTATTCTGTTGTAAGTACTTTAAGATTAACTCATAAATTAAAAAAGGTGCCAAATTTAACAGTGGAAGCTGTTCAATCTGGTAGATTGTTAATAGGCTCTTTAGTGATAGGTGTTGCATCAATCATTATTTTTAATAGCGGTTTCTAATTATTTAGTATTAAATAAGGTTATGTCAGATTCAATAAAAAGTACATTAACAAAGTTGCTTCAGGGGGTGGATATTAGTCCAGACAAGCTTGTTTATAGCAATGTCAAAACCGCTGATGTAATGATGACCTTTACAGTAAACTGGTTCTTTAAAGTGAGCTCAGAGGATACTGTATTGCGTTCTGTTGGTACAACAGACACTATTGTTGATGAAGATGCTTTAAAAGAATTCTACCGTTTTAATATAAGCTCATTAACAGAAGATAAAGATGCAAAACGCCCTTTCTGCACGGGGCTTGAAAATAAGACCCCTCGAGAAGTATTTGATATTGGTAATAAGGTAAATCGTATTTCCCAAAGACATGCAAAAGGTAATTGCAAGTGTCCGGATTGTCATGGTTCAAAGAAGGTTAATTGCCCTAACTGTTCTGGTTATGGTTTGATACTTTGTCCTTCATGTCAAGGTAGAGAAGGCGGTTGTTCTCGTTGTAAGAAGACAGGCTATATTGAATGCCCAACATGTCATCTTCAGCAAAAAATTCCATGTCAAAAATGTCGTGGAACAGGTCATACTTTAGTAGATAGACAAATTTTCTTACAGGCAAATAGCTATCCTTTTATTGATGTAGAGCTTATCAACAAAGAAGATTGTTTTAATGTTCCTAAGCCTCATATAGATTACGCTTGTTATCGTATGCTTTTAACATCGCTTCCATTTAAGATATTTGATGCTGAGTTTAAGGAAGATGGTGTATTTAAACTTACATTTAAGGCTAAAACAAAATTAGAGTATATGCACTTTAATATTGTTGGAATTTCTAAAACTTTCCACTTTTTTACATCAGGTTTTGATCACACTCCATTAAATAAGCCAAAGGTATTAGATTCTGTTTACTACATGTTAAAAACAGAGCTAGCCAATGCAGCTGTAGGCCATACTCTAACCGATATGGATACAAAGATGGGGCTATTCAAGACCATGATTACTAACAAGTCTTTTTATACCTTGCTTAGAAATTATGAAAATGTTTTTGATAGCGTAACTCATAAATTACAAGTTGAAGTAAATAAGACTGATCAGTACACCTCTAAAGTATTCTCTATGAAAGCACGATTAGAGAGTATTGTTGCAAATCGTAAAGAACAGATTGCTGATTTACTAAGTAAGAAACTGTTGTTATCAACTAATAACATGATGAGTGACAATTTCTCTAAAGAAACTTGCATGAATTTAGTTGAATATATAACCAATCTTAAGTTTAGATCGAAGAAGGTAAGAACACTTTGGGATAGTTCTACTATATTTATTTGGATAGTTACTATTGTTGTAAGTCTGTTATCTTTAAATCCATTTGCGCTTTTAAGTTGCTTGGTTTTAGCTTTTATTACTGCTTTTGGTGTTTCATATGCAGGAACAAAGAACTTAAAATTCTATGAAGTTATCAAGATTTCGAAGACTTTCTCTAATATCTCTAAGTTTATTGATTTGAATTATGATTCAATTCGATCAATGTTAATGATTGCAGGCGTCTTTATTATTGAATTTATTATGGTTGCAATTAGTTAAATAACTTTTATTATGCTTATAAAAGTAAAAACCAGCAATTAAGCTGGTTTTTTAATCACAAGAAGATAGAAGAGAATTATAGGAACTCTTCAAAAGCGCGTCTTACAGCAACAGCAGCTTCTTTTTCATCTTCACCTTCGATATGTAGGTAAACTTCGTCATCAAAACGAATACCAAGACCTAATAGACCAAAAATACCACTCTTTAAATCAACAGAGCGATCTTGGAAAATTACAGTAACTTTTGACTTATAGCCAGAAATTGCCTTGATGATAGCGCCTGCAGGACGTGCGTGAACACCATCACGATCCTTAATTTTGTAAACAATCTTTTCCATATTTATACCCTTTAAAAAGAAAAAACTTTCATGCTATGCAGTGATAATTTTATTATGCCATTTATTTAATACTGATGACATTAGTACACTAAAATAATCTAATCGTTAGGATTATCAATTCTATTGCGAAGCTTTTGACCAGCTCTAAAAGTTGTAACTCTACGAGAAGAAATAGTCACTTCCTTACCAGTTTTAGGATTTCTTCCAGGACGAGCACTCTTCACTTTTAGCTCAAAATTACCAAAGCCGGTTAACTTTACAATATCACCTGACTCTAGTGTTGTAGCAATTTCTTCAAAGAATGCATCAACAAACTCCTGGGCAGTGGTTTTAGGCATGCCTAGTTTTATAATTAGTCTATCTGCAATTTCTGCTCTGGTTAATGCCATAATTGATCCTTTTGCTTACTAAAAGCACTATAGTTTTACGAACTAAATTTACGTTACTGTTTGTAATATAATACAAAAATATAAAAAAAATTAGCGGTTACTCCCATATTTTTACAAATATTAGATTTATTAGTTAAAAATTTAATGTTCATAACATTTTTTTTGCTATTTATGAAAAAATTTCCATTTTTCAAAGAGTAAGTTTGTCTAATATAATGATAATAAAACGATGTTAACCTTTCACTTAGATTTGTATTAAGCAGATTAGATTTATATAGAGAATATAATAATGGACTCCAAAACGGATAATGCTGTAAACCTTGAAATAATCGAGGGCAGTGTAAAAGGTCAAGATTTAAATATCAGCCTTTTAATCAATAAGCCTTATACTTTTCTATTTAAAATGGGGTCTAATGCCATGAAAGATGAAGGTATCTTAAAAGGCGATGTAATTGTATGTTCCCGCGATAAAGATCCTGAAGATAATGACATTATTGTAATTGCCATTGATGGTCATTTTATTTTGAGACGATTTGTTGATGGAGTAAATCCTAAGTTAGTTAGTGGAAATGAAGAATTTGAAGATATTTATTTGCAAGACGTATCTGTAGATGCTCTTTTTGGGGTGGTAACTTCTGTTATTCGAAAGAACGTAAGTTGCAAGAAAAATTTATTGCCCTCAAAAAGAAAATAATATCAGTCAAACTCTTGATGGAACTCAAATAGCACTTGACACACTGTGATACAATTTGATTGTTAACTAATTAAAATTTTAAGATGATTTTAGGAGCATAAAGTGGCATTAAAACTAGCAATTTATGGTTACGATACAGACATAGGTCAACTTGTTATTGAAACCTTAGAAGAGCAGAAAATCGATATAGCTGATATTTACCCACTCTCTCCTTTATCTGGTGAGTATGATGCAATTAATGTAAATAAACAAAATTACTTCGTACAGTCAATTGATGAATTCGATTTCTCAAAAGCAAATGTAGCACTATTTTTAACAACTCAAGATGAAAGTCAAAGATGGATTTCTAAAGCTCAAAGTGAAGGTTGTGTTGTTATTGATAATAGTCATTTATTTTCAGGTGATGAGAAAACAACTTTAATCATGCCTGAGATTAACCCTTTTGATGTAAAAAAAGCTATTGAGACACGCTTGGTTATTCCTGCATTAGCTCCATCAGTTCAATTATCATTAGCTCTTTGTGCCTTGCATGATGAATTTGGTATTTCAAGAGCTGTAGTTTCTTCTTTAGAGTCTGTTTCTGAGTATGGACGTTTAGGTACAGAGACATTGGCTCATGAAACCTCATCTCTACTAAATGGCATGTCAGCTGAACATCAGGGCTTTCCTGCTCAGGTTGCATTTAATTTACATACGATCATGGGAACAGCAGAAGAGAACGGTTATTCAGACCATGAGAACGCTATCAAATCAGAAGTAACTAAAATCTTAGGTCGTTTTGAACGCGGTTTTGACATTACTTGTATTCAGGTTCCTGTTTTTTATGGCCATACAATGGTTGTTAATGTTGAACTTGAGGATAAGGCAAGTTTAGATGAGGTTAAAGATGCTTTTAACAACTCTAAATTCGTAACTTTATCAGATCCTGATACAGTATTAACTCCAGTAACCGATATTATTAATGAAAGAACAGTACTTGTTAATCGTGTAAGACAGGAAAAAACAGGTACTAAAACATTCTCTTTTGTAATTATGATGGATAACACTAGACGTGGCGAAGCTATTTCTTGTGTAAAAATTGCAAAATTAATTGCTAAAAATATTTAGCCTTGCACGTTTTATGCATTACTAAACTAAAAATTGCGATCTTGCTTAATTTTGACGTTGTTATTTTTAGATACAATAATGCATAAATATAGGGGTGTTGTATGCAAAGGTTTAAAAAAGCCATATTTATTATTGCGCTAAGTGCGCTACTTCCGTTAGGTGCGATGGGTGCTGATGAAGACGGTACATTTACCATCAGTATTCAAGGCCCAGAAGTTGAAGATACTGCTCCTGTAGCACGTGCTCCTGCTCCTGAAAGAAGAGCTACACCTAGAAGAACTTATACCCCAAGAGCTGTAACCCCTACAGCTCCTGCAACACCTCGTGCAACTACAAATCGTCAAAGAACTGTCACTCCTACTGTACAAGCAAATAATACCCCTATTGCAACAGCAGCATCTAACAGATCTTATTCAGTTCGTTCTGGTGATACTATTTGGTCTGTAGCTCATAGATATGTTCCTACAGATAGAAGCTTAGACGAATTTCAAATTGTAGCTTCCATTTATCGTAATAACCCCAATGCTTTTTCAAATGGAAATGTAAACAATTTAACTAGAACAACATTAAGAATTCCTGACAATTCTCAAATAGCTCGTGAAACAACTCAAACTGGTAGCCAATTACTATCTCAAGGAAGAATTATACTTCCTCCTTTAACAGCTCCTGTTGCGCAGAATATTGCTACAACAACACCTGCTACAACTGTTTTACCTGCAACTGCTCCTAATTCACAACCTGCAACATCTGTTGATGCTAATATTCCTGTTTATACTGCAACAGAAACACAGATTAAAGAAATTCAAGAACAGAAGGCTCAAGAACAAGATAACGAACTTATACCAGTTAAGCAGACTAATAAAGATGAACAAAATGCCAATGAATCAAGGCAAAATCCTGTTTCAAATTTAGGCAATACAGCTCCTGCCACTGCTTCTAATTCCGCACCTACAGCTCCTCAGCTTCAGGCTTTATCACAACAAGCTTCTTTAGCATCAGTTGACATCAAGTCTATTCAAATAATGCTCGATGAAAATAAAAAAGCAATCGATGAAAAGACTAAGGGCATGGAAATGCAATTAGCAGAAGCTGTAAACAGAATGAAGAAATCCTCAGCTGTAACCGCTCAGACAGCATCTGACAGCGTTGCCTCTTTGTCTAGTCAATATGACAATATCATTGCAAGCATTCAACAGGATTTAATTGAGATTAAGGGAAATATTTCTAAGCTTTCTCAAGATAATGATCGTATGCGTGAAATGCTTTTAGCAAACGATGAAAAAATCGAAGATATGCAATTACAGATGTCTCAATTCTCAGTTTCAACTTCAGATACTAAGATTGATGTTGATAGACCTGTAATGATGGTTTTAATCGGTGCTGGTTTATTATCTCTTGCTCTGTTAATTCTATTTATGATTTTCAAAGCAAAAGCTCGTGCTCATGCTAAGAAATACACTGATGACTTTGATATTGATGAGTCTCTTGGTTCAGAGGATATGCTATTGTCAGATGCTAATGGTTCAATTGAACTTGAAGCTCCTGCTGCCTTTGATGAGGATGAAAAAGAAGAACAAACTCCACCTAAGACTGAAAACAGTAACGAAAATGCTATTGATGCTCCTGCAAAAGCACCAACTGAAACTGATATTCCAGCTGCAGATGATGGTATGTCAGAAGCAGAACGCTCAGCACAAAAAGAATGGGAAGAGGCAACTAAATCAAAGAGTGATGATGATGTACTAGATGAGTGGTCACAAGCTCTAGACGAAAGTAATGGAAAATCAGAGAAAGAAGTTGAAGTAAAATCTGATGATGAATCGGTTGCTGATGCTTGGGCTGCAGCTTTAAATGACCAAGAAAAAACAGATAAAACTGAAGACTCAAAGTCTGCTGAAGATAAAGAACAAGAAGATATGGCAGCTGCATGGGCTGCTGCATTAGATGGCGATTCAGAAAAGAAAGAAGAAGAGCCTAAATCAGCTGAAGATAAAGAACAAGAAGA
>CAZEXR010000009.1:0-3423 GCA_964516675.1 uncultured Enterobacterales bacterium | reverse complement strand
ATTCAGAAAAGAAAGAAGAAGAGCCTAAATCAGCTGAAGATAAAGAACAAGAAGACATGGCTGCAGCATGGGCTGCTGCACTAGATGGTGATTCAGAAAAGAAAGAAGAAGAGCCAAAATCAGCTGAAGATAAAGAACAAGAAGATATGGCTGCTGCATGGGCAGCTGCACTAGATGGCGATTCCGAAAAGAAAGAAGAAGAGCCTAAATCAGCTGAAGATAAAGAACAAGAAGATATGGCTGCAGCATGGGCTGCTGCACTAGATGGTGATTCTGAAAAGAAAGATGAAGTGTCTAAATCTCAAGAAGAAGCTCCCAGTTCAAGCGACGAGGAAGTAACTTCACAATGGTCTGCACCTCAAGAGGAAACTGAACAGTCAGATAAAAAAGATGAACAGTCCTTTGAACTAAAAGATGAAGATCAAGATAAGAAAAGCGATGTAGCTCCTATCTCTGAGGCTGATGCTTTTGCTGCATCAATGCAATCTGCTTTAAATCAAAATAACGAGTCAACAGATAATGTAGATAATCAAGATGACGAATCTGTTCTTGAAAGCATGATGGATTCATCTCCAGAGGAGCTTGAAGATTCTGATGAACATAAAGACATTCTTGACCCTGCATTAGATATAGTAGAAAAAAATACAGATAATTTAGATGATTTACAAGAAGAGCAATCAGTGAATGATTTCTCTCTAGATGATGATACTTTTGGAAAGAAAGAGCCTGAAGATAATGAATTGGCTGATTTAAATTCTGCTTTAGCTTCTGAAACACAAAAATCAAGAACTCATGTAGAGCCTTTAGACGACGATCTTTTAGCTGAGCTTCATGATTCATCTGAAGAAACAAAACATATTAAATCAAAAAAAGATACATCAGATAATGTTGATGATTTTCTAGCAAGTCTAGAATCTGATAATGAAACAGAAGGTTCTGTCACTTCAACTGAAGAAAAACAAATTAAAGAAAGCTTAAAGAATGGTAAAGAACCAACTGATGCTGATATTTCTTCAAAAGATGCTTTAGATCTTGAACAAGCTTTTGCTAATGCCGTTGATACAAGTGTTCCTTTAGAAGAGTCTTCTTCTGACAATACTGTTGGTTCAAATGTAGATGAAGTATTAAATGATGATTTAGATCTTGAGTCATTGTTAAATGAAGATACAGGTTCTGAAGATGAAACAGATAATTTAGAAGATTATTCAAATATTGAAGACAATTCTGCAGACGAACCTCAGACTGACACTGATGAAGCTGTTGAAGCCGAACCACAAACAGACATTGATGAATTGGTTGAAGCCGAACCACAAACAGACATTGATGAAACAGT
The DNA here is from genome assembly GCA_964516675.1 of uncultured Enterobacterales bacterium. GTDB lineage: Bacteria > Pseudomonadota > Gammaproteobacteria > Enterobacterales > Succinivibrionaceae > Succinivibrio. The sequence goes on along the minus strand of CAZEXR010000009.1, from coordinate 2,090 downwards.
GGAAGAAGAACCGCAAACAGACATTGATGAATTGGTTGAAGCCGAACCACAAACAGACATTGATGAAACTGTGGAAGACGAACCACAGACAGACATTGGTGAAACTGTGGAAGAAGAACCACAGATAGACATTGATGAAACTGTGGAAGAAAAAACACAATCAGACAATGAAGAAGCTGTTGAATACGAGCCTCAAACAGACATTAATGAAGCTGCTGAAGAACAACCTCAGACAGACATTGATGAAATTACTCCTGTTGAGGAAGTGTCACCAGAGTCTGAGCTTGAAGATATTTTATCAGGCAATGAAGAAAACATTATTGATGAGTCTGATATTGTTGACTCTGAAAATACAAAAGATGAAGCTGACAATGACAATCAATCAGATGTTGTATCTTGGGAAGTTCCATCTGACGATTATGATGTAGTTTCTGCATCTCATGAGCAGAATAATACTGAAGATTTTAAAGGTAGTTCATCTGATGAAAAACATGAGATAGCGGATAAATCTGAAAATGAAGAATCTAATGATTCTGATCTTGAGAATACTTTTGATTCAATTGCTTCTGGTGAACAAGAAACATCTGCCAATAAAGAAGATGATATCGAAGCTCAATCTTCAAAAGAAGATTTAGCTGAACTTGAAAGTCGCATTGGTGGTTCTCAATCAATGTATGATCCTGAAGCTGAGAATGATCTGATGAATATGTTAAGTTCAAATGAAGGTTCACAAGAGAATGATGACTCTAGCCTTCACGAGAACGGCAGTATTGCAGCTGATGATATCGCAGCAATGATGGGCTCAACAGAGAATGAATTAGTTGATGATGTTGTTAGCAACAAGGCAGACGACATCGAACCTTCTTCATATGAAGAACAACAAAATGAAACAATCAAAGATCCACAAGATTCAGTTTTAGAGTCTGTTTTTGACAAGATTGGACCTATTAGCGCCATTGAAGAACCTTCTCAGGAGGTTTATCTTGAAGATGAACCTGTTGCAAAAGTCGACGATTTTGAGGGGCTAACTCCAAAAGAACATCAGTATTACGTTGATGAATTGAATCTTGCTAGATTGTATTTTGAAACAGGAGATACAGAAGAAGCTATTAAGATCATTGATGATGTTAAAGAGCATGGTAGTTCTGATCTTAAAGAAGAGGTTGCCAAAATTATTGAAACATATGGCAACTAGTTTAATGAATTAACAAACATATAAAGCTTTTTTTTGAGAAATCAAAACAAGGAGCTTTGTTTTTATGGATTAAGAGAACAAAGATGATTTCAACCGAGCAGTTTTTAGGACTAGACGATAGCAAGTTAGTGAACTTTAAAGATGATCCTAGTCGTCTAATTGTACTTATGGCAGATAGAGATGCAGCAAAAGCTTTAGGTGCATTATTCTCTGATGCTTATGATAAAGGCTTTGAATTACGTATTGCATCTGCATATAGAAGCTTTTATAAACAATTTAAAATCTTCGATGATAAATTCAATGGCAAGAGACCAGTGCTTGATGCAAATGAAGAAGTTATGGATATTTCAAAGTTATCTGATGATCTAAAGGTAATGGAGATCATTCGGTTTTCTGCAATTCCTGGTTTCTCTCGCCACCATTTTGGCACTGATTTTGATGTATATGCTAAGAATTTACTGCCACAGGGAAAGGAGCTTGAGCTTACAGCCCGTGAGTATAAAAAAGGCAATTACTTCTATTCATTAGGACAGTACTTAGGAAATAATCTTCAAAAGTTTGGTTTTTCTCGTCCTTACAATGGAAAAGGAACAATAGCTTTTGAGCCTTGGCATATTTCATTTACAAAAAAGGCTGAGGAATTTAAGCAAGCTTTTAAAGTAGATGATGCTATTGAGTATTTATCAGAATATAAAGAGCCATGGGTTAAGTTTGCTGTTGAATACGCAAAAGAGCACTATAAAGAATTGTTAGCTTAATATTTTATTAAAATGATTTTGTAAATAAACAATTAAATTGTATGCAACTTAATGTATAATTATTTTACAATCTATAATGATTAGTACGATAAACAAATCAAAACGATCATTATCACAAAAATAATGTGAAATGATAG
>CAZEXR010000008.1:0-24333 GCA_964516675.1 uncultured Enterobacterales bacterium | reverse complement strand
GTTATACGTTTATAGTCTGTTTTTTTGAATCTAAATCGTATTAGAATAACAAACACATTGTATGTATTTTTCAATTTAATGAGGCAAAAATGCCAAGACGTACTCACGAAGACTCACTTGAAACAAAGAATAATATTCTTGCAAGCGCCCAGAGACTATTCTCAAGACGTGGTTTTGAAAGAACTAGTTTGTCTGACATTGCAAAATACGCTGGTGTTACAAGAGGTGCTATTTATTGGCACTTTGAAAATAAAGAAGAACTTCTAGTGGCAATGATTGAGAACCTTGAAAATGTTAAGTTCTCAATTGATTTATTGCATGATGCTTGTGACCCTAATCAAAGAGATCCTCTTTCAAAGCTTAAGAGTTGGCTAAATACAACTGTTCTAGATGAAAATACAAAGTTCATCAATTCAGCTTTAATGTCTTTGATTATATCAATTATGAATGGCTCTGCTGGCAATGAAGAAGCTAAGCAAAAGCTTTTAGGTCTGGCAAAAATGAGACATGACCAAATAGCTCAAGCTTTAAAAAACTGTATTTCAAAAGGCCAATTACCACAGAATATGGTGGTAAATTCTGCTGTTGAGCACTTAGGCGTTTTCCTAATTGGTTATTGCCATCAGTCAAGATTCAATCTTGCAGATAGTATAGCTAAGCAGTTTGAGCTGTTTGTAGATTTTGAATTCGAAACTATCAAGCGCATTACAGCAGATAAAATGTAATTGTTTTATTTATAAAACCGTATTAACTATCTACAAAATTAGTTTGATACGGTTTTGTTTTATACAAAATTGCTTATTTCACGGTTCCGTCTTTATTTAGTCCCACATAAGCTGCATCAATTCCTTTTTCAGCAACGTTTTTGGCTGTAATTGGCAGACTTCTAGGTTGTCCTAATTTATTAACAGCAACATATGTGTAGTTAGCTTCTGTAACTAAATATCTTTCAGCATGCTCATTTGATTCTGATTCAATAACTTTTTTAACCCATATCTCAAGATGAACAGTCATCGATGTATGTCCAACTTTTGTACATTTTCCATAACAACAGACGACATCGCCTACACAAACAGGTTTTAAAAAGGACATTCCATCCACTGCAACTGTAACAACGCGTCCATTTGCAATTTCACGTGCTAACAGTGCGCCTGCGATATCCATCTGAGACATAATCCAGCCTCCAAAAATATCTCCAGCAGGATTTGTGTCTGCAGGCATAGCTAAAGTTCTTAAAAGAAGATTTCCTACAGGTGGATGTTCGACATTTATAGCAGTATTCATATTTATCCTAGCCAAGTTCTAATGCAATTGCTTTTAGAAGCTTTTAAAAAATGTATAATTATTATAATTGTAGACCAAAACTTAAAAGACTTGAGACAGAAAATGGAATTAAACCAAATTGATTTTGAAAATCAGCAAGTTCACTTGCAAAACGTGTCACGAACATTTGCGCTTACTATCCCAATGTTGCCAAAGTCTTTAATCGATTATATTTCAAATGCGTATCTACTGTGCCGAATTGCCGATACAGTAGAGGATGATCCGCTTGCTTTAAAAGAGAAAAAAATAACCTGGTTAAAATCATTTGCTGTGTTTTGTTCAAATCAGTTTGCTGATGAAATGGAGTTATTACGTCTGCATAAAATTGGTTTAGAGCTTGTTGAAAAAGGAGCTAAAGACACAGAGCTTCTTTTAATGAAAGATATGGAACCTGTTATTAAAAGAACAATGGGCTTTCCTCCAAGAGTTAAATCAATTTTAGCAAAGGGTGTTGCTATTTTAAGTTATGGAATGGCCGCTTCTTTAGAAGGACAAAATATAAAAAACTTAGATGACGTTGATAGATATTGCTACTTTGTTGCAGGCGTGGTGGGGGAGCTATTAGCTGCACTGTTTAGTGAGCATAATAAATCTATAGATAAAAAAGGCTTGATGATCTTAGCTGTAAGCTTTGGTGAAGGCTTGCAATTAACCAATATCTTAAAAGATAGAATTACTGACAATAAGCGTAATGTAAGCTTTTTGCCAACAGCTGACAAAGACACAAATAGCAGTCAGATTATTAAAGACTATATTGCTATTTGCCAAGGTCACCTTGACGATGCTTTAGATTTTATCGTGAAACTACCAGAAAATGAGTCTGGAATTAGACTGTTCTGCTTGCTCAACATCGCAATGGCTACCGCAACAATTAAACTAATCTCATCTGTTGATACAGAAAAACAAGAAAACATAAAAATTTCTCGCAACAAGGTTAAATTACTCTATGTTTTGAGTAAAATGTGTGCCAAAAGTAATTTTATGACTAAGCTTTTATTTAGCTTTCTAAGCCGTGGAATAAAGCGCCAGCGCCGTAACCCATTGGAATTACATAATAAAGTTTCATGCTGGGAGCATGATTTAAATATTTTTTCAATCCAGGAAGGATCAGGAAATGATTAAAACAATAACCAAATTTATATTAGGTATAACTTTATCTGCCTTGGTTGTTTTTAGCGCTTCAGCTCGTGACTATCAGAAAGATGTCGACTATGTTGTAGTAACCCAAAATAGAACCACAAAACCTGAAATTAGAGAATTCTTTTCTTTTTTCTGCTCTCACTGCTTTGCACTTCGTCCTAGTTTTGATCAGATTAAGAAAGCTTTTACAGGAAAAGCTGAATTCGTTGATAATCCTGTAGGTATAATTGGTGCAGAAATTGGTGTTGAAACTCAAATTGCTTATGCTATTGCCTTAAATCAAGGAATCGAAGAACAGCTAAAAGATGATTTATTCAACAGAATTCATGTAAAAGAAGAAACTCCTCAGGATCATGAGTATTTTGTTGGTGTATTTGAGGGCTTAGGTGTTTCTCGAGATAAGTATGAGCAGGATTACTCTTCATTTGTAACTCAGGCAAAGGTAGCTGAGTTTGATCGTTTAACTAAAGAGTACAAGATTGAGGCTGTGCCTGAGATTGTAGTTAATGGCAAGTATTTAGCTAAGACTGATAATATTGATACTCCTGAAGATTACATTGCTTTAATCAATTATTTATTAACTCTAGACTAAGATTTTATATATAAAAGAAAAGGCGCAATCTCAATGATTGCGCCTTGTTTTTGGTTCTTCCAATCTAAAACAGAAGAAGCTTTTTATCTAACAGCTTTATTTTGTTTTCTTGCTGTCGTTGTATTCTTTTTCCCAAGAAGAAATTAAAGCATCCTTCTTTTCCCATAGCTCTCTAAGATACATGGTAAAGTCATGTTTAAACTGCTTATCTTCAAGATAGTTGCCATCAAACTTTTCTTTTTCTTTAATGATTTCAATGTTCACATAAACATTTTTGATGCGACCAAACATCATGTCTTTAAATGCACCAATGTTATTGTCTGGGTAATAGAAAGTAGTATTAAAAATATATTCGACTTCTTTACTAATCTCACTTGCAGCAACACCTAAAGATGCAGCCTTTGGAGGCAATAGGTGCTGATATGGAGAGCGTGCAAGTTTTGCCTTTGCAGGGGTAAATCTGCTTCCCTCACAGAAGTTAATCAAGGTGGTTGGGAATTGAACTAATCTTTTACAAGCTAAACGAGTAGTCTCAATATCTTTAGTACGAAGTGCTGGGTTCTTTAACAATTTCTCTTTTGGATAACGGCGTAAAAAAGGCATTCCTAGTGCATAGCAGGCAAGACCTACAAATGGAATATAGATTAAAGAGTGCTTTAAAAAGAATTTTGTTGTTGGAATGTGACCTTTATACACACAACCTATAAATAGAATATCAAGCCAGCTGATGTGATTTGACATAACAATACAAGACTTATTTGTTACAGGAACTTCATCTCCTGTGATATGCCACTTAACATTGTTGGTTAGTGCAATAATCATGCGGTTATTAAAACCCCATGCTCTGTATAGATAAAAGTTAAGTTTTTCAACTATAACAGTTGCAAAGTGAAACGGCAGTACAAACTTGATAATGCCTAGAAACATCATTGGAGTTGCAATAACAATTACATTTAATGGAATTAAAATGCAATTTAATATAAGTAGTAGTGGACTTGGTAAAAAAGCCAGCATCGTTCTAATCCTTTAAAGCGGAAATAATTTTTGCCTATTCTACCATTTTTTGAGACAAAATTTATTTTTGCAAAAAAAGGAACATAATATTAACTATGTTCCGTTTTTTCGTATATAATCAAAACATACACTAAAGGAAGAATATTTCTATCTTAAGACCTGTAAGACAATATTAGATAGAAGGTAGTGGTAGACTTCTTTTAACAGCAAAAGTTGTAAGGAATAGTAGTTTTAAATTTTAGAGGATATTAAAAATGGCAGCAGATTCAACCAAATATATATGGTTTAACGGCAAGATGGTTCCATGGGCAGATGCAAAAGTTCACGTTACAGCTCATGCTTTACACTATGGTTCAGCTGTTTTTGAGGGTATCCGTGCTTATAAGACTTCTAAAGGTCCACAAATTTTCCGTTTACAAGAGCATATCGATAGATTATTCAACTCAGCAAAAATTTACCGCTTCCCTGTTGCTCAGACTAAAGAAGAGATTATGGACGCATGTAAGCGCGTTATTGTTGAAAATGATTTAGAGTATGGTTATATCCGTCCTCTAATCTTCATGGGTGAAGTAGGTCTAGGTGTTAAGTTTAAGAAAGGCTTTAATGCTGATGCAATGGTTTGTGCTCTACCTTGGGGTGCATATTTAGGTGAAGAAGGCTTAAAGAAAGGTATTAAGGCATGTGTATCTTCATGGAGACGTTTAGCTCCTGATACCATCCCAACAGAAGCAAAGGCTGCTGGTAACTACTTATCATCAATCTTAATTGCTAATGAGTGTGTAAATAATGGTTACACCGAAGCTATTGCCCTAGATTCAAATGGTTACATTTCAGAAGGTTCAGGTGAGAACGTATTCTTTGTAAAGGATAACGTAATCTACACTGCTCCTGCTACTGCAGGTCTATTACCTGGTATTACACGTGATGCAGTTATCCGTGTTGCTCAGGATTTAGGCTATGAAGTTCGTACTCAGCCTCTACCTCGTGAGATGGTTTACTTAGCTGACGAAATGTTCTTCACTGGTACTGCAGCAGAAATCACTCCAATCGCATCAGTTGATGGTGTTGATGTTGGTGTTGGCTACCGTGGTCCTGTAACTGAAAAATTACAGAACGCTTTCTTTGCTCTAGTTAAGGGTGAAGCAGAAGACAAGTACGGTTGGTTAACCCCTTGCAAAAAATAGTAGTTAAATAATTATAAGACCTGCTTTAAGCATGTCTTTTTATCATAAAAAAAATAATAAAACTACCAACAGAGCAAACAATTGCAGAAAACTGCAAATACAATTTAATTTATTCAAAGGAATACCACATATGTCTAATAATTACCGTTCAAAGGTTACCTACGAAGGCAAAATCATGGCTGGTGCTCGCGCTTTATGGAAGGCAACCGGCGTTAAAGATGGTGATTTTGGTAAGCCAATTATTGCTGTAGCAAATTCATTTACACAATTTGTTCCTGGCCACGTACATTTACATGATGTAGGTCAGCTAGTAGTAAAGGAAATTGAAAAAGCAGGTGGTATTGCTAAAGAATTCAATACAATCGCAGTAGATGATGGTATCGCAATGGGTCACACTGGTATGTTGTATTCACTACCTAGCCGTGACATTATTGCTGATTCTGTAGAGTACATGGTAAATGCTCACAAGGCTGATGCATTAGTATGTATTTCAAATTGCGATAAAGTAACTCCTGGTATGTTAATGGCTTCAATGCGTCTTAACATTCCTGTAATTTTCGTATCAGGCGGCCCAATGGAAGCTGGCCGTATGAAAGGCTGTGATCATAAAGTTGATTTGATCGATGCAATGATTGTTTCAGCAGAACCTAATGTAACAGACGAAGAAGTTAACGCTGTAGAATCAGCTGCATGCCCTACATGTGGTTCATGTTCAGGTATGTTCACTGCAAACTCAATGAACAGCTTAACTGAAGCTTTAGGCTTATCTTTACCTGGCAATGGTTCATTAGTAGCAACTCATGCTTTTAGAAAAGAATTATTTGTAAAAGCTGCTCAGCGTATTGTTGAGATGGCTAAAGCTCATTATGAGCACGGTGACAACACTGTTTTACCTCGCTCAATTGCAACAAAAGATACATTTGAAAATGCAATGAGCTTAGATATTGCAATGGGTGGTTCAACAAATACAGTACTTCATTTATTAGCTGTAGCTCAAGAAGCTGAAGTTGATTTCACAATGCAGGACATTGATAGATTATCAAGACATGTACCTCATATCTGCAAGATGTCTCCTTCAACTCACTTATGGCATATGGAAGACCTTCACAATGCTGGTGGTATCATGAATATCATGGCACAGTTAAAGAAGAAGGGCCTATTACATGAGCAGAGCAGAACTGTTCTTGGTATGACTATCGGTGAGCAGATTGATAAGTACGATCTAGAAAAAACAACTGATGCAGACGTAAAACGCTTCTATTCAGCTTGTGCTGGTGGTAAGTACAACATCGTTGCTTTCTCACAAGATAACACTTCAGATAAACTAGATACAGATAGAACAAACGGCTGTATCCATGATTTAGACCATGCATACTCAACTGATGGCGGTCTAGCTGTATTACACGGTAATCTAGCTGAAAATGGCTGTATCGTAAAAACAGCTGGTGTTGACTCATCAATTCTTAAGTTTGTAGGTCCTGCAAGAATTTTCGAAAGTCAGGAAGCTGGTGTTGAAGGTATTCTTGGCGGTAAGGTTAAAGCTGGCGACGTAGTTATTATTCGTTACGAAGGTCCTCGTGGCGGCCCTGGTATGCAAGAAATGTTATACCCAACCTCTTACATTAAGTCTGTAGGTCTAGGTAAAGAATGTGCTCTAATTACTGATGGTCGTTTCTCTGGTGGTTCATCAGGTCTATCAATTGGCCACGTATCTCCAGAAGCTGCTAATGGCGGTAATATTGGTCTTCTAGAAGAAAATGATTTAGTTGAGATTGATATTCCTAACAGAACAATTCGTATGGCTGTATCAGATGAAGAATTAGCTGCTCGTCGTAGTGCTATGGAAGCTCGCGGTAAGCAAGCTTGGCAGCCAGTTGGTCGTGATAGAGAAATCTCATTTGCGCTTAAGGCTTTTGGTAAATTAGCATCAAGTGCAGATAAGGGTGGCGTTCGCGATCGCAACAAGTTAGAAGATCTATAAGAAATGGCAGAAAAGTTTTTAGATTCACAGGGCTATCTTAAAAAGATCCTATTAGCTAGAATCTATGATCTAGTTAAAGTTACACCTTTACAGAACTTAGAGAATTTATCTTCTCGTTTAGGCGTTAATGTTTTATTAAAGCGTGAAGATTATCAAAAGGTTCACTCATTCAAGATTCGTGGTGCTTATCATAAGATTAAGAATCTTGATGAAAATCAGCTAAAGGCTGGTATTGTTACTGCATCAGCTGGTAACCATGCTCAAGGTTGTGCTTTATCTGCTAAAAAGCTAGGTATTAAGGCAGTTATCGTAATGCCTACAACTACCCCTGATTTAAAAATTGATGCTGTAAGAAATTATGGTGTTGAAGTTGTTTTATATGGTGATAGCTTCAATGAATCATATGATTATGCTCAGCAGTTATCTAAGAAAAAGGGATTAACTATGATCCCTCCTTATGATGATGAGGACGTAATTGCAGGTCAGGGTACTATTGCTCATGAAATTATTGGCCAGTGCGATAATATTGATACAATTTATGTTCAGATCGGTGGTGGCGGTTTAGCTGCTGGTATCGCTGTATATATCAAGTCATTATTACCACATATTAAGGTAATTGGTGTTGAGTCTGAAGGTAGTGCTTGTATGAGTGCTGCTCTAAAGGCTGGTAAACCTGTTGATATTGGCTATGTTTCTCACTTTGCAGATGGTGTTGCTGTAAGCAAAGCTGGTACTGAGACATTCAGAGTTTTAAGCAAGTATTTAGATGATATCGTAACCTGCTCTAACGATGAAATCTGTGCTGCTATGAAGGATATTTTTGATGACACCCGTGCAATTGCAGAGCCTAGTGGTGCTTTATCATTAGCTGGCTTAAAGAAGTATGTTCGTCAGAACAATATTAAGTCAGGGAATCATATAGCTGTACTATCAGGTGCAAATGTTAAGTTCCATACTTTACGTATGGTTGCAGAACGTTGTGATGTTGGTGAAATGTCTGAAGGTATCTTATCTGTAGAAATTCCAGAAAAGAGCGGTTCATTCTTAGATTTTACCAAGTCAATTGGCGATAGAGTTGTTACAGAGTTTAGCTATAGATACAACAATCAAGACAGAGCAAGAGTATTCGCTTCAGTTGAACTTACTGAAGGAAAGAAAGAGCTTAACGAGATTTGTAAGTCATTAAAGAAGAACGGTTACCTAGTAACAGATTTAACTGATGATGGTTTAGCAAAAGATCACTTACGTTATATGGTAGGCGGTCATCCAACCTCAAAGTTAAATGAAAGACTATTCTTATTTGAGTTCCCTGCAACTTCAAATGCTCTATTAAGATTCTTAGAGACTCTAGGTGATGCTTATAACATCACTTTATTCCACTTTAGAATCACAGGCTTAGAGTTCTGTTCTGTATTGTGTGGTCTTGATGTATCAGATAATGAGGATGGCGTAATCGACTTCGTTAAGTCTGTTGGCTACCCTGTAGAGGAAGTTACATCAAATACTGCTTATCAACAGTTAATCAAGTAAGTATGCGTAAGTTAGTTCTAGCTAGTGCGCTAATCCTCTCAAGTTCTGTAATGGCACTTGAGAGTGATTACAATGAGATTGAAAATAGTGAAAAAAAGGTAAGCTTTGAGAAATCAGATGGCACTGGATTCGCTTCACTAGAAATAAAAGATCCAATTGTGAATATTGCAAACACAAAGCAATATGCACAGCATCTTATGGATAATTACCAAGGATGGAATCTTAAGGCAGTTGTTGATTTAAGAGGTTTCTCTTTTAGATATATCGACAATTCTCCTTGCTCTGGTTTAGTTACTTATTTTGATGGTCGTTCTTACTTATTTTTTCAAGCTTGTGGTGATGTTAAAGCGGATGATTTGACTAAGCTTTATCAAAGAGCAAATGAAAAACTAAAGATAGGCGAGATTTTAAAGAAGCAGTCTAGACCAAATTTATACTAGATAGATGTATTCAAACAACAAGGCGTAGCTTAATTTAATAAGTTACGCCTTTCGTCGTTTTACACCTTGCTGTTATTTATCAGTAGGTGCAACAAGAATAGAGTAGTTATTTAGCAAAGTATTTGCTTTTGTGTAGTACTCTGTTGCTTCGTTAAATTTCTGCATTCCAGTTAAGATTGTTCCAACCTTTAAGTAGATCTCAGAGCTAGGCTCAATTGTTAATGCCTGTTGGTAATCTTCTAAAGCATCTCTCATAAGTCCTGATTTATACTCTAAATTTGCCATCGCTTTTAGTAAAGGAAGGTTTACCTGAGATGTAATAATATTCTTTGAAGCATATTTCTTTAAAGTAATAAGTACATCAGGAATTGCAATATCCCAATGGGAAACACTTTCTAAAAATACAGGTGAAGGATCGCTCTTTAATAAATCTAAAGAAAGCTCTCTTGCTCTATTTACGTCGCCTAATTTAATTAGCTTGAAAATAAAAGCACTCATAATGCGACCGTCTTTTTTGTCGGACTTTGCTATCTTTTTAAATAAAGCTTCAAGTTCTTGAGCGGTTGTTGAATCTTTTAAAGATTTATCAATAAATGCAATGTAGTATTTTCGAGCTTGTTCTTCGTTAATTACATTGTATTTAATCAGATCTTTTGTCATATCAACAATTTTGTCTAATTTGTTTAAAGCTTTATAACAATTTAAATATAAAGAACATACAAAATTGTTTTTTATCGCACCATTCGTACCTTCTAAATACTCAAGGGCAGCCTTTGCATTTCCAATATCAAAGTTTAACTTTGCACGTACAACATCTGCAGCTAGTTTTGCTTTTTTACCACGAGACTGAGCTTCATCTAGAGCGCGTCTTGTAAAATCATATAAACCGATATGGAAGGCTGATTGAGCTGCAACCAATAAAGATTTTTCTGACATGTTCTTGATAGAAGAAGCGTGTTTTAATAGGCCTAAAGAAGTTTCATATTGGCCCTGAGCAAAATCAATATAAGCCTCATCCTGAATTGATAGTTTCTTTTTGAAAGCTCTATTTCTAAAGGCTCTTAATGTTCCATTTGGCAAGCTGATGAATTTCTTGGCTAAAGAGAATACAACCATAATGATAATTACAGATAAAAGATATAGTGTAATTGCAGTTGTAATAGAAGTTTCAACAATGTGGTTTTTGGTTGCTATATGGACAAAACCTTGGTTGTCTGCAAGCATTGGACCTACAAAAATAGCAATACTTGTAAAGATAATTAAAACTAAAAGTTTAATCATTGTTGCCATCCTTTAACTGTTGCTTTTGCACCTTATAAAGGTTGAACTTATCTTTTGCAACGGTGTTAAATAATGTAAAGGAATCTAAAGAATCTTTCTTGTTTGAAGAGAGCTTTGTATCCTTTAATTCATTTAGAGCATCTAAATTGGTTTTAACAATGGCATTATCAACATCATAATAAGCTGATAGGTGGGTAATTATCTCATTGATATTTTTACTAAATGAAGCTTCATCCCTATTGAATAAAGCTACCTTTGTAAGCAGAATTTCGGTTTTTATATTCTGAGTTAGGATATTAGTCTGATCAGGGGATAAGAACTGGTTTACAACTGCATCATTGCGACGACGAATCTCAATGAATCTTGATGAGAATTCTTTTAATGAATGCATTACGTTACTCTTCCAGTCTTTTACACTGTCGGTAGTAACTTCACCCTTTTTATAAGAGTTTTGCTTTTGTCTTTCATCTAAAAATTCATTTAAAGGCATCTTATCAGTATTGTCATAGATGCTATCTAATTTGTAGAACATACCTTTAAAATCGACGTGGGCAACACTCTTTAGGGAAAGAATATCTTTGTTAATTGCTTCTCTAATCTGATTGATTTGAGGGTCGTCAATTTTAACTAAAAGAATATCTGCATTTTGTAAATTGAGTAATGCAGCGTCAATGTTATCTGAAAATGACAATAAATTCTGAGCATTAGAAACCAAGAAGAAGCTTTGTGCAATTAGCCAATCGTTAGGATTGCGATTTTCATAATTGTTTAATCTGATATTTACATTTTCAGCTCTTTCAAGGGCTAAATCAGACTGCTTCTTTAAATTCTCTTCATTGCTCTTTAGAACATTGTTTTGATTTTTTAACTCGTCATTTGTCGCTAAAAGAGAAGAAACTCGAGCGTCCTTTTCTTTAATTTGTTCGTATAAATCGTCAATCTTTTCTTTAGCTGATAAAACCTGTTCTTGGGATTTATCAATTTGAGCTTTTAAAATAGCAAAGTCGTCATACTTGTGCTTATCAAGATAGTAAGCTCCAAAGCCTGCGGCACCAATAGCTAGAATTAAGCTAAAAGCTAGGAAATTGACTTTATTTTGTAAAGTTCTGATTTGTAGGTGCTCGTGGGTTACTACTGCATTTGCATCTACTTTTGGGGTGTTTTCTTTTGTCATAGCTTCGTTGTTAACTTTATTTGATGAGTCTTTAGGTGAGTCTTTCTCATCTTTTTTATTTTGATTATTTTTATTAGATATCGTAGAAGGTTCAGCTTCTAGCAAGATGGCTGCTTGGTCTAAAGTTGCATCAAGCTCTTGTTCAAGGCGAGCCTGCTCTTTATTCTCTGCATTAGAATCGGTATTTTTTTTGACTATCAAAGACTCTTTTGAATCAAGGTCTTTAGTAGAAGCATTTGTTTGATCTTTATTTTTATCCATATTCTTATCTCTTTAGAGCTAAAAACTGCGATCTTATAATAGCACGTAAGCGCATAGTTCTATGAAATAGCACATTTTTTTGCACACAAGTGGTGTTATAGATCACTATTTAGAATGAAAAGCATGGAAAGTTATGAATTTAATTTGCTATATAAAAAATTAGATTATTGTATAATTGCTAGTAGTTAACACTTTTTACCTAATAGTGATTCAATGAATAAAGCTCAATTTGAACAACGTTTTTCAAAAGTTAAATACCTTAATGAACAAAGGTATGAAAGAGCTTTACAGATCATGAAAAAGGAAGTGGTAGATGTTTTAAATCTTGTACCACTTTTACTTCACTACAATCACCCTTCCATACCAGGCTACAGAGCAAATGATGTCCCATTTGGCATTGATTTGTTTGATCCAAATGAGTTTCAGAAGCAATACTTAATTAGCAAGGGTATTGATCCTGCTACTAAAGTTGAAGGTCATTATCCAATATTTGCCCTATATGCAATGGGTAGTACCTCCTCGATTGCTCAAGGTCAGGATTCTGACTTGGATATTTGGGTTTGTATTAGTAAAGATACTCCCTTTCATGAGCAAAATTTATTAGCCGAAAAGTGTAGATTTGTTTCTTCTTTTGCAAAAGCAAAAGGCGCTGAGGTTAATCTTTTTGTTACCGCCGAAAACCGTTTTATAAGTGGAGATCACGGTACTATGGATACTGAAGACTGTGGTAGTGCGCAGTCTTTATTCTTGTTAGATGAATTCTTCCGATCATCCATTCGCCTTTGTGGTAGGTATATTTCTTGGTACATGATGAGTGTTGAGGAGGAGCAAGAGGTTTACGCTAAGTATTTAAATGAATTCTTACAAAGTGACTTTGTAGATAAAAAACAATGGTTTGATTTTGGTTCTGTTGCTAAATGCTCTCCTGTTGAATACTTCGGATCTGGTTTATGGCTTGTATACAAGGGCATCGACCATCCTTTTAAGGCTGTATTAAAAATTCTATTGATGGAAGCTTATGCTTTTGAGTATCCAAATACTCGTCTTTTATCTATGGATTTAAAGGATGCGATGTTTAAGAGTAATGTTTATTCATTGCGCCTTGATGCTTACTACTTGATGTATAAAAAAGTAGAGAGATTTCTTTCTAAGATTAAAGATGAAGAGCGCTTACGTTTAGCTAAAGCTTGTTTCTTTATGAAGGTTAAGGGAACAACTTACCATTTATCTAAATCTAAGGCATTGAATAAGCGTTTAAAATTTTTAGATAGAATTACAAAGCTTTGGAGTTGGTCTCAAGTATATATAGACTATATTTCCTCAAAAGATAAGTGGGATATTTCAAACATAAACAAGATTCAAAACATATTGTTTGGGTCATTATTAAAAAGCTACAAAGCTTTGCTTCGTTTCTCTGTTGAGCATGGTATTGAATCGGCTATTACATCTGATGATGCAGGTGTTCTCTCAAGAAAAATTTATGCCGCTTTTGATCGCTATCCTGGCAAAATCATGTTATCAAACAAGGATGCTCTTTACCTTCTAGAAGAGGATACCTTAACTTTTGTAAAATCAGCTGATAACAGTATTTGTCGACATGGTTGGCATGCTTTTCCTACGGCTTTGACAAGTATAGATATGCTTGCTTCTAAAGCTGTATATATCGCTCCAAGAGCTGTTGAAATGGTGGCTTGGGCAACACTTAATAACGTCTTAACTCAAAGAACAGAAGTTTTTGTTGCATCAAAATCGACAAGTGTTGATAGTGAAAAAGTTAAGAAATTATCTGTAGATATATTAAGTTTCTTGCGTCCTGAAAAACAGCATATTAACGAAAGTGATCTTCAAAAGCCAAGAACCATTATTAAATCAATGGTAGTTGTAAACTTTGCTAAAGACATTACTCAAAATTTCTTAATCTCAAATTCTGATTTAGAGTTAGGTTCAGTTTTATCTTGTGGTCGTCAAAAAATGTGTCTTGTAGGCTCTGTTGACGTAATCAATTTAAATTCATGGGGTGAGGTAACTTGTCATAGTTATTCTGATGGAGAGTATGGAGTGGTTGAACTTCTAGCTTCTTTAGTTAGAACACAGTCTGCTCAAACCTTTAAAGCTACAAAAGATTTAACAAGTACTATAAAGATTTGTTCCTATTCAAAAGTACATTCTGATTTAATCAGATTTGATTTAGAGTCTACTGTTAGAGGTATTTTTGGTTGCTTTAATGATTATGAATCAAACTATGTATTCAATGTAGGTCCAAACTCTTATGAAGCATTAGTTGATGATGAGAATAACGATATTTCAATTATCAGAAAGAGTATGTTTAGAGCATCTGACTATGATGCTAAAATCTTATCTCGTTTTGGTATGCGTCCTGAATACGCATTACAGGTTCCTGCAAGTGTTGAACGTCATGCTACATTAGGTGTAATGCAGTACTTCTTCTCAAAAGAAGGTAATGGTTGGAATATATACATTGTTAACGAGAGAAACGAATTAAAGACTTACCATGGTTTTGTAGGATCTCGTGCAGCTTTGGTAAATACTATTAACCGTTTTTATACTTCTTTATCAGAGAACCAAGAGCATAAATCAATTTTGATCTTTAATCTTCCTCAATACTTTGTATTAAGTAAGGATTTGAAGAGTATTCATCCGTTTACAATTTCTATGTCAAATAGCTAAGAAAGCTGAAGTTGACCTAAAAACGATCCATTCATTTACAATTTTTAATAAATAGTTACAAAATTATAAGTTTTGTTTATACTGTTTTATACATATTAAATAATGCCTCAATAGTAGATTTTAACGTATTTTGGCTATTTCACTGACATATCATCAAGGCATACAAATTGAAAAAAATCTTTGTAGTTATCTCTTTATTATTTGTTATCAATTCTATTTCTGGTTGTGGAATCAAAGGCCGGTTATATATTGAAGATGAACCTCAGACACAGACTGAGCAAGAAGAGCAAAAACATCCTTTAATTTTGCAAGAAGATGAAAACGCAAAAGATGATGATTCTTCAAGTCAAGAAATGAAATAAAACGAATTATTTTTAAAACGCACAGATTTATATTTATAGGTAGAAAAAATGGATTTTTTTAACTTTAAAGGCAACGAATTATACGCTGAAGACGTAAAACTAACTGATTTAGCTAAAGAGCACGGTACCCCTTTGTACGTTTACTCAAAAGCTACTTTAGAGCGTCATATGAATGCTTTTGAAGAGTCATTAAAGACTAAAAAGCATCAGATTTGTTTTGCTGTTAAGGCTTGCTCAAATATCGCTGTTTTAAATGTAATGGCAAAATTAGGTGCTGGTTTTGATATCGTATCAGAAGGTGAACTTCGCCGTGTACTAGCTGCAGGCGGTGACCCAAAGAAAGTTGTTTATTCAGGTGTTGGTAAAACAGAAAGTGAGATCGAATTTGCTTTAACTACTGGCATTAACTGTTTAAATATTGAATCAGCTGAAGAAATTGAAACTGTTATCAAAGTAGCTAAGAAACTAAATGTTGTAGCTCCTGTTGCTTTACGTGTAAATCCTGGTGTTGATGCTAAAACTCATCCTTATATCTCAACTGGTTTGAAGAACAATAAGTTTGGTGTATCAGAAGAAATAGCACTTGAACTATACAAGAAGATGGCTAAAGAGCCTAACCTAAGAGTATCTGGTATTGATTGTCATATCGGCTCTCAGATGACATCTGGTATGCCTATTATTGAAGCTACAGATAAGTTAATTGCTCTTTATAATAAATTAGCTGATGCTGGTATTAAGGTTGACCATATCGATGTTGGTGGTGGTTTAGGTGTTACTTATGATGATGAAACACCTCCAACCCCAAGTGAGTACATTGCTCCTGTTTTAGAACGCTTAAACTCATTAGATGTAGCTCTATATATCGAGCCTGGTCGTGCTATGGTTGCAAATGCTTGCGTACTTTTAGCAAAAGTTCAGTACCAAAAAGATAACGGTGATAAGCACTTCGTTATTACAGATACAGGTATGAACGACATGATTCGTCCTGCTTTATATGGTTCTTGGATGACCATTTTAAATGCTACAAAGCATGAAGGTGTGGCTGAAGTCTTAACTGATATTGTTGGACCAATCTGTGAGAGTGACGATTTTTTAGGCAAAGATAGAAAGTTAGCTGTAAAAAATGGTGACATCCTTGTAGTACGCGGTGCAGGTGCTTATGGTTCTTCAATGGCATCAACCTACAATTCAAGACGTCTTCCATGTGAAGTCCTTGTTGATAATGACAAATCTTATGTTATTAAGAAGAGACAGTCATATGAGGATATTTGGAAAGACGAGTGCATCGTAGGTTAATAAGGTAGACTTATGTTATTAAAATTCACCAAAATGCATGGACTGGGCAACGACTTTATGGTTGTTGACGGCGTTACACAAAAAGTTTTTTTCTCTCCTGAGTTAATAAAAAGCTTAGCAGATAGACATTTTGGTATTGGTTTTGATCAATTATTACTAGTTGAACCACCTTTTGATCCAGATGTTGATTTTCACTATCGCATTTTTAATTCAGATGGTTCTGAAGTTCAGATGTGCGGCAATGGCGCTCGATGCTTTGTTCGTTTTGTAATTGATCATAATCTAACAGCAAAAAGAGACATTACTGTAAGCACGGTTTCTGGTATTTTAAGACTAAAGCTAAACGATGATGAAAGTGTAACTGTTAACATGGGCTCTCCTGAGTTTATTCCTGAGAAGATCCCTTTTGTTGCTCCTTCTTTAGCATTATCTTATAAGCTAAAACTAGATGATAAAGAACTTGAACATGGTGCAGTATCAATGGGTAATCCTCATGCTGTATTTTTCTTTGAAGATGTTACTTCTATGGACATTGATGAGATTGGTGCTAAAGTTGAATGTCATAAAGCTTTTCCTGAAAAGGTAAATGTAGGCTTTGCAACAGTCTTAAATAATCATGCTTTAAAACTTAGAGTTTATGAGCGCGGTTGTGGTGAGACTTTAGCTTGTGGCACAGGTGCATGTGCTGCAGCTGTTGTAGCTATTGCTCAAGGTAGAGTCCAGTCTCCTGTTAGTGTAAGTTTACCTGGAGGTGACTTAAAGATATCTTGGGAAGGAGGAAAAACTCCTGTTATGATGTCAGGTCCTGCAACTAGAGTATTTGAAGGAACTGTCGCTATTTAACTAAAATTGGTGGTGTGTATTGCTAGATACATTAGTAAATAAATATCTTGATAAATTGCGCTATGAAAAGCGTTCAAGTGAACACACCATCGATTCCTATCAAAGAGTTTTAAAAAAAACTCTTGAAATCCTATCTTTAGAATTTCCTGATATAAAAGATTGGCAAGAAGTTAACCTTGAAGTAATGAGAGTAATTCAACGCCAATTCAATTATAATGAGCGCGTTGAAAAGCTGAATAATAATTCAGTAGCTCATGATCTTTACGCTTTAAGCTCCTTTTTCAAATTCTTAATTAAATTAGGTGAGATTAACGATAATCCTGTTGATTTAATTAAGGCTCCAAAAGTTAAAAGACATTTACCTAAAATTCTTACTTTAAATGAAGTAAATCAGCTTTTAGATAATCAAGAGATTGTAAAAAAACAAGATGTAAGAGATTTAGCAATAGCTGAACTTTTATTCTCCTCAGGACTTCGTGTGTCTGAATTAGTTAATTTAACTTTAAAAGATTTAGACGAAAACACACATGAAGTAAGAGTTTTAGGTAAGGGTAATAAGCAAAGACTTGTGCCGGTAAGTCAAACCGCAATTGATAGAATAAATGATTATCTTAAGGTTCGAGATGAATTTGTACCTCAGGATGATAGTTTGTTTTTAAACCGCTTTGGTAGAAAATTGACTACAAGAGCAGTCGAACAGAATTTAGAAAAATTATCTTTAAAAGCAGGTCTTTCAACTCATTTAAATCCGCATAAGCTAAGACATTCTTTTGCAACTGAGCTATTGCAAGGCGGAGCGGATTTACGTGTTGTGCAGGAAATGCTTGGTCATTCTAGTTTAGCTGCAACTCAAGTGTATACTCATTTAGATTTTGAACATTTAAAAGAGGTTTATGCTAAAGCTCACCCATTGGCAAATAGGAAAAAGAAGTGAAGTTTTTTAAATATGTAGATTTATCTAAAATAAAGGTGCTGTCTTTTGATTTAGATAATACTATCTATGACTGTCAGTCGGTTTTAACCAAAGCTGAAGACTATTTCACTTCTTATCTTTGTCAGAGATATGGCTTAGGTGGAGAATGTGCTTCTTATTCATTCTGGGCAAAAATAAAATCTAATCTACTAAAGGAACGTCCTGAACTTGAAAATGATGTAACTATGCTAAGAGCTGTAAGCTTAGTTGAAGCGTTCAAGTTACTCAAACTTCCATTAAAAGGCGGATTAGATGAAGCTTTAGAGTTGGTTGCATTATTTGTAAAACATCGTTCAGCTGGCTTTGTAGCCCCTGAAATTTTTACAATGCTTTCAAATCTTAAATCAAGATATTCTTTAGTAGCTGTTTCAAATGGAAATCTAGATGCAAAGCAATTAGGTGTTTTAGATTATTTTGAAAAAGACATCCGTCCTAATATGGAAAGACTAAGATGTAAGCCAAATGAGGATATGTTTTTAGAATGTGCTCGTTTTAAAAATGTAAAAAACGATGAAATTTTACATATAGGAGATGATCCTTATACTGATGTATATGGCTCTGTTCTAGCAAATATTCCTTGTGTTTGGCTTTACAAAGGTTATACAGGAATTTCTCCTGATGAGCGAAAAATCAAGCTTTTACCTAATATAATGATAGACAATATTTTAGAACTAAATACTTTATTACTTAACTAATACTATGCAAATGAATTCAAATATGGCTTACGGCGCTTTAAGCGATGAAGATGAGTTAGACTCAGTCGCTCCTGATAGTTCTTTTGATAAAATCCTTGAAGGTTTAAATGATTCTCAAAGAGAAGCAGTAAGTGCTCCTTTGACAAATATGCTAATTATTGCAGGTGCAGGTACAGGCAAAACTAGAGTATTAGTTTCAAGAATTTCATGGTTACTGAAAAAAGAACGTATAGAACCTCGAAGAATTTTAGCTGTTACCTTTACTAATAAAGCTGCAACAGAAATGCGTGAACGTATTGCACTTTTAGTTGGTGAGGAATATCAACGTCAACTTTGGGCTAATACCTTTCATTCAATTTGTTTACGACTTTTAAGAGCTTATGCTAATGCAGCAGGCCTTCAGGTTGGTTTTACTGTTTTAGATACAGACAATCAAAACACTTTAGTAAAACGCATCATGAAGGATATGAATATCGATATTAAAGAGATTAAGCCTGCAGATGTTGTATCTAAGATTAGTTCTTTAAAAGAAAAAGGTATTCGTTCTGCAGCTTATGACAAAATGGGACGTAAGTTTGGTGAACCAAATTTTGTTGAAATTTCGCAGATTTATGCAGCTTACGAGAGAATTTGTAATCAAGAAAATTCTGTCGATTTCTCTGAACTTTTATTAAGAACAGTAGAGCTTTTAGAGAATAATGCAGAAATTAGAGATCTTCAGCATCGTCGTTTTAAAGAAATCTTAGTAGACGAGTTTCAGGACACAAACTCCATTCAGTACAAGTTCTTAACTTTAATGGCAGGTCCTCAATCTCATGTATTAGTTGTAGGTGATGACGACCAATCTATTTATGGATGGCGTGGTGCTGATTATACTAATATGAAGAAATTTTTAACCGAATTTAAAGATGTTAAAGAAGTTCTTTTAGCTTTAAATTATCGCTCAAGTCAGAAAATTTTAGATGTTGCAAATACTTTAATTGAGCTCAATGAAGACCGCTTAATGGAAAAGGTTTTAAAAGGTAATATCGGCAGAGGAGAGAATGTACAAATTCTTAATTGCGGAGATAACCGTGCAGAAGCCTCAAAGGTTGCAAATATCATCAAAGATCTTCATGAGAATGGTGAGAAATATAAGGATATGGCCATCCTTTATAGAAACAACTATTTGTCATTAGGCTTTGAGCAAAGACTTACAAGTAAGCATATTCCTTTTGTAATCTTTGGGGGTCAGAAGTTCTTCGAACGTGCTGAAATTCTTGATGCTTTAGCTTATCTACGTCTTTTAATCAATGAAGATGATGACACTGCAGCCTTGCGTATTATCAATGTTCCAGCAAGAAAGATTGGACCTAAAGTAGTTGCAGATTTAAGAGCAATTTGCGCAGAAAGAAACTGCTCAATTTTAAAAGCAATTAAACTGCTATCTGTTTATGTTCAAGACCCAAATGCAGATAAGGCGGTAAAAACTCTGTATAAAAAGATCGAACCTTTTTATGCTTTAATTGAGTCTTTAAAAGTTCAAAAAGAAGCTCTTCCATTAAACGAGCTTGTTGATGTAATGTTGCAACAAACTGGTTTATATGAATTCTATCAAGCAAAGGATGCTAAAGAAGGTAAAGATAACGAAGAACATTCTCGTTATGGAAACTTAGGTATGCTTGTATCTAACGTTAAAGAATTCATTTCCTCTTTTGAAGAGAATGAAGCTGAGATGATAGATAAAGTAGAAGAGGAAACATCAGAAAAAGATGCTGCCTTAGAAACCGATCCTTTACTTACTTATCTTTCAAATATTACATTAGTTTCAACAGGTGAATTATCAGAAGATGGTAGTGATAGTCCTGTAGTTGATGCGGTTAACATGATGACTATGCACGCATCAAAAGGCCTTGAATTTAAATATGTTTTCTTAGTGGGCTTTGAATCAGGTATTCTTCCTTCAAAGAGAGCTGAAATGAGCGAATCAGAAAAAGGATTATCTGAAGAACGCCGTTTAGCTTATGTTGGTATTACTCGTGCAAAAACTGAACTTTTCATAAGTTATGCTCAGTCAAGAAACTTATTCGGTTCTCAAAATGCCGCAGGTGCAAGCTTATTCTTACGCGATATTGTAAGAAAATATAACGGACAGACCGAAAAGCCTTACGTAATTGTTAAGTGCCAAGACACAGTGTTTTAAAACTTAACAAAATGGTTCCTTTATAAAGGAAATAAATCCATTTGTTTGGGGGCTTTTATAGGCTCCCTTTCTTTATTTACATGATTGAAAGAAGAAAGTTCTATAATATCATCAAAAGATTCAGGGCTATAAGCTGCGCTTTCATCAACGCATTTGCAATTAACTCTTTTAATTAACTCTTCGTTTCCTTCAAGTTTACTTGAATTTGATGTTCTTACTAAAAGATCACATAGGTTTAGTTTGTTGCTTTCAATGGCACCTGCCCATGTTCCGCCTTTTGAATCGGAAATTTCAAGCTTTCCTGTGTTCTTGTTTTCAACTTGAACATATTGCGCAGCTACAACTAAGGTATATTTTGATGACGCATATATCAGTTTGTTTCTTTCCATTGCACTAATGCCTGAGAATGATTTCTCAGGATTTACCTGGGATATGTAGACTGTATTACCGTCGATAATGTTTCTTCTAACAATTGGAGTAGTAATCTTTTTGCACAGAGAATCTGAAACATATATGATTGTTTTTCCACCATGTTCATAAGCTGCTTTTTCTGCTGTAATATCAATACCTTTTGCTCCTCCAGTGACAATTGCATATCCACAATCAATGGCTTTAGAAACAAGAGTATTGGTATACTCAATTGCATCAATGTCATTTTCAAGATTTCTAGAGCCAACAACTCCCAGAGCCTTTTGCCCAACTAATGACAGATCTCCACAGTAGTACAAAATGGCAGGGGATTTTCTTTTTAGTTTCTGCTTTATAAGTTTTGGATAATTAGCACTTGCTCTTGTGGTAACTTTTATTCCTCGATTTTCCAGATCAGCTAATGCGATTGCTATTTGAGTTGTTTTTTTTAGGAAGCTCGTAATCTTAAGTCCAAGATTATCAAGTTTTACTTTCTTTAAAATATCAGGATATCTTTCTTTTGAAAAAAAAGAGTCTATATCATCAACACTCATTTTAAAAAGATCTTTAGGTGTTTTATTATTTATAAATAAAATTTGAGCAATGCTGTCCCATAAGGCATTTGAGATATGATTCCCGTGCTTGCTTTTTAATAAGTCAGTGCATAGAAGTATAATTGCTAATTCATCGTCGTTGAAAATCATTTTTTATCCGTTAGCTGTATTTGCTAAAGCAAAAGGTGTTACAGAATTTGCTCCTGCCTGTTTGAGTAGCATTCCACAAACAGTGAATGTCCATTTAGAATCAACCATGTCATCAATGATGATAATATTTCTACTCTGAATTTTATCTATTAAATTATCGTTTAGTTTAAATGTTTCAGATGCATTTTTACATTGATAGAAACTTGTATTACATTCTTTTTGAGATTTTCCTTGTTGCTTTTTAATTATAAGGTCTAAACATTCCATATTAAATTTTTGAGCAAGTTTATATGCAAAATTTTTAACTAAATTTGGGTGATTTAACGATGGAACATAAGTTATCGTGTTAACTTGTTGGATGTTTTCATCTAGGGATTGTGTTGCAAGAAAATAAAGCATTTTTGCTGCTTCATCAACTAATAAATCATCAAATTCAGGAGTTCCGTAATTGCGAGGATATTTTCCTAAATGGACATTTTCTCCTAGTCCTATTCCGTAGAAAGATAAGAAATACCCTGTTTCAATTAGTAAATTTTCATCAATATTGCTATTGTTGGGGAATTTTTTCCTAGGTTCAATTTTAAATAAATCTAAATTTCGTTTATAGGCATAAATAAGAAAGTCATTAACATTTTTAATCAGTTCTAGATTTTGAACCTTTGTAGGAAGACCTTGATGTGTACAATTAAAGCATTTGTTGCAATTTTTTATAACAGGAGAATCCAAATAATTACAAATGAATTTCATGTAACAGTCAGTAGATTCAGCAAATTCTTTCATTATTTCAAAATCTCTTAGCTTTGCCTCTGCAATGATACTCATTTGATCTATGTATTCATCTAGTCCTTCATCTTTTAATGTTGGAGAATATATTTTTCCTTGTTTTGAAATAAAATTACCTGCAATAAGATGATCTAATATTTTTTGAACATCTGTTTTTTTCATATCTAGAGCGCTAACAATGCCCGTAAGATTTGACATGGTCTCAATTTCGGTTAAATACTTATAAACAGCTGTCATTTTTTCTGCTTTAGGTATAGAAGAAGTTGCAAAATATTTAATGATTTTTTCATCATTAGGGTCTTCAGAAAACAAGATTGCCTTGGCTCGTGGAATTTGTCTTCCTGCTCTTCCTATTTGCTGATAGTATGCAAGAATTGAAGGAGGCATTTGAAAGTGGATTACAAAACAGATATCAGGTTTATCGTAACCCATTCCCAATGCTGATGTAGCAACTAGCACCTTTATTTCATTATTGTTGAATTTTCTTTCAAGTTCCTCTCTATTATCTCGCTGTCCATAATAAGAATCTGCCGCTATCCCATTGGCTTTAAGCCATAACGCAATAAAACTACACTCTCTAGTTGTTAGACAGTAGATTATGCCCGATCCTTCTAGTTTTTCTATATTTTCGACAAGCCATGCATATTTTTCTTTTTTGCTTAGTCTTGGAATTACTTGCATTTCAAGAGATTCTCTAATTAAATTCCCTCTTAAGATTGCTAGTGTATTTCCAAATTGTCTTTTTAGATCATTTATTACGGCATTGTTAGCTGTTGCTGTTGTGGCTAAAACATGAGATCTTTTGTTGGAAAGCATAACATTAACGAAGTCTTTTAGTTTGAGAAAATCAAGTCTGAAATCATGCCCCCATTCAGAAATACAATGAGATTCGTCAACTGTAAATAGAGCTAGTTCTTCTTCTATACAGACGTCTTTAAATAATTCTTTTATATCTGGTTTTGCCAACTGTTCTGGCGTTATAAAAACAATATCTAACATATTGTCTTTAAGCAGATTTTTTATAAGAGGAAGTTTATTTAAATTTTCTCCATTTACTAACTCTACTTTTAATCCAAGCTTATTTGCGCTTTCTTTCTGATTTCTCATAAGTGAGAGCAAAGGACTGACAATAATAGAAGGTCCAAATCCATGGCTTCTGAAGTATTTTGTTGCAATAAAATAAACAAGACTTTTTCCCCAACCTGTTTTTTCGACAACTAAAGTTGAGTGGTTGGTGATTGTTGAAATGATGGCTTCTAATTGATCTTCTTTAAACTTTGCATTAGGTCCAAGTAGAGTATTAAGATAAGTAGTTACTTCCTCAACTATTTGTGAATTCGCATTTAAGTCTATTGTTATATTTGAAACTGTCATAAGAAGCCCCTAATTCTTTTTATTTAAATAAAAAAGTGCAGATTGCTTAAATAATGATTAAATCAAATGTAATTGAATTGAATGAAGAAGAAAAAGGAAAAACTT
>CAZEXR010000007.1:24105-24963 GCA_964516675.1 uncultured Enterobacterales bacterium | reverse complement strand
TTTCCGTGCTTATATCGCACGTACAGAGTTAGGTATTCAGGTTGTTGGTATTAACGACCTATGCCCACCAGATTACATGGCATACATGTTAAAGTATGACACCATGCACGGTATCTTCAATGGCACAATCGAAGTTGTTGATGGTAACCTAGTTGTAAACGGCAACACAATCCGTGTTACTGCTGAGCGTGATCCTGCAAACTTAAAGTGGGGCGACGTTGGTGCAGAGTACGTTGTTGAGTCAACTGGTTTATTCCTAACAGACGAGAAAGCACGTCTACACATCCAGGCTGGTGCTAAGCGCGTTGTTATGTCAGCTCCTTCAAAGGATGCTACTCCTATGTTCGTAATGGGCGTTAACAACGACAAGTACGAAGGTCAGGACATCGTTTCAAACGCATCTTGCACAACTAACTGTTTAGCTCCTTTAGCTAAGGTTATCAATGATGAGTTCGGTTTAGAGAACGGCTTAATGACAACTGTTCACTCAACAACTGCTACTCAGAAGACTGTTGACGGTCCTTCAATGAAGGATTGGCGCGGTGGTCGTGGTGCTGCTGGTAACATCATCCCATCATCAACTGGTGCTGCTAAGGCTGTAGGTAAGGTTATCCCTTCACTAAACGGCAAGTTAACCGGTATGTCAGTTCGTGTTCCTACTCTTGACGTTTCAATGGTAGACTTAACATGTACTCTTAAGAAGGGTGCTTCATACGAAGACATCTGTGCTGCTGTTAAGGCTGCTTCAGAAGGCGCATTAAAGGGTATCTTAGGTTACACTGACGAAGCTGTTGTTTCTTCAGATTTCCTAGGTGACACTCGTACTTCAATCTTCGATGAGAAGGCTGGTATCGCTTT
>CAZEXR010000007.1:0-24095 GCA_964516675.1 uncultured Enterobacterales bacterium | reverse complement strand
CTTCGTTAAGTTAGTATCATGGTACGACAACGAAATTGGTTACTCAAACAAGGTTCTTGAGTTAATCAAGTCAATGGAAGAGTCAGGCAAGTAATTCTTTGCTAGATTTATTCTAAATGAAGGCCCCACTTGTTGGGGCCTTCTTGTTTTTGTTAGATTCTAAATTTTAAATTCGACACACTTTTCAGATTGTTTTTAATTGAATACGCACTGCTCTATTCCAGGAAGAACAGCATATACATTCATTTTGATTTTCTTATCAAAGTATTCTTTAATTTTTATAGTTTCAAGCCATCTATCAAGAGAAAATGGGAAAATACCATAACGAGATGCGGTATCAATAAATCTCTTTTCAAGAATGCAAAAGCCTTTGTCATTGCCCAAGCTGTCGCATAGTATGACTAATTTGTCATAATCATCATATTCAATGTTGTTTAGATAATCTTTAACAAAATCAAACTGCTCTTTTGTGATATCTACTCTTCCAATTTCAAGAGAATTGTCTTTTATTGGATAAGAGTGAGTAAGACAGATTTTTGCAACTTCAGCCCAGCCTTTTTCCATTGCGTAACTGTAACCATCAATAATGTGTCTTACACTATATACTCCACATCTTCGTCCTATATCATGTAATAAAGCTAATACATAGGCTTTATTGGCATCCATATCCTGACAATGAGATGCTATATTGTATGCAGCTCTGGCTACATTCTTTGAATGTTCAATCCAAAGTCCTGGATTCATTTTAGAAGCAATTTCTAATTCTTTTAAAGCTTCTTCTTTAGTTGGTATCATCAACGTGTCCTAGTCTTATATCAATTCATAAAACCCATAAAAAAAAGCATGATACCTTAAAAATATCATGCTTTGTCTTATAGAATATTCTTTTTATTCAAAATCAGTTGCTTTAAGAGGCAGTGGATTTTTAAGATCAGTCTTTGCTTTTTTACCTAACACTGTATCTAACAAATAAGGCTCAAGACCAATACAAGGTCTAACAGAACGTACATGTTCTTTGGTTAGGACTTCACCTGCTTTAATGTCCTTAACTAAATAGATTGAACGTCTGCCAGCTCTCATACCGTATTCATCATCCTGCAAATGCACTTCTTTTTTACCTAAAGCAGTAGCAATCATGCATGTATCATGAGCTAATTTCTTTAAGTCAGCAGGATCCATTGAAAAAGCTGAGTCAACACCACCTAAATTTCGGTCATCAATAAAGTGCTTCTCAATCATATCTGCACCTAAAGCAGTTGCAGCAATGTCTAACTCATCGCCTAAGGCGTGATTTGATAAGCCTGTTTTACACTGGTATTTTTCTTTTAGATACGGAATAGAGTTTAAATTAAACAACTCAGGAATAGCAGGATATCTACTCTCGCAGTGAAGTAAGGTTAAATCCTTTATTCCGTGAGACCGAACAATTCTTACAGCTCTATCAATTTCCTCTTCTATGGCAAGACCTGTAGACATTACCATAGGTTTGCCTTTTAATGCACAGTAATCAATAAGTTCAACATCATTTAATTCATATGATGCAATTTTATAAACAGGGCAATCTGCTTCTTCTAAACAGTCAACGTCATCTTTGCAAAATGGAGAACTAAATAAAAAAATGTTATGAGCTTTAGCATGTGCAAATAATGGTTTCATCCATTCACGAGGAGTTTTAGCTTTTTTATATAGGTCATAATATGATTGACCGCCCCAAAGACCGCCTTGTAATTGAAACTCAGGACGAGTTGAATTAAGAGTTAAGCTATCTTCAGTATATGTTTGGATCTTTACAGCATCCGCTCCTGATGATGCTGCTAATTCCATCAATTCAATTGCGCGCTCTAATGATCCATTATGATTGCCAGATAGTTCAGCTACTATCATAGGACCTTTATGATTTAATTCCATATTCTAGCCTTGTAGTGAATTTAAAGCAGCAATACGCTTTTCAATTGGAGGATGAGACATAAAAAGCTCTGATACGGTTTTAGGTCCGTTGATACATAAAGCCTGCATATAGCTTTTCTCTTTTCTCTCTTTAGGCTGTATACCGCGTTGTAAAGCCTCTAAAGAATGAATCATACAATATTTACCATTTAGCATAGCAGAACCCGCATCAGCTCTATACTCACGATATCTTGAGAACCACATCATGATCATGGTAGCGAATAAACCAAACACCATTTGCATGATTGAGTTAATAGAATAGAACATCATACTTGAGCCAAAAGATGGACCTCTATCATCAGAGTTGTTGCCTCGACTAGCATTAACAACAGCCATTGCAACGATGTAAGAGAAGAAATAAACAAAGGTATTTAAAACACCTTGTAATAAAGCCATAGTAACCATATCTCCATTTTTAATATGAGATATTTCATGACCTAAAACACCAGTAATCTCTTCTTGGCTCATAGAGTTTAGTAAACCAGATGAAACAGCCACTAAAGCAGCATCCTTTGATGCACCTGTTGCAAAAGCATTTGGATCAGGAGAATCGTAAATACCAACCTCAGGCATCTTTAAACCATCTTTTTGACATAAAGTAGCAATTGTATTTACTAAAAATGACTCCATCTGAGTACGAGGATTTGTAATCACTTGTACACCATATGCTTTTTTGCACATAAACTTAGACATGAACAAAGAAACAATTGAGCCTACACAGCCAAATAATGCACACATTAAAAGTAAGGAGCTATAGCTAGATCCATCTACATGAATGCCAAAAACATTCAATAGTACAGAACCAATAATACTTACAAGTACTAATACAGCTACTTGCATTGCAATGAATAATAGAATTCTCACGTTTTCACCTTTTAATTTTTTTTATTTTTAAGCGTAAATAAATCAACTTAGAAAAGAATTAGCCTAACTTAAGATTATTTACCATCTAATGTTAGAGCATCGTCATCACTATTTTTATCCTGAGGATTTTCCTCAATTGATAAAGGATGACCATTTAAAGTAAACTCTTTTCCATTTAGTCTTAAAGTTGTTGAGTAAACGCCTTTTGATAACACAACAGATTTATTTTCTAATAAATCTAGTAAGGAATCTTCATATTGCTTGAATAATAGAGGGTCAACAAACTCTCTATCAGCTTTTGTATTTAGTTTTGCATCAATATCTTTTAACTTGCCAGAATTTCCATCTAGAATAACTTTTGCTAAACCATCAGTTAAGACTTCATGATTTTCATGTTCAAATGAGAAGTTTTTTAATTCAACATTTAAAGGTTTTGACAAAGATGACACTAACTTAACAATTAGATTATCGTCATGAGACTTTAAAGCCTTAAGCATATTATCAATATCAATAGCATCTATAGAGAAATTATATTTAATATTAGACAAATCATAGTAAGGCTGAATCTGACCTTCTTTAATGTAAGGTAGAGCAAAGTTAATATTTAAAACACCATCTGATGAAATAGTTCTTCGATTGTGTGAGTCTTTATCAGAAATTGCTAAATTAACACTAAAGTTATTAACCTTAAATCTATCTCTTAGAGTATTGTCTTTGACCTTATCCTCAGGTTCAAAGCCAATAAGATAAATGGTAGAAGCATCAAAATCTAGATTATTAAAATTAACAGATAGACTATCTAAGCTCAATTTCTTATTCTTAATATCTAGTTGAGGTAAAGCTTTTACAGCAAAATCTAAAAATGAAAAATTGTAAGCTTCCTTACCATTGTATTTTTTAAAACCAAGACATTTAACACCAGCAGAGGCAAATTCAACTTTAATACTACTTTGAGAACGACCAGATACAAACAAAGAGTTCTCTCCAAATCTGCATTCGCCATCTTCAAGTGGTAGTGAAAAAGATGAAGTCTTAAAGGCACCTGATAGCTTTAACTGCCAAGGATAAAAAGCAAAAGCTCCTTGTAACTTAAAAATAGGTAAATTCATACTTGAAATTAGCCTATCTAAATTTCCCTCGTGGTCTAATTTTTTTAGATTAACCTTAAATGAGGTGAATGATAAATCCACAGTTACATCAAAGAAACTTTGGATATCACCTAATGGTGTATTAGGAATTAAGACTTCTAATCTACCATTTTTAGTTAATAAAGAATTTGTTTTAGGGGTGTAATTAAATACTGCATAATTCTGACGATTATTTATCTGTTTAATTACAGAGTAAATCTTAGAATCAAACATATTACTAGCAACAAAAATACCTACAGCAAATATAATAAGTAGAATTGCAGCAAAGATAGAACAGTATTTAGCTAACTTTGGCATTATGATCTCTCGTCCTGAAGCTTTGCTAGAATAGAGCCACTTTCTTTAAAAGCAACATCTGCAAAATCACCAAAGTATTCACGAGCTTGCATAAAATTCTTCGTAAAACTATCCACATCGCCATTTTTGACAAGTGTTAGCTCGTTTTGAAGACTCTCTACAAATTTCTTAATTAGTTCATAGTTTTGTTGTGATGACATAATAATGTCAGCATATAAACGAGGATCTTGAGCAAATAGTCTGCCCACCATCATTAACTCTAGTCTATAAATAGGTGAGGATAAATCTTTTAATTGCTCTAAATCAGGTGCAATTGAACTTAGGAAGGTTCCATAGCTATAGGTACTAAAGTGACGCAGTGCTTGAATTATGCTCATAGCTTTATCATGCTCATAAGCGTTGCACTTACAAATACTTGCACCCCAAATTCTTAATTGCTCTACTAAAAATTCAGAGGCTTCTTCATCGCGCTCAGGAACAGTCACAACAACTTGTTTTACCAAGCTCTTTACATCAGGACCGAACATAGGATGAAGACCTAAAACAGGACCTTGATGATACTTCATCATAGCCTCAACAATAGGACCTTTTACAGAAGTAAAATCGCATAAAATCTGATCTTTTCTTAGCATTGGAGCGAGCTTTTTAATGATATCTACAGTGATATCAATAGGAACAGATACAATTACAATTTTAGCGTTTTTTAAATATTCAGGTGCTTTATCCCAACCACGGTGACCAAATGAATAAACCTTGTAGCCAGAATTTTCAAAGTAATTTGAGAATATTCTTCCCATACCGCCGTTACCACCAACAATAACCACATCTCCATCTGTTTTTAAAGTTCTTGGGTAGTTAAAGTCGGTTTTTGAACAAAGCTTATATGATTCACGTAAAATACGTTTCATCACATCACAAAGAAGACCTTTTGGTAAGTCATTTTCTTTGGCTAATCTTTCACAATTATCCAAAACATACGACTCTCTTTCGTGGGAATAAGCACTTACACCTAGTTCTTTTTTGGTAGATGCAGCCTTAATTACTAAGTCCTGTCTCTTTTTTAATAGCTTGATTAAATCTTTATCAACATCGTTGATTTGCACACGAATGTTTTCTAAGTCTACTGCGGTCATTTAATCAATCTCATCCATAAATTCATCGACATTTGCATCAGACTTAATTTCCATTGCTTCATTTGGGTTAACTTTGCCTTGAGCATATTGCAAGTACATCTGACGTGTTTGAGCATATGGATCAACTGATTTGAATACCATATCTTCTTGAGGAATTAAGTTTGCACGAGACTCAACAGCGCTAAGAGCACCATATGCAACAGAATAAAATGAAGGGACTAAAGTAAACTGCCAATTATCAATAGCTTTTGCATGAAGGCGTCTTTCTGTAGTTGGACCTAAAACAGGTACCATTACATATGAACCGTTATCCATTCCTGATTTGCCAAGCACAGTATCAAATGACATTTCTTTATACTCTAGGCCAATTGCTGATGCCACATCAAATAAACCTAGAATACCTACAGTAGAATTGATAGTAAATCTACCTAAAGAAGTTCCACTATCCCCTACTCTTCCTAAGAAAAGATTGTTAACAGTGTTATTGATATCGCCAATATTTGATAAGAAATTATGAACACCTGTTTTAGAAAAATCAGGTAACTTTGAATACCCAACAGCAACAGGACGTAACAAATACTTATCTAAAACATAATAGTTAGTTTTCCAAGGTAGGTTTCTGTTAAAAGGTTCAACTGAATCAATTGAGTTTCCAGGTAATACAGATAATCCATAGCTGTAGTCTGCTTTTGTAGACTTGACAGATAACTGGCGTGGAGCCATTGGACTATAACTTGAATGAGCAGCAAACGCGCAATCAAAAGAAGCAACTAATAGAGCTACTGAGCATAAAAGAATTCGTTTCATATTTTTCCCTCTAGTACTCCCATATTTTACAGTAATTAACACCTTTATTTCTTTGAATATAGTCCACATTAAAAGTTTTTTTGCTTAAAAATTCAAATAATAAGCATTAAATTGAAATTAGCTATAAATTTGTTAAAAGCGTGAGATATCAATCTGCCAAAGTTAAATTTTTTTGTTATCATATTGTCGTACATGTATATATAACAAAAAAGCGCTCTAATGGATAGTTTTGACGTCGAATTAAAGACATCAGTTAATTCAACTTCAACTGATGTATCTACTAAAAATGAAGAACTTAGTGAAACATCTTCAGGGAAACCTGCAAAGATAAATGCACAGGCTTCATCAAATTATATTAGTGTAGTATCCCGACATAAGGGATTGCTAGGCGAATCTCATGCTAGAACATTTACTCAATTATCTAGCAATCTAAATACATACTTAAAAGATCCTCAGTCAATAAAAGACTTAGAAGTTGATAAAGATAGTGCTCAAATGGGCAACTATCGTAAGTTAACAGTTCAGGTTATTAACCGAGACCCAACTCTTCAAGAAAAGGTAGCCCAGGACTTATCGTCCTCCCATGAACTAATCCGTTCAAGAGATGCTGCTACCACCCTAGAAAGCAACTTAAAAAAGCTTCCTGAAAGCCTATCTGAAGGAACAAGTGCAGGTAAAAATCTATCCAAATTTATCTGTCAGAGTGTTGTAAATCTAACAGACTATGAATCCATGGGAGCAGGCTTACAAAGAGATCTTGCTATCCGTGATGTTTATGCACCAAACACAGAGCTATCACCTCGCTCAAAAATAGCAACCACTGAAGTACTTTCAGCTTCAATTGCATATGTTAAGAGTAATCAGCCTGAAGTATTAGCTACCTTAAAAGAAGAACAGGTAGTTCAAAAGACAAAACCTGGCAGCACTACTCCTCAAATTATGACAAGATATCTTCGCCAAGCTCTTGATGAATTTCCAGAAGAATCTACATATCTTGATATTTTCAAGCAAAACAAGCATAAGGTTGATGGCGCAGAAACTACTAGTGAGGATTATGCTGATCCTGTATCTAAAGATACAGCAAAACGCATTCATGATTTAGTTCAAAAAGCTGCAGATACTGCAAGAAGAAGCAATCTAATTCCAGGCAAAACAGCTATTGACCAAGAAATAGCTCAGCAGACTCAAAGTGCTAATAGCCAAAATCTAGACACCACATCAAAGACTGATGTGGATGCAAAAAACTTATCGCTTTCAGAATTGTCAGCAAGAGCTGCAAAGCTACAGCAACAATTCAGAGAAGATCGTATACGTTTAGCTAATGAAGGAAAACTACCAGATCCTGCTCAAAAAGGTCGTACTGATAGCACTGTTTCAACTGTAAGTGCTGAACAGATAGATGCTTTAGATAAAGAATTATCAGCCAAAATTACAAGTGATAAAACTACATCTGCTCCTGTAAAAGAACAAGCTCCTGCTACTCCTGTATTAACAGCTGATGAAATTAAAAAGTTAGCTCTTGAAGCTGTAAAAGAAGCATTAAAAGAAACCGTTAAAACACAAATTGAAGCTTCCCAAAATTCAGCAAAAGAAGTGGCAACACAAGTTGCAAATGAATTAAAAGAAACAGTTAAAGCTCAACTTGAGGTAACTCAGAATTCAGCAAAACAAATTGCAACACAATCTGTAAAAGAAGCTTTAGAACAATCTGTTAAAGCTCAGCTTGAAGTGTCTCAAAACTCAGCTAAAGAAGTTGCAACACAAGTTGCTAATGAATTAAAAGAAAGTGTCAAAGCACAGCTTGCTGATACCCAAAATTCAGCAAAACAGCTTGCCACTCAATCAGTAAAAGAAGCTTTAGAACAATCTGCAAAAGCACAGCTTGAGGTATCTCAAAACTCAGCTAAAGAAGTTGCTACGCAAGTTGCTAATGAATTAAAAGAAAGTGTCAAAGCACAATTAGAAACGACACAAAATTCAACAAAAGATATTGCTTCACAGTCTGTAAAAGAAGCTCTTGAAAAAACAGTTAAAGAACAGCTTGAGGCTACAAAACAAAGTGCAACTGAAGCTGTTAAAGAAGCCGTTAAAGAAAGTGTTAAAGCTCAGATTGAAGCAGCTAAAGCTCTTGAAAAAGAAGCATCAACTGACACTCAAGCAAAGACTAAATCTGAATTTAGTGCTACACCTATTGAAAATGCACAGGTTAAATACTCTTATAGCACCACAGCAAGTTCTATATATGGATCTATAAGTTCTTTACATCAAATCCCTGCATTTGATAGTGAGTTTAATAAGCCTTCAATTGCACAGACAATTGCATCAAACTCTCTTTCAAGCCAACAAACTCAAGAAAAGGTTACTGCAGCGCTTGAGCAATCAGCATTAAATGAATCTCAAAAAGCAGCTGACACAGAAAGCTCCAATAGCGATTCAAACAATGTTGATACAGATACTGTTGATACAGCGGATGAAACAGAAATATCCGTTGTAAAAGACAAACAATCTGATAAGCAGGCTGTATCAGAACAAATCAATGCAGAGAATAAACAAGCACAGATAAAAGCTCAAGAACAAGCTGCTAAAGTTAATGAGCAAGTAGCTGTAAATACAGAGCAAAAACAAGAAAACAAGCAAGTTATTCTTGATAAAAATGAGATTGCACAAAAAGAAGCTAATACAAAAGCACAAGAACAAGCAGCAAAACTTACAGAGCTTACAGTAACTGAAGACACATCTGATGTTGAAGATACACAATATGAGACTTTAGAAAAAGATATTAAAGCTGACAAACAAGTTATTGCAGATAAAAAGGAAGTCCAGGCAAAAGAGCTTGAAGCAAATGCTCAAGATAAGATTGCTCTAAAAGATAACAACACAGAACAAGTTGAAGATACACAAGAAGATACTGAAGATTTAAAAGAAAACACACAAACTATCTCCGTTGCAAACTCTCAAGCAAATGAGCAAAGCGATGAAGTTAAGGATAATTCAGAGCAAACAACAAAGACAGTTGAAAGTGTAAATCCAACCTTCACTGTAAATGATGTCGATCCATTCAAAGATGACGAAGTTGTTGAGAATAATCCATCTCTTATCAATCCTTTTGCATCAAAATTTAATACAGCTTCAGGCATTGGAGTTACAACAAATCCTTCATCTACTGAAAACACCTCAACTGTAAAACCAGATCCTAGTGTAGTTACTGTTGAACAAAAAGCTGCAGTATTTAGCCAAGCTAATATTGATAATGATGCATCCGATGACTCACCTATCTCAAATCCTGATAACGAGCATTTTGATAAACTATTTGAGACAGCTGATAAATCAACTGCACCTACAGATAACACAATAAAACCATCTGTTCTAACTGGACTTACATCAACCTCTGATACAGAGCCTAGTGTAACTACCGCTCAAACATCTAGAACAAGTGGTGAAAAGATTGCTACCTCAATATTACAAGAGACAGTTCCTTCTGACGAATTAGAAGACAGCATTGTGCCGTCAGATGTAAAAGGAAAGGAAAAAGATCTATCAGCTCTTACAAAGGGTGAAGCAAAAGATGTAGATAATGAAGCTGAATTTAACGTAAGCACAATCCCATCTAAAACACCAGGAGCTGCTGCTATTACAAGCGGACAAAGTGAGCCAATTCCAAATCATAGTGTTGTTGATGAAGTTGAGGATATCAAAGAAAAAACTGGATTCTTTAGCAAAATTGCATCAATTTTTGGTAAAAAAGAACCTTCTAATGAAGTAAAAGCACAAAATACACCTACCCCACTGCAAACATCAGAGGCGGTTGCAGCTTCTAACTTCATGGCTTTAAATGCAAAAGACTCACCTCTTGATAATTTGACCTACTCATTAAAGGTACAGATTAATAATCAAGCTTTACCTCAGGTGGTTCGAGACCAAGCAAAAGAGTTCTTAGACAAGTTAGAAAACCCTATTGATGACTTACCATCTGTTTCTAATTGGTTAAACTTTACAGCTGGACCAATGTCTCCATCATCACCACAGGCACTTGCATTGCATCAGTGGGCTTTTTTACTATTATCAATTAGATTCTCTCAATTAGGAAAATCTGTAGACAAATTCCTAAAGAAGAATGTTGATCTGATGGAAGACAAATTTGATGCTGAAATTGAAAAAATCACTAAAAAGATGGAAGCAGGTAGTAGAGGTACTATTTCAAGCTTGATTGATGATACCTTTGAACAGGTAACAAGATATCAAAATCCAGCAAAAGAGAATCTACCATTACTCTATCAATTCATTCCTCTACCTCCATCATATGATGGTGGGCGTGAAGGTGGATTTAATGCCCGTCCTGTTGTTGAAGAAGATGGCAAAACTAGCTGGCATTTAAATTTTGTATTTGATTTGCAAAACTTAGGCCCTATTGAAATTAAGGCTGTAG
Source organism: uncultured Enterobacterales bacterium (assembly GCA_964516675.1). GTDB lineage: Bacteria > Pseudomonadota > Gammaproteobacteria > Enterobacterales > Succinivibrionaceae > Succinivibrio. The sequence continues at coordinate 13,473 of CAZEXR010000007.1, read as the reverse complement.
CAAAACTACCTGAGTTAAAACTATCAGTTGTAGCAAGTACATTTGATGGTTTACAAAAGGTTCAAGAATGCTTGCCTTTCTTACGAGGCCAGTTGCAAGAGCTTGGAATCACAACCAGAACAGCAACAGCACGTCTTGGTAAAGTTCATTTACAGGACAATACAAATACACCTGTAATGAGCGAAAACACAAAGAAAAATTATGGCTCTACCTTATCTGTAGATATCTAAAGGAATATATATGGCAAATCAAATTGATGATGATGAAATAACTCAAACTGAAGTTATAAATCCTCAAAATGAAGAAGCACAAGAAAATCCATCTATAGATGCTACAGATGAAGATCTTTCTTTTAAGAAGAGTTATGAAAGTGCCTCTGCAGCTATTGCTTTAAGCTATGACACAGAGCAAAAAGAAAATCCTTTTGTTAGTGCGCTAGGTTATGAAAGTAGAGCGCAGGCAATTATTGATATGGCTCGTGAGCTAGGAATTTATGTTCATAAAGATCCTGCTTTACTTAACCAAATGAAGAATTTAAAAGAAGGTGAAGAGGTTCCTAAGGAGCTTTTTACCATCATAGCTACAATTCTTTCATTTAGCTATTATTTACAAGGCAAGACACCCGAGACCTATAAAAGAAAAGATGGAAGCACTGCTGTTAATACAGACGCTTAGCATTTATTTCATAAAAACAAGGAGCAGCCAAATTTAAATAGAATGACTGCTCTTTTTTTATTATTGAGCTTGAGCAAATGGAATAGGAACTGCATTTGCAACAGGAGTCTCAACAGGAATTGTACAATTTTGGTCAACGTACATAATTTTATCAAGACGAGCTGGAAGTAAAGTTAGACCAGGAATAGAGCAATTATCTGCAACAATATTTCCTGATTTGTTAAAGTTTACAAATTTAACACCCTCAGGTTTCTTTAATTCCAAAGAGTTTACACCTCTTTCTTTTAAGAATTCTCCATATACACGCATTGCACCTGATGAACCAAATAAACCTGTAGATTTATTGTTATCAAATCCAACCCAGGTTGCAACAACCTGATCAGAGTCAATACCCACTGTCCAAGTATCTCTACTATCATTAGTAGTACCTGTTTTGGTTGCAACTGTTACATTAGGGAACATTCTACCAATACGTCTACCTGTACCAATCTTTGTAGCTTCTGTCATAACATACATTGTTAGATATGAATCTTTTGGATCAAGAGTTGGTTCTAGTTTTGAATCAGCTCTTTCGTAAACAATTTTTCCACCTTTAACAACTGTACGTAATGTTGTTAAATCTTTATAACTACCATCTGTTGCTAAACTTGTGTACATCTGTGTAACTTCAAATGGAGTAAGTTCAATTGTGCCTAAAAGCATTGATGGATAGAATGGTATTCTGTTCTTTTCAAGACCCACACTCATTAAAGTATCACGTACATGGTTAAGGCCTACACGCATACCAATTTTAACAGTAGGGATATTCATTGAACGAGCCATCGCTACATAAGTAGGGATAGGTCCGATAAACTTCTTATTGTCATTATGAGGTTGCCATAACTTTCCATCAGCAAGTTTAACTGTAATAGGAGCATCCTTAACTACAGTACCTAAATGAATACCATTGTGGAATGCTGTTAAGTAGACAAAAGGCTTAATAATGGAACCTACTTGTCTGCGACCTTCCATAACTCGGTTAAATCCTGCGTATTGAGGAGTTCTACTACCAACAACAGCAGAAACTTCAGCTGTACGCCAAGAACTTACAACCATGGCAGCTTCCATACCTTTCTGTCTGGTTTCACTTTCAATTGTATTAAGTTCGTTTTGAACAGCTTTTTCTGCAGCTTGCTGAGATTGTGGATCTAAGCTTGTAAAAATCTTAATACCATTACCAGATAAGAAATCAGGACCGAATTTAGTTGCAATCTCTCTTTTCAATACACCCATAAAAGCAGGAGTCTTTGAGTAGTTCATTGAACCACGTTTAATAACACCTAAAGGTCTTGCTATGTATTGTTCATATTCTGTAGGGGTGATAACTTCACGATTCTTAAGAACAGCTAAAACAACATTACGTCTTTCTAGTGCTTGTTCAGGATGTCTCCATGGATCGTAATAAGAAGGACCTTTAATGATACCAACTAGAAGAGCCATCTGATCTTGAGATAACTCAGATACTGGTACACCAAAATAGAAATAAGATGCTAATCCAAAGCCATATACACCAGCAGAGCCATTCTGACCTAAATAAATTTCGTTTAGATAAGCTTCTAAAATCTGATCTTTGGTGTATCTATGGTTCATGATTAGAGCCATAAAAATTTCTTTTATCTTACGAGAATAACTCTTCTCTGAGGATAGAAAATAGTTCTTTACTAGCTGCTGAGTAATGGTTGAACCACCTTCAACTACAGAATGAGCAATTGTGTTTTTAATAAAAGCACGCGCAATAGCAAAGAAATTAACGCCTAAATTTGTTTCAAAGGAGCGATCTTCAATCTCTAAAAGAGTTCTAATAAGAGGTTTTGGAACTTCCTGAAGCTGAATAAAAATTCTATCTTCTTTTGGATCAATACGGTTAATTCTATCTAAAAGAACCGGATCCATACGAACATAACCTAACTCTTCATGAGTATCAGCATTTAAGATTTCTGTAATTCTTTGACCATTAAAGGCAACCATCAAAGAAATCATATTCTCGGAGGCATCAGGGAAATCAAAAGGTCTTCGTAATATTACAATTCGTCCAGTTTTTTCATTGCAAGCATATTCACCTGGATTTTGAGGATTTGAAACTTTTCGATACTTTAAAAGGTCTAGTTCATATTGCATTTGCTTTAAAGAAAGCTTCTGATCTGGATATAGCTCAAGAGGTCTTGAATAAACCACAGCAGGTAAAACCCACTTATCATCTACGCCAAAGCCAGTTGCAACAACAGAATCTAAATAAACAAAAACCAAAGCTAGAAGCACAAAAACAGAAGCACCAGCCTTTAACATAAAGAAAATAAATCTTTTCTTTAAGCTTGCCTTATTGCTCTTCTTTGCTCCATTATCGTCAGAAGATTTATTCTTATTATTGTTATTGCCATTATTACCATTGCCAGCATTATTATTCTCTAAAGGTGGTTCTTGGTAATTTTCAGAAGAAGAATGTTCTGTATTTTCTGGCTCTGAATAATTAGGTTCTCGAGAGTCATCTTGCATATTTCCAAAAGAAGGCTCTTGAGCTCTTCCATTAGATTGAGAGTAGGAGGAACTATCTATTGAACTTTCGTTAAATGTAGGTTCTTCTCTACCGTCAGAGAATCTTTTGGCATTTTCTCTTCTATCGTCATCATCGATTGCACTGAAGCCTTGAAGAAATTTGCTTGAATTATCATTGTTCATATTTATCATCATTCAATAATTTTTTACGTGCATTATATCAAAGATAAACCAATAACATTAGGTAGTTATTATGTGGATCATTTAATCACAATAAACACAACGATAAGAAAAATTAAAAAACGATACTTACGTCAATGAATTTAAATATATTTATTTTGTATTTCGGTTCTATGTCAAATATTAAATTTATGATCTTGCTACAATTAAAATATTAAAGCATAATTGCTTACTCATAAAGATTCGAAAGAATTTTTTACATTTGTTACAACTTGTTAACACTTAATAGTAGAAACTGTATTTTTGGACAGTAATTAAGTTAAGGATGAATATTATGGCTGACAATGAAAAGACTGCTGTTGCAATCGACTCCATGGGCCCATTAGCGATCGCAGGTGTAGAACCTTACCAAGAACAACCTGGCGAAGAGTACATGAATGAGAAGCAAAAGGCTCACTTCAAAAAAATTCTTACAGCTTGGAGAGATCAACTACGTTCTGAGGTTGACCGTACAGTAGGTCACATGAAGAGCGAAGCTGCAAACTTTCCTGATCCTCTAGATAGAGCATCACAGGAAGAAGAATTTGCTCTAGAATTGCGTGCACGTGATCGTGAAAGAAAGCTTATCAAAAAAATTGATAAGACTTTAATTAAACTTGATAACGACGAGTTTGGTTATTGCGAACAGTGCGGTATCGAAATTGGTATCAAGCGTCTAGAAGCTCGTCCTACAGCTGACCTTTGCGTAGATTGCAAATCATTAGCTGAAATTAAGGAAAAGCAACTAGAAGGTTAATTCCTTTTGGTTTAATAAAATATGGTGGCTAAATGCCACCTATTTTTATGCAATATATAGGCCGTTTTGCACCATCACCTAGTGGTCGTCTTCACTTTGGGTCGTTAGTATGTGCTTTAGGATCATTTCTTAAAGCAAGACATGTTAATGGTAAGTATCTGCTCAGAATTGAAGATTTAGATTATTACCGTTGTAATAGTGGACTTACAAAAGTAATCATAGACGAACTTCATGCTCTAGGCTTTGAGTATGATGAGCCTCCTTATATCCAATCAGAACATGTTTCAGTCTATAAGGAAATAGCGCAAGAACTAATTAAAAACAAAGATGCTTTTTATTGTGACTGTTCAAGATCTTTTTTAAAAGCTAACCCTTGTAACTGTAGACAAAAAAATATATTACCCTCAAATGATTTACATCTATCTTTAAGATATTCAATCTCAAAAGATCATCAACCTTTTTTTTATGATGAACTCTTAGGGACTGTACAAAGTAAAATATCAGATAACTTTATAACACTCATTCGTGCTGATAAAGTAATCTCTTATAATTTAGCTTGTGTAACTGATGACATCTTACAAGGCATTACACAAGTTGTAAGAGGCTCAGACTTAATAGACATAACTACCTCTCAAATGTGTCTATATAAAAGTCTTAACAAAAAATACATTTCTTACCTTCATCTACCACTAGCAATGCAAGATAATAAATTTAAATTGTCTAAGCAAAACCATGCAAAAGCGGTTATGGATATAGACACACCTCAAAATCTGCTTCTAAAAGCTTTAAATTTTTTAGGACAAAACACTACTGACTTAAATAAAGAGATGAAAGTAGAAAAAATACTAAGCCTTGCTGTAGATAGATTTGAGCTAAATTTAATTCCAAAAGAGCCAAAATTAAGCCCAATTCTCTAGTGTTGTGTCACAAAAACAGAATGTTTTTGATAAAAATGCTATAATGCGCCCTGTTTATAGAAGATTTTCGGAGTGAAGAAAATTACAGCATCTCTAGAAAGACTTGATACAGCAGGTCTGAAAAAAAATAAAGCCCAAGTGAAGAAAGAGGGCTCATCAAAACTAGTACTAAGCACAAAGGCTCTAGGACTTGATTTATCCGCAATTGCAAATCAGCCTATGCTAGTTATAAATCACCTACAGAAACATGGTTTTAAAGCTTATTTAGTTGGTGGTTGTATCCGTGACCTTATTTTAGGTAAAAAGCCAAAAGATTTTGACGTTTCAACAAATGCGACTCCAGAGCAGGTTCATAGATTATTTACTAATTCAAGAATCATTGGTCGTCGTTTTAAGATTGTTCACGTTGTATATGGTCGTGAAATCATTGAAGTTACTACTTTTAGAAGTAATAAAGAAGCCCCTAAGTTTTTACAGGGAAAGACTCGTGTCAGCGCAGAATCAGGTATGCTAATCCGTGACAATGTTTATGGAAAAAGCATTGTTGAAGATTCTCAAAGACGTGACTTTACAATTAATGCTCTTTATTTAGATCCTATCAAAAAAGAAGTGTATGACTTTAATGGTGGTATCTATGACATACAACAAGGCGTAATTGATATCATTGGAGATCCAGAGACTCGCTATAGCGAAGATCCTGTTCGCATGATTAGAGCATTACGTTTTAGTGCAAAATTAGATTTTAAGATTCCAAAAAGATCATCTGATCCAATCAAGAAATTAGGAAATAAGCTTTTAGAAGTTTCTAATGCACGTATGTTTGAAGAGGTTAATAAACTTTTCTTAACAGGACATGGCTTAGAGAGCTTTAGAGTATTAAGAAAATATAAGTTTTTTGAACTACTCTTCCCTAATTCAGAAGAGCTTTTAGACAACCAAAACTATATTAACTTTGTAGAACATGCACTAATCAATTCAGATAAACGTTATGCTGAAGATAAGAGAAACATGCCTCACTTCCTGTATGCAGTGATCATGTGGACTATTTTCCAGCGTGATTTATTCTTATTAAATCAACGTACTAACAGCATGGTTTCTCCAATTTCACAAGCTGAGCTTGTTAAATGCATCTTAAATGACGTTTTAGATACCCAAGAAAGAGTAACTGCTCTTCCTATGGCTGTATCAGATAGCATTAAGGCGTTATGGAGAATGCAGTTAACCTTAAATGAAATTGATGATATTAAGAATATCGAAGAGATTACTTCTAGAAATATCTTCAGAGCATCATATGATTTCTTTGTACTACGTTCAAAATTTGAACCATATTTAGCACAAGCTGTTAAGTTCTGGGAAGGCTACTATGAAAAGAGCAAAGCTCTAGCAGAGAAACGAAAATTCCAGAATCAGGAAAAATTTGCGCTACGTAAGAGCAAAAAGAAATTCAAAAAAGAAGCTCCAAAAGAAAACGTAAAAAAGACTCCAGCTAAAGAGAGCTTTGCTGATGAAAAAAATATTTCAGCAAAGAGAAAGGAACAACTAAAAAAAGCTAAAGCTTGGCGTGCAGCTATGAAGTTGGATATCTAAGCATGGCAGTAGTGCTTTTATCTTTAGGTTCTAATTTAGGCGACAGTAAAGATATTTTATTGTCGGCTTTTGACGATATACAGTCTCTTTCTTGCGTTACAGACTTAAAAAAATCATCTTTATTTGCCACAAAACCTGTAGGTTATTTAGATCAAGATGATTTTGTTAATGCAGCCTGTATTTTGCAAACTACAGCTAGTGCAATTAACTTTCTAAAGCTAATGCAAGAGCTTGAGCAAAAATACAAGCGAGTACGTCTCTTTAAAGACGGCCCTAGAACATTAGATATCGACATTATCGATTTTAACCATGAGAATATTGATTCAGAAGAATTAACTCTACCGCATCCTAGAATGCAGGAAAGAGCTTTTGTCTTAGCTCCATTAAAAGAGATAGTGCCAGACTATTTAGTTAACAAATTTAATAAGACTATAAGTCAACTATATGAACAGCTCCCTTTAGAAGAAAAACAAGGAGCTAAGGTTATAAATGGCTAAAGATTTAATTTCAATTAAGCTAATTGTTGGACTTGGTAACCCAGGTTCTGAATACGACCACACAAGACACAATATCGGTGTAGACTTTGTGTACAAACTAGCTGACAAATATGGCATCCGTATGAGTCCAGAAGGTAAATTCTCTGGAATATTAGGACGAGGCATGATTCATGATAATGAAGTACGCTTAGTATTTCCTACAACATTTATGAATGAATCAGGTCGCTCTGTAGGTGCTCTTTGTAATTTTTATAAAATAAAACCTGAAGAGGTTTTAGTCTGTCATGATGATCTTGACCTTCCTGCAGGACATATGAAATTTAAATTTGCAGGTGGTTTAGCAGGTCATAATGGTTTAAGAAGCATTACAGAAAATCTTGCTAATTCACAAAACTATTATCGTCTTCGTTTAGGTATAGGAAAACCACCTTCACGTGAAGTTATTAATTGGGTACTAGGCAGACCTGATAGACAAGACAAAGAACTTATTGATAATGCTTATGAAGCAGCATTAGTAGCTATTGATAAATTGTTTACCGACGGGTTATCAAAAGCAACATCTTTAATTAACGGTTACAAGCCTAACTAGGAGAACTTAAAAAAATGGGTTTTAAATGCGGTATCGTTGGCCTTCCAAATGTTGGCAAATCAACTCTATTTAACGCACTAACTAAAGCAGGTATTGCTGCAGAGAACTTCCCTTTCTGTACTATTGAACCTAATACTGGTATTGTTCCTGTTCCAGATCCTCGTATGGATGCTATCGCAGCAATTGTTAAACCACAAAAATGTGTGTCAACAACAATGGAATTTGTTGATATCGCAGGCCTTGTTAAGGGCGCTTCTAAGGGCGAAGGTTTAGGTAACCAGTTCTTAATGAATATTCGTGAAACCGATGCTATCGCTCACGTTGTTCGTTGCTTTGAAGATGAAAATGTTATCCACGTTTCTGGCAAAGTTGACCCTGTTGCTGATATTGAAGTTATCGATACAGAGCTAGCTCTTTCTGATTTAGATGTTTGCGATAAAGCACTGCAGAAGTTAGAGAAAAGAGCTCGCACAGGTGGCGATAAAGAAGCTTTAGCTATGGTTATCGCTTTAGAGAAATGCAAGCCAGCTCTAGAAGAAGGTAAGATGTTACGTGGCGTTGAGTTTACAGATGCAGATCGTGTAGCTTTACGCAACTTTAACTTCCTAACCATCAAGCCTGTTATGTACATTGCTAACGTATCAGAAGATGGATTTGAAAATAACCCTTACTTAGATGCTGTTAAGAAATTAGCAGAAGCAGAAGGATCTATTGTAGTTCCTGTTTCAGCTTCAATTGAATCAGATTTAGCTTCAATGGAAGAAGAAGATAGAAAAGAATTCATGGACAGCCTTGGTTTAACAGAGCCAGGTCTAAACCGTGTTATTCGTGCAGGCTATAAGATGTTAGGTCTTCAAACCTTCTTTACAGCAGGCGTAAAAGAAGTAAGAGCTTGGACAGTTAAGGTTGGTGCAACAGCTCCACAGGCTGCAGGTAAAATTCACTCAGACTTTGAACGTGGTTTCATTCGCGCTCAGACAATCAGCTATGATGACTTTATCAAGTATAAAGGCGAAGCAGGTGCTAAGGAAGCTGGAAAGCTTCGTTCTGAAGGTAAAGAATACATCGTTAAAGACGGTGACTTATTTGAATTCTTATTTAATGTTTAATCGTTAAATATCAAATTTAAAGGGGGCTTATGCCCCTTTTCCTATTAAAAGACCAGGTTTAAAACCTGGTCTAAAATCATAAAACAAGTATCAAATTAGATGTTTTCAGAGTTAACAATGAATACATCACCTTTAATCTGTTCTAAAACTAATTCACTAGCTGAAGAATTTACAGAACCAAAGAATGTACTACGTGGAGTTGTACCCATACATACCATACGAGCATTTAGCTGCTCACATAATCTTGGGATTTCCTCATCAATTCTGCCCTGAACAACATGAACATGATCATCAGAAATGCCATGCTTTTTAGCAAATTCAGAAGCAAGTTGCATATGAACAGCCATTGGATTAGCAATACCACCGGCTACAATCTTAGACTCATCTAGATTACCACCCATCATACCTGAGTTATGTGGGGTTACACAGTTTGCAACATGAACTCTACCGTCAAAACACTTAGCAAAAGATGATGCTGCTAAATATAGATAATCATCTAATTTTTCTAAATGAGCTACTTCCATGAAATCAATAGCTAAAAGCACTGAATGACCTAAAGAAGATGTTTCACTTGCTTCACGAACAATCAATAATGGGATCTTGCCCTTGCGCATAATTGAGCTATCAATTGTGCTTACAAACATATCCTTAAGAGTATGACGCTTATTAGCAGAGATAATTGCTAAATCGTAATTACCCTGTTCACACTCATCTAAGAAACCTTGAGCAACATCTTTATTAAATACAACTTTTAAAGTCATATTGTCTAAACTACTCTTGCGCTGAAGTTTCTCAAAAGCAGCTTTTTCTCTTGAGAGAATCTGATCTTTTTGATCATCTGTATACTCATTGATTACACGAACAGCAACAATATCAAAATTCTGATTTACACGAGCATATTGCACAGCTCTATCTAAAGCAGGTTGTAATTCTGTAGGTTTTAATAAAACAGCAAATTTTTTAGGGGTTGACATAGAAACCTCCCTCTTGACCAATAACTATTCAACATTGTTTATAGTTTGATTTTAAAACGAAAATTAAGTTTGTCTTACGTTTTAATTAAATATTGCGACATAGATTGTTATTTTTATGATTAATTTTTAACTTTTTGAAATGCATATTAAATTTTGTGTTTAAATTTTTCTTACAATTCATTGCATAAAATGCAACATATAATATTTTACATTGCAAAATATAATTTGGAGTTTATAATGGATTTCTTCAAATTATTTAAGGCAGCAAAATGACTCAAAGAACAATATCATTTACAGATGCAGTATTCGCTTTAGATGAAGAACGTACCGTTACTTTAGGTTCACTTACAATTTCCCCTAGTGATTTAATCGTTTTAATCGGTGGCAATGGTTCAGGTAAAACATCTGTTGCTAAAGCATTAAATGCAGAAATTCCTTTAAAATCAGGTGTAGCTCCAACCAATTATCATTCAGTTTTAGTTTCTTTTGAAAAGCAAATGGAACTATTTGAAGCTGATTATGAGATGCGTAATTCTGACTGCACTACCCCTGAAGAAGAAATTGGTATAACACCTAATCTAATTTTTAAAGATGATGATAAAGAGACCATTTCTCAATTAGTACAAGGCTTAGGTTTAGAAAAATTACTAGATAAACCTATTCGCTTATTATCAGGTGGTGAAGGCAGAAAAGTTCTTATTGCACATGCTTTAGCTTCAAAACCTAACTTAATTATTTTTGATACTCCTTTTGATGCTTTAGATGTTGAAACTCGTGCAGAGTTATTAAGACTAATTAATCAAATTCATACAGAATATCAAACTCCTACAGTTTTGATTGTTAATCGACCAAATGAGATTCCTGACTCACTTACCGAAATGGGTATCATTCAAGATTGTGCAATTACAAAACTAGCTTCAAGAGCCGAAATTGAAGCTGATGAAGATGCTAAAGCTCTTCTAGGTGTAGCTTCTATTCCTAACATCACTCTACCTAATGTTCCTGCCAAATTTAGAATAAAGGAGATTGAAGGTGATGAGGTTGTTTCTTTAAAGAATGTAACTGTAGCTTACCAACGTGTTGTGTTGGATAAATTAAACTTTACAGTAAAGAAAGGTCAACAGTGGCATATTATGGGCCCAAATGGTGCTGGTAAATCCACATTGCTGTCTATGATTACAGGTGATAATCCTTTAGTTTATGCAAATGATGTAACCGTATTTGGCTTCAAACGAGGCTCAGGTGAATCTATTTGGGATATCAAAAAATACTATGGTGTAGTTTCTGGTGCTCTTCATCTTGATTATCGTGTAAATGGACCTGCTATAAATGTTGTTCTTTCAGGTTTTTATGATTCAATAGGCCTATATCAAAAGCCATCTGATGATGAGATAAATACTGCTCGTAAATGGCTACGTCTAGCAGGTCTTTTACATAAAGAGCACGCTGCATTTAAGTCACTGTCTTTTGGACAGCAACGACTATTACTTATCATAAGAGCATTGGTAAAGAATCCACCTTTACTAATTCTAGATGAGCCGTTACAAGGCCTAGATGGTTATGCTCGCGCTCTAGTTAAGTCTTTTATTAGCTACGTCATGAAAAATGGTAAGACAAGTATCTTATTTGTTTCTCATCATGAAGAAGACTTACCAGATGGTTTTACAAACAGACTAAGTTTTGTAAAATATGGTGATAACTTTAAGGTAGAACAGATTTCTCTATAATAATAAAAATATAAATCTCTTAAAGCTTTTTAGGCTAGCACCAAATTTTTGATGCTAGCCTTTTGTTTACGTTAAATTACTTAACAGAACTAAAATCTAAATCAGGGAAACCTACAGGAGCCTTTCTGTGATGAGTTCCCTGTTCAAATGAATAACCAAAATTGATTAGCTTAGATTCACTAACTAAATGGTTCTGCCATAAATTCAATTCCAACAGGGACACCGATTGGAGCTGTAGCATCAGGTGTAGAGAATCCGCCTGGAACGTCAATTGCAGGTAAACCAGTTACTGATGCCATTAGACCATTTCTTGCATACTGACCTTTTGGTTCTGTTGTTTTAACAACCAAAACACTCTGTAAAGGATACATGAAAGCATCGATTTTTTTGTCTTTCATATAATTAACAACGAATTCACGTAACTTAACATTCTTTTCAAGACGAGCTTTATATTAAGATGAATTTAAAGGGTCTGAAACTGCATTTTTCATTTTAAAGTCAGCTTCAATCGATGGAGTTAAAAGACCTGTTTCGATATACTCTTTGGTTGTTTTTACTGGAGAAGCATCACCTTCATATGCAAGATATGAATCTAAATTTGGTGACTGCTCCCATTTTTGGACATCATTTTCTTTAATTAAAGTTGGAACATACAACTCAGGTATATCCACATGGATAACCTCTGCACCTAATTTTTTTACATCCGCAACAGCCTGAACAACAACCTTCATTACTTCAGGATCATTACCCATATTGTTTGTTATAAGAGCAATTCTTTTACCTTCAAGGCCACCTGTTTTCAAAGCTTTTGAGTAATCCTCAATAATCTTGCCTTTTACAGCCTCTGTGCTTTTATCTAAAGGATCATAACCTGCAATAACACCTAACATTAAAGTAGCATCAGATACATTTCTTGCGATAGGGCCACCGATATCCTGCCAGTCAGAGCAAGGAGATATACCAGTTCGACTTACTAATCCTCGTGTTGGTCTAATACCAACTAATGAATTAGCACTTGATGGAGATCTAATTGAATTAACAGTATCAGAACCTGTTCCCATTACAGCAAAATTGGCTGCTACACCTGCACCGGTACCACCTGATGAACCACCAGGGGTTCTAGATAAGTCATAAGGATTAAGAGTTTGACCACCCATTGAACTAATTGACATACCATGATTTGCCATTTCAGTTAGATTAGCTTTGCCAATAAAAATTGCACCAGCTTTTCTTAATTTATCAACAACAAAAGCATCCTTCTTTGGCTTTAGGTCCTTTAGAGCTAGAGCACCACTTGTTGTGGGCATATCATAAGTATCATAGTTATCTTTAAGTAGGATAGGAATTCCATGAAGAGGACCAACTGTCTTTCCTTGTGCAGCAAGACTATCCATCTTCTCAGCTTCGTCTAATGCATTTGGATTAATAGTAATAATAGAGTTAATTGCACCATCATATACTTTAATACGAGTTAGGTAATATTCTACTAATTCCTTTGAAGAAATCTTCTTGTTAAGCATTTCTGAATGAAGCTCTTGTACATTTTTTTCGAAGATCAAATCATTAGCCATAACACTGTTTACTAAAAACATTGATGTAATTACAGAACATAAAATACTTCTTTTGATTAAATTTGATTTCATGGTTTTTTCCTATATAAATTCTCATAGTTACATGTAAAAGCGCTTCTACATTTTTAGGTTAGCATGAAAAAAAATAGGAATTGAAAAGAGAAAAAAAATAGGGCATAAATCCCTATTTTTTAACTAACTTTGGATAGTTTTGATACAGAACTTTCTAATTTAGTACAGAATTTTAAATATTAAGCTATTTTCTGAGGCTTCGTGCATATGTGTGGGTAGATGAAGCCTCTAAACCTACCCTTTAGAT
>CAZEXR010000006.1:0-25866 GCA_964516675.1 uncultured Enterobacterales bacterium | reverse complement strand
CAAATCATTATCATAGGTCCTCCTCTTGGTATTGATAAATTCTCCTATAAGCCTAAATACGACACTACAGGCGCAACGCAACGACCTGTCAGGGTATCAGTCAAAAGAAATGTTCAACGTACTGTAGGTAATGGTTTTGTATGGCAGGGACACGTTTTTAGACGTGTTGGCGATGCAAGACGACCTGTAGAAAAAGTTACAGGACCTGCAGTTCCTCAGTTAATCGAAGATCCTCAAATCTTAGATGAAATATCTGAAGAAACACAGGATTACTTCGAGGAACGACTTCAACATGAACTTGATTATGAGTTAAGTAAGAATGGTAATAAATAATCTAGTAGATGCTGTAGCAAAAATTTGCGAGAGCACTTTAGCAAATCTTATGCAACCAGCTCCTGACAAAGTTACAGAGATACGACCAGGCTCTTTAAACAGAACTGAACTTATTTCTGAGAAAACAGATAAAAGTGAGGCTTCTTACAAGCGCATTTCCATTTTTAAAGGCTGTCTTCCACCTAAAAGGCAGAGTGAAAACGATGATTATCCTTTTGTTTTGGTTGTTCCTTCTGCAGGAACAGTAGACAGAGAGTTTGCGCATGCCACTGTAAACATATATTGCGGATCTTGGCATGACGGTAATGAAGGTTATGCCGAGGTTTTAAACATTGTTCAACGACTTCTAATAGCTCTATCTGAAATCGAAAGCAGTTTAGATAAACGTTACATTCCTGAATCCGATGTTAAGTGGATCTTTCCAGATGCATCTGCCCAAGCAGGTGCCCCAAAAATGTGGCAGGCAATGATCACTACTAATTGGAAATATCACACACCTTCAAACAATCTTCCTTTTAAAGATGAATATTTCAAGGAGAAACAATATGAGTAAGCAAATTAAACAGCAAAGTGATGCTGTTGATACCTCTACTCAGGTCAGAGTTCAATCTGAATCAAAATCACAGCTTAAATTCCCAAGAATTTATACAGGACCTAACCTAACTAAAGTAGGACTGAGATATGGTCAAGTGTACTCAGGACCTGACTATCCAGTATTTGTAAAAGAGTTAATGGCTAAAGCACCAACTTTAGCTTCAATGATCTTCCCTGTAAACGGCATCAAAACTATCCCTGATGCCGTAGTTAAAACATTTCTTTCTCAAATTAAATGAGGCTAACACATGGCATATAGACACGGTGTCAGGACAAGTGAAGTAGCTACTTCATTACTTCCTGCAGCAGAAGTTAATTCTGCAATTACTATTGTGATTGGTACAGCTCCTATCAATCAGGTAGACGAGACTAACGTTAACAAACCTGTTCTCTGCTATTCTTATGCAGAAGCTGTTAAGGTTTTTGGCTTTCAGAAAGCAACTTTAAAAGATACTGGCTTTAAGAACTATGACTTCACCTTATCAGAGGCGATGTATTCATTCTTCCAGTTATACAATGTAGCTCCTGTTGTTTTTGTAAACGTCTTAGATCCTAAGAAACATAAAGAAACAGCAAAGACCACTTCTTTAACTGTTGATAAGAAGACCGGCTCAGCTACCATTAAAGAAACTGGTATTCTGTTATCATCATTAGTACTTCGTAAAGATGCCGGATCTGAACCTTACGTTTTAGGTACCGACTATGTAACTGAGTTCGATGATGATGGTTATGTTGTTGTAACTTCATTAACCGATGCTTCTACAACTGATTTTAAGTTAGCAACTGATGCTGACATTGTAGTAGCAGCTGAAGTATTAGATCCTACTAAGGTAACTTCTGACGATATCATTGGTGGTGTAAACGCTGATGGTGTCAAGTCAGGTCTAGAACTTGTTGAAGATGTATTCCCTAAGTTTAGAGTTGCCCCTTCAATTATCGCTTGTCCTCGTTACTCAGGTGATGCTGGTGTTGCTGCGGTTATGTCTGCAAAGGCAGATGGATTTAATGACATCTTTAAAGCAATTGCCTTAATTGATGTTCCTTCTACTGTAAAGAACTATACTGATGTACCAACATATAAAAACAACAATAATCTGATTTCTACAAATGAGGTTGTTTTATGGCCTTGCTTGAATATGTCTGGCACAATCTACAACTTCTCATCTCAGTTTGCAGCTCTTTTAGCTGAAGTTGACGACGATAATGGCGGTATTCCTTACGTATCTCCTTCAAATAAGAATATTCAGTGCACTGGCTTATGTTTAGCTGACGGTACCGAGATTATTGTTGATAACTCTCGAGGTTCATACCTTAACGGAAATGGTATTGTAACTGCTAACAACATGTTTTCAGGTTGGGTAGCTTGGGGCAACCGTACTGGTGCATATCCTGGCAATACTGATGTTAAGGATGTGTTTATTCCTGTACGCAGAATGTTTAACTTCATCTCTATTCAGTTAGCAAAGACATTCTGGCAGAGAATTGACTTCCCATTAAACCGCAGACAGATTGATACTGTATTAGATAGTGCCAATATCCTGTTAAACGGCTATACAAGCAAGGGCTATATCTTAGGTGGTCGTGTAGAGTTCTTAGAATCTGAGAACCCAACTACTGATTTAATGGATGGTAAGGCTGTATTCCACGTCTATATCACTCCTCCTTCACCTAACCGTGAGATTGATTTCGTACTTGAGTACGATCCTTCATACTTACAGACACTATTTGCTTAAGGAGTTTAATTTATGGCAGTAGATGTAAATACAAGCGAGCCAATTAGACTCGTTAATTTTAGAGCATATAACAGCTCAAACATGCTCATCGGTGTAACTGACTTAACTCTTCCTAAGATTGAGTACATGTCTGACACTGTAAAAGGCGCAGGTGTTGCTGGTGAAGTTGATTTACCTACATTGGGTCATACTGGTTCAATTACAGTTACAATCAATTGGAGAGCTGCAACTGAGCAGGCTGCAGAGTTAGCAGAACAAAAAACTCATGAAATGGATTTTAGAGGTTCTGTTCAGTACTACGACTCTGCATCAGGTGAATACAAGACTATTCCTGCAAGAGTCTCTTTAAGAACAACTCCAAAAAGCTTTGAAATTGGCAAGTTTGAACCTTCAGCTACTATGGATGAGACTGAAGAATTTGAGGTTGTTTACTTAAAGTACACCTTAAATGGTGTAGACAAGATTGAAATTGATAAATTCAATTTTGTATGCAAGATCAACGGCAAAGACTACCTTGAAGGCGTACGTTTCGATGTCGGAATGTAGTGTCGTGTCGTGTCGTAACTCGTCAGGCTGTTTTACGGCTTGACGACCTTTTAATTATAGCTGTTTAAGAGATTTAAAATGAAACTAACATTTGATAAGCCCTATGAATTTGAAGGCAAATCTTACAATAAACTAGATATTCCATTAGAAAATATCAATGGTAAAGAGCTTTTAAAATATCACAAATCTTACGTTAACAGTAAGGCAAAGCCTCAAGAAAGAGTACAGGCAAGTAATTTATTACTAACTGTATCAGGCGACCCTGACTTTGCAATTTTTATTGCAGCATCAGCTTCACAGCAACCAATTGAATTTTTTGAAAATCTACCTGCTAAAGAAGTTGTATCTGTAATAGCTCAAATCTCATCTTTTTTGCTAGCGTAGGTATTGATACCAACTCCTCTCTTGAAGAGCAACTTCATACTTTAAGGCGAGGAGTTATAAGAATGTCACAGTACCTACATTCTTCATATCTTGAATTAGAATCGCTTCCATTAGGTGACTTGATGTCACTTATCAAAGACGTTGTTGCTGAACAAAAAAACAGCAGGAAGTGATAAACCAAGGAAGTTCTAACCATGGCTATTGAGCGCGAACTTGTTTTAAACATTGCCGGTAAAATCAGCAAAGCTTTTAATGACAGTATCAAGCTTGTAAATACTCAACTGAGCACAATGGGGACTAAAACTCAAACTGCTGCTGGGGAAATTGAAAAGCTACAGGCTGTAATCACAAAGCGTAAAGAAATTGTTGAAGCAACCGACAAGTACGCCAAATATGCCAAGAAGGTAGAAGAGCTTAAAACAAAAATGTCGACTGCAAGCAAGGTCACAGCCTCAATGCAGTCTAATTTTGATAAAGCACAAAGAGTAGCTGACAAATACAAAGATGAACTTAACAAAGTTAAGAATGAGTTAGGTGATTTAGAGTCTCAAAACAAAACTGCAGGTTTGTCTGTAGAAGAGCTTTCTAAAAAGTATGAACAGCAAAATTCAATCTTAAAAAAGAACGTTGAAGCTATAGAAAAAGCATCTAAAACCGTAAATCACGGTCAGGATATCATGCAGTCTGGCAAAAATTTAAGGATGTCAGGGGCTACTTCTATGCTAGAAGGCTATGCAATGTTAAAGACAGTGCAACAGCCTTTAAACGATGCTATTGATTTTGATGCTCAAACTAAAAATCTAGCTTTGTACACTGACAAAGCTGAAGCTCTCATGAAGATTAACATGGAGCTTTCTAAGCAGGATGATCTTTCTGTTGGTGAGTATCAGAAGATACAGGTATCTGGCATTACAGCAGGTACTGTAGATCCTAAGAATATCCAACAGATTAAAGATTACTCTGTAGCTGTAGCAAACGCATCAGATGCTTTAAATCTGTCAAGTGATACTGTGTCAAACTCATTTAATCAGTTTAACGATCAGTTAACCGGTGATATGTATAGGACTACACAGTTATTTGATACTATCAACTCTGTATCAAAGGCTGCACAGGCTGATGCGGGCTCTTTAATCAGTGTAATGCAGAACTCTGCTACTACTGTAAGATCATTCACCTCTCTTACCAATGATCAGATTGTAGGTTTATCAGCAGCATTCACCAAGATGTCTTCATCTGCAAGTGCTGCATCTACCTCACAAACCTTGTTTATCAAGTCTCTGACAATGGGCAAGGGTGCAACCAAGAATCAGCTTGAAGGTTGGAATGCTCTAGGCATAAATGCCGAGAAATTAGCTCAGGCAATGAATGGTGGTCCTAAATCAGCTCAGGCTGCTATCTCTGCTGTTTTAGATGCTTTAAACAAGTTGCCAAAAGCTGAAAAACAGGCAACCATGTCTAAAATTTTTGGTAAGAACCAAGAGTTACTGGCTACTGTAGATATGTTGTCTTCAAACAAAGCTGGTTACTATGATCTTGGTATGAATACAGCTACATCAGACAATAAAGGCAGTGTTCAAAAAGATGCTGATATTGCTGACAGCTCTGCTGAAGCTCAACAGAAGATCTTAGCTAACAATATGAAGGCTCTGTCCATCATTATTGGTCAGCAATTGTTACCTGTATGGAATGACCTTTTAGGCAAAGCCATTGAACTTGGCACAATGATCGTAAATCTTGCACAAAAGTTCCCTACATTGACCAAGAGCGCGTTATATCTCTTTGGTGTAATGGCAGGTGGTAAGATTGTCCTTGGTGCTTTAACATGGGTAGCAGGTAGCTTAATCACCTGTATTGGCAGAGGTGTTGTAATCTTCGGCAGATTAAATCAGGTTTGGCTTGTAGCAAATGGCGTAATGTCGGCAAGCTCTACTTGTATGAGAGTATCTGCAAGTGTTCTTAAAGGGCTTACTGCACTGTTTCGCCTGAACACCTATAAAGTCATAGCAAGTACTGTAGCTCATAAAGTACACAATGCTGTTCTTTTAACAGGTAAAGGAATTACTACAGCATACAAAGCTGTTGTGTCAGCTCTATCTGTAGTTTTTAGTCTACAGACATACAAGACCATTGCACTTACAGTTGCAGAAAAGGCTAAAAACGCAGCTATGATTGTGGGCTCTACTGTAGCAAAAACAGCAGGAGCTGTAATGGCTGTTTTAGCCAATATGACAGGCTTATCAACAGCTAAGACTTGGTTATATGTAACAGCTCAAAAGGCTATGAGTGCAGCTATGATTGTGGGCTCTACTGTAATGAAAGGTTTGGCTGCAGCTGGCAGGATCTTAAATATTGTGCTCATGGCAAATCCAATTGGTTTAATCATTGGTTTAATCGGTGGCTTGATTGCAGCCGGTGTATGGTTATACCAAAACTGGGATACTGTTAAGGAAAAGGCAGGTCAGCTATGGGATTGGTTTGCGCAAAAGTTCCCTGGTATTGCTACTGTAGTTCAAACTGTAATAGGAACAGCAGTAAACAGCTTTAAGACACTGATATCAGTTGTATCAAGTGTTTGGGAACGAGTAAAAGCAATCTTTAGTAACATAATTGATTTTGTATCCAATGTATTTACAGGCAACTGGAGTGCTGCTTGGGAGAATGTTAAAAATATATTTGGTAACGTCTTTGGTGCATTGGTAGATTTGGCTAAGCTCCCTATCAACAGTTTAATCAACCTTATCAATAAAGCCTTTTCATCTATTGGCTCTATCAGTGTTGATATTCCTGATTGGGTGCCAAGTGTCGGTGGTAAGACCTACGGTTTTGAGATGCCTCAAATACCTGCCCTTGCAACAGGTGGTATTGCTACAGCTCCTACATTAGCATTGATTGGTGAAGGTAAGGAAAACGAAGCTGTACTTCCATTATCAAAACTTGAATCAATGTTATCTGTATCAGCTCAAAACGCTGAATACAGTGCACGTAATGAAGCTGTAACAAACTTCTCAAGTCAGGAAGCTCAAAACAGATATGGTTATGCTCCATCAGCGGTGATGATACCTGAGTTAGATAGTAGCTTAGGTTCTACTAACAATGTATCTAATTCAACGGTTAATTCAACCTATGGTGGCAACAGCACTAAGACCTCATCCATAGTTGTTAACTTTAATCCTCAAATTACAGTTAATGCTGGTAATGGTGAAAAGGCAGATCCTTATGCTCAGGCAACTAAGGCTTTAACTGAAGGTCGTAACTCATTAAAGAGAGAATTAGAAAAACTCTTTAGTGACAGGTCAAGACTTACTTTTTCTTAAAGTTAAGTCTGCTTATGCTAAGGAACTCTTCTAGTAGATAAAAAACACCTGCAAGAGTCCCTAGAATAAGGAATGCAACCATGCAAACTGAGCATACAGTATCTGCAAAGCTGTCGCCTAAAATGTAAGAAGATACAAAGCCTACAAAGGCAGAGACAAATAAAGAAATAATGTACAAAACAAAGAAACCTAAAGCTCCAATGGTAAGAAATATCACTGCAAGAGTAATAAGTAAAACAGTTCTTTGTACGTTGTTACTTCCTAAATTTAGTTCAAACCAGTCTTTTAAAGACAGCTTTTTATCATCTTGCATAGACATACCTGTAATGATTGATATTTGTTTAAAGTATAGAACAATATGAGCAAAATATATAATTCAATCCAAGGTGACACTTGGGATAAGATTGCTAAAGAGCAGTTGGGCAGTGAGTATCTGATGTCAGAGCTTATAGCTGCAAACTTATCTTTAAGTCACTATGCAATTATGCCTGCTGATCTACAGATTGTTATACCAGATATCAATGTATCACCCAGAGCTATAGATCCTCAGTTATTACCACCATGGAAGAGAAACAGTAATGGATAACTTAGCTTCTGTACTACATACCTTTGTAAGTGTTGTTTATCAGAATACTGATATCTCAAAAGACGTTTACGAAGATCTTTTAAACATCTCTTATACAGATAAGATTGAGGATGAAGGTGACGAACTTACAGTTACGTTAAAAGACGAAACAGGCAAATGGGCTGGCTCTTGGTCTCCTGAGCGCGGTGCTAAAATCACAGCTACTTTTGAAACTGAGAGTAGAGGTAGCTTAGCTACAGATACCATGATTGTGGACAGCTTAAAGACCTCAGGTTCACCAAGAATATTTGAGCTCTCGGCTGTAAGTATTCCTTTAGATACCACCATCAGACGTGAGCTTAAAACACGTAACTTTGAGAACATAAGCTTAAAAACATTAGGTCAGCAGATAGCCGATGAGGCAGGTCTCAAGTTCTTCTTTGACTGTGAAGATGTTCCAGAATACGACAGGTTAGACCAAAAACGTGAAAGTGATTTGGCTCTTCTACAGCGTTTATGTAAAGACGCTGGCTTATCCGTGAAGGTAAGTGCACAAACCTGTATTATCTTTGACCAAAAGAGCTATGAAAGTAAGAAAGCTGTAAAGACCTACAATCTGGGTACAAGCCCTATCTTAAACTGGTCGTTTCAGGCTCAACAGTCACAAAGATACAAAGCATGTACAGTTAAATGGCGTGATACTACCAAACGTCAGGATTCCAATAAAGGCGGTTCATCAACTCAATCTGCTCAATCAAAGATTGCTGTTCAGTCATCTCCTGTAGCAGTACAGGCTGATACTTCAAATCCTGACATCTTTGGCTCTAACAATGTAGATACTAAGTCAAAAAAGACATCTAAAGCCAAATCTAAAAAAGGCAATCAAAAGCAGAAAGTTGAAGATCAGGATTACACCTACACTGACGATAGTGTTGAGGAATCAGGTCAAACATACGTTTTAAAGAAACGCTGCTGTTCTTTAAAAGAAGCAGAGCGTTTAGCCAAAGCAACACTGCGTAAGCTGAACTTAAGGCAGACTACAGGCTCTTTATCTGTAGTAGGTGATCCTCTTATGGTGGCGGGCTCTGTAATTGAGTTAACTGGTTTTGGTTCTTTTGATGGAAACTTCATCATCGAAAGAGCAGAGCACTCAATGGGGCCTAATGGTTATGTAACATCCATGGATGTTAGAAGAGTAAACAGTACATACTAATGAACAACGACTTTTTATCAGCAAATGAGCGCGTATCTAGTTTAGAAAGCACTCTGACCGAGATCATTCGTGTAGGTACAGTAAGCTCTACTAATCCTCAAAAACACACTGCAAGAGTAACCATCTCTGATGAGGACAATCTCACAACACATGAGTTGGCTGTATTGTGCCGTAATACCTTCAAAAATCACGACTACAACATGCCTGATGTTGGTGATGATGTTCTATGTGTGTTTATGCCTCAGGGCATCGAGGAAGGTTTTATCTTAGGCTCTTTCTATGCCGGTAATGTTCAACCTCCAACAACGAACCAAGATGAACGCAAGGTAGAATTTGCTGATGGAACCACAGTTACTTATAACCGACAATCACATGAACTTGATGTTGTCATTGCTGATACTCATATCCACGCTGACAGACAAAAGGTTGATGTAACTACCAAGGTTTCTGTGAATGTAACTACAGACGGTACTATCAACCTTGATGCTAAAGGAAATATCAACATATCTTCAAGTGCTAACGTAAATATTACAGGTTCTAAGGTAAACATTAACTAGGAGCAAATATGCCTGCTGTTACAAGAGTTGGAGATACTAATACTGGTCATGACTTATGTCCTCCAGTGTCTTTAGCTTTAGGATCATCAAATGTATTTGTTGACAAGATTGCTGTAGGTAGAGTTGGTGATTCATATTCAGCTCATGGCTGTATTATCCATATTCCACACTCAGGAGCAATTGCATCAGGTTCTTCTACAGTCTTTGTTAATGGTATTCCTGTAGGTCGTATTGGTGACAGTGTGTCATGCGGTGGTTCTGTAGCACAAGGCTCATCAACAACATTTGCTGATGATGGTAATGCTGAATGTAAAAACAGACATCAGGCAGCATTTACTAAAATGAAAGTAGTCAACTCTCTTCCCTCTGTTGACTACAAGGACAGAGTAACAGCTAAAAAGATAAAAGAGCAGCAAAGTAAACAAGATTCACCCGGCTCATCTTCGGGTACACCTGACAAAGACAACAGCTCATTAGGCTTAATCATGCCTACTGTAGACATAGTTGTTGATAATCAAAAGTGCACTTTGCCCGTATCATCAGTTGATGAGTTTAAAACTATTGTCACTTTACCTGAGATTGCCCGACACATCTCAAAAGCTAAAGTTCCTTTAGCTGAAGATAAACAAGGTTGGTATTACCTTGCACTGATGTTTGAAAAGTGGCTGTGTAATGACGGTTTTGATTTTGAACAGCATCGACACAAAATTATCGAAAATGGTAAAGAAAGATATGAGCAAGATGATGATTGCTATGATGATCCGTTCTTTATCAAATGGGATTGGTTGTACAAATATGATGCTGTAAAAGAAAAAACAGATGAACTTATAAAAAATGCTACCAATGAAGCCGGTAAGAAAGAACTGGCTAGAATGTTAGCTAAGCAGTTAAAAGATGATCCTGATTTAACTGAGTTCAATTTTATCAATGACTATAACAACAGACATGTTGGATCTAATAATTTCGCTCCTGTTAATTCTACAGGAAAAACAAGCAATCTATATCCTAATGGTTTGTTTGCTGCAATGGGAAGTTTTAATTTAAAAAGTTTGCCTGCAGGAGCTATTGAAAAAATTGATGATAAAAGATACAAAGTTACAGTTAATCAATTAGCTGTATATGCTGAGGATAGTTTTCAGTTTGAAGGTTTTGAATACCTTGGGTGTTGGTCAGCTAACCTGTTAGATTTTTTATCGCTTCCATTAGATTTTTATAATTATGAAATCTTAAGTAATAGTGATTTTAGAGACTTTAGAAAGACCTATAATAAGGGTAAAGACTTTGTGGTTTTATCTGACAACCACATAGTTCAAGATTATGAGCCTGTATCATTTGAGTTTACTGTAGATGATAATTATGAAGTTACTAAAATCAATTAAAAATGCATTAAAAGGATTTTGGAAGAGACATAAATATTGTCTAATTATTTGTTTTACAGTATATGTACTTCTTTCCTGCCCTAAATGGTATGAATACTATGAATTTATTGCTGAACAGCATTATTCACCATATAATTTTTCTGAACTTTTTGTTTTTCCTTTTTTAGAGGGGCTTTG
Source organism: uncultured Enterobacterales bacterium (assembly GCA_964516675.1). Lineage (GTDB taxonomy): Bacteria > Pseudomonadota > Gammaproteobacteria > Enterobacterales > Succinivibrionaceae > Succinivibrio. The sequence continues at coordinate 15,071 of CAZEXR010000006.1, read as the reverse complement.
GCATGTTATTGGTTGGACTACGTTGTTCATAAGATATCTAATTAAGGGATATTAGCCAATATGAAGTTACTAAAATCAATTAAAGATGCATTAAAAGGATTTTGGACAAGGCATAAATACTGCTTAATAGTTGGATTTATAATCTATGTTAGCTTTTCATCCTTAAAGTGGTATGAATTTCTTTTTGATCCTCATGGTTATACACCGTATGGTTTTTATGAAACTTTTATATGGCCTTTTTTATACGGAGTATGGCGATTTGTAAGTATTCTTTTTGACTATTTTGGATAACAATATAATCCAAGACTATGAGCCTGTATCATTTGAGTTTACTGTAGATGATAATTATGAAGTTACTAAAATTGTATAAGTACTGTTTACAAAGGTTGCGCTTATGTACAGAAATTGGAAACTGTTAAAAGATATCCTTGAAGAGGCATCTGTTGGTAATTGTACTGTATCAAGCAATGACATTAACGAGCTACAGCATCACATTAAGTTACTTCATGACAGTGGATACCTTAATCTAGGTAATCAAATCAAAAGCGACAGTACTGCTCAGCAGATTATTGCAAATCTTAATAAGTGCTCATTAACCATGAAAGGTTATGATTTATTGGATTGTATGTATTACAAGGGCTTTGAAAAGGTTATTGAAGGTCTAAACAATCTCAATATCAATGGTCCTTTAGATTTGGTTGTAGAACTAACTCAAAAGCTCATCAAAAAGGATATGATGAATTATCTCTGTTTGGATGAATCATGAAACGTAATTGGACAATAGTTAAAGAAATTCTTGAAGCAATCGAGACTAACCAGATAAAAACTCACTGGGAGTCATTACCTGAAGAACAACATGATCTTGTGCTCCTTCATTATGAATTACTTGAGGAAAGTGGACTTATATCAAACTATCAGATGGTAAATGATGTTGATATTGACGGTTTTAGCCACAGGCATCCTCTTTTCTGGAAAGAAAGGCCAGGCATACCATCAATAAGATTAACCATGAAAGGGTATGATCTTCTTGAAGTTCTACGTGATCAAGCTCTTTGGAACAGGATCATCAATAAAGCAAAATCTCTAGGTGTGAAGCTTACTTTTGAATTTATCAAACAGGCAATTCCTGTGACATACAAACAGCTACTATAAGCTTAAAATTACGTAAGCACGTATAAACATTAAGAGCTTAAACATATATTTCTCAATACAGCCCTTTGGTTAACACCTTAGGGCTTTTTTATTACCTAAGGATTCAATATGAAGATTGGTTTACAGGGGATGTTTGGCTTAGTGCCGTTTACCTGTTCTGATAAAAGAGTTCTGACCTACCAAGATCTTCAAGTGCAGCGTTCTGCCAGGTATGCATCTCATGAGATCATAGGTCAAAAGCCTGTAAATGAATTTATAGGGCCTGACTCCGATAAGGTCTCTTTTAAAATTCAGTTAATCAGAAATTTAGGAGTATCTCCCGCTGTGAATTTAGCAATTTTAAGAGAGATGCTTGAGAGTGGAGAAGCCTATCGTTTAGTGTTAGGTCTTGACTATTTTGGCAAGTATATTCTCTCTGATTTGTCAGAAGATCGCAAATACTATGACGGACGAGGTGGCTTGCTTAATTGCGATGTTACTTTGAACCTAACCGAAGCTAAAGGTTTCTCTTTAGTAGCTTATGCTAAGTCAATGGTATCTAAGATTATTTAAGGCTCTATATGAACGTATCGATAATTACTGTATCAACAAATGAACTGATTAGCCTTGCTCCTCCTAATGAACTTCTTGAGATAAGACAGAATGTAGCCACTATATTAAAAACGATTAAAGGCTCCGTTCCGTTGGATAGAGATTTTGGGGTTGATTATAGTGCTTTGGATTCTCCTACCAACCAATCTTTAGCTTTATGGAGATTGAACATAATTGATGCAATTGAGCGCGATGAGCCCAGAGTTAAAGTTAAATCTGTTGCTTTAGATCAGGATAAATCAGATGTAGCAGAGGGCGTATTAGTTCCTATAGTAACACTGGAGGTTGTAATTAATGAGTGAAATATTTCCACGATTTGATTTACCAGAGCTTAACTTTTTAACAGTTGATGCTACAGCTAACGAGCAACGCATTATCGGTAAGTATGAAGAGCTTACAGGTAGAACTTTAGCTAACGGTGATCCTGTAAGGCTGTTTTTACTGTCTTTAGCTGCAGAAAGCACTATGTTAAGACAGGCTTTCAACCTTGCTGCTAGACAAAACCTTTTATCCTATGCTACAGGTGATCATCTAGATGCTCTAGGTGAAATGGTAAACACTCAGCGTATTACCGCTCAAAAGTCAGTCGTCACTTTAAGATTTAACTTAAACACTGCTCAATCAGGTGTGTATGCAATACCTGCCGGTACAAGAGTATCAGACGGCACAACCATGTTTGCTACCAATGAGTTAGCAGAAATACCTGAGGGAGAAACTACTATTGATGTTGTGGCAACCTCAACTGTAGAAGGCAGTTACACCAACAATATCAAAGCAGGTGCTATCAACACTGTGGTTGATCTTCTACCTAATCTTGAGAGTGTAGAGAATATCAATCAACCATCAGGTGGAGCTGATACAGAAACAGATGAAGCCTATGCTCAAAGAATACATTTAGCACCAGGCTCTTTCTCTGTTGCAGGACCTCATGACAGTTACGAGTATTACTGTAGAAAATTCTCAGCTGCTATTATTGATTGCAGCATTTACGGCTTGCCTGAGCATGCCGGCAATGTATATATCCATCCATTGTTAACAGATGGTACTTTACCAACAGAAACATTTGTTAGTGAATTAAAGAACTACCTGAGCGCGGATGATATTAGGCCATTGACAGACAACGTACTTGTAAGTGCACCTCAAGCTGTAGCTTACACAATCAATCTTAAGTGGTTTTTAAACACCAGTGATGTGAACAGAATAGCTCAGGTGACATCAGCTGTAGTACAGGCCGTTGAAGAGTACAGACAGTGGCAGCAAACAAAGATTGGGCGCGATCTTAACCCTGATGAGTTAATTAAGCGTCTTCGTAATGCAGGTGCCAAAAGAGTTGAAATAACCTCACCTGTCTTTACAGAAGTCACCAAATCTCAGGTTGCTCAGTGCCCTGCATCAGATGTAACCATTACCTACGGTGGTGTTGAAGATGAGTAATAAGATTGAAGATAAAACTCTTCTTCATCAGCTTTTACCGTCTTCAATAGCAGATGAAGAAATATTTAAAAATGCTGCTACGGCATTACATACAAATAGCGATACAAAAGGTCATCTAAACGATGGCCTTTTTTATTACCTGTTAGACAGCGCATCCAGTGAACTTTTAGATCATCTAGCATCGCAGTGGCGTGTGGGTGTTTGGCGAGATTCATGGCTTGTATCAAGAAAGAGAATCGTTTTAAAAACCATCATTAAAACGCTCTCACACTATGGCACCAGACGGGCGATCATTGACGTGTTGGCATCTCTTGGCAATGGTGTGCAGATGAAGGAATGGTGGGAAACAACTCCACCGGGAACACCTCACACATTTTCAATCAACATCGATTTGAATGTTCAGCAGGTAAAAGCTGAAGCTATTGACGATGCTGTAACCGCTCTGGATCTTGTTAAGCCAGTTAGGTCGCAGTACTCAATTACGCAAGGTCTAAATTTATTAGACGGCATTCAGTTAAGACCTGCTGTAAGAGTATGTACGTCATATAGATGCGATGCAGAGCCAATTAAGACAGATACTCTTACAAACGGCATTTCTCTTCATCCTGGTATTCGTGTTTTAACTTCTCATCATGTCGAAATTCCTGACTATCACCATGTGAAGACAAATGTAAAATCAGTCGCACATCTTGCAATCAGAACCTCAACTATTTCTCGTGTTATTTTTAAGGAAGAATAAATGGCAGCGATAATTACATACGCAGGCTTACAAGCCATGATTAATGCTCAGGCAACAGGAACTGAAAAAGTAAAGTTGTCTGTTATGAAGTTCTCTTCTGATGTTATTGAAGTAACTTCAGCAACCAAAGATATTGGTACTGTCGTCTGTACCTGTCCTGCAACTGCAGGTCTGAATGTTGGCGATGGTATCATTCACGTATCAGGTGCTGACGGTTCTCAGAACGTGTACGAGGTACACACTGTTGGTGTGTATACTGAAGACGGCATCTTATTTGCAGTAAACTCATCGACAGAGCCTTTAGCTCAGAAGGCTCGATTAAGTAACATTTCAATCGCTTTAGATATTCTTATCACTTCTGTCGATCCTGGCGTTATCGACTTTGGCGATGCATCTTTTGCAAATCCTCCTGCATCAACTGTAACTGCAGGTGTGGTAAAAATTGCTACAGATTCTGAAATTCTTGACGGTTCAGATAACAGCAAATGCGTTTCACCATATGCCTTAAAGAATGCATTAAAAAAAGATAACAGCATTCTTCATGCAGACGGTAATGAAACTATTGACGGTAAAAAGAAGTTTACTCAGACAATAGATGCATCAATTTTCGGTAATGCTGAAACTGCAACTAAACTGCAGACGGCACCTAATATTAATAATACCGCATTCGATGGAACCGCCGACATCACCACTACAAAATGGGGTACAGATCGTAATATTAAGATCCAGGATGCTACAGGTCAGAATGTCTCTATAGCTGTATCTGTTGATGGTAGCAAAGATGCCGTTCTTAAGTTGCCTTCAAAGATTGTTTTGGCAGATGGTATCGATGGTAATGCGTCTACCGCAACCAAACTTCAGAATTCAAGAGTGTTAACAATTGATGATACTCTCGACAACTCCGGCGCCGGCGTTTCTTTTGACGGTTCTAAAAACGTTACTATCTCACTGCCACCGTACATTGCAACTCAACTTCTAAAAGACAAAACAAAGAACTACGGCAACGATTACTATGATGACAGCGATATTACTTCTTTGATTTACGCAGGTAATGGCAGCGGTACCGTAAGAGCAGAGCTTGCTGCAGGTAATTTTGAAAGATTACATCCAGGACAGTACATCAAAGGTAGAGTTACAGGTACAACTTACGTTGTTGTTGGTTGCAATGTCTATTTAAACCGAGGTGATACTTTACTTACAAGAAACCACTTAGGTCTAATGCCAATTCAGCTTGTAGGTAACTCAGGATCTCTTTTATGGAGTGGTCTGAAATGGACTGGAGATACTACTAAAAACACTGTACAAGGTTCTGCTCCATGGAATGCTGACAATGAGAATGTAGGTAAGAATGAAACTTGCGCTTACAAAGACAGTTACATGGCTAAAACCGTTATTCCAAAGGTCATCAATAACTGGTTAAAGAAAGATTTTGAAGATCAGGGTATCTCTGTTCTCACTTTTAGAAATCTATTTTCTACTGGTTTTGATGCAAATCTGCCTTGTATGTCTTATCCATCTTGGAAAGGTGCTTGTATTTATGCTGAATGGGCTGATTGTAAGGCCGTGTTAATGTCTGAACCTGAGGTATATGGTGGTTACAGATGGGCTTCATCACCTTACGATTCTCACATGCAACATCTGCAATTGCCTATCTTCAGACACAGATCACCCCATGAGATTGCTGTAGCTGCTATCTGGCTAAAAGATGTTGCTTCCGTTTCCGGTGCTTGCAATGTCGACTGGGCCGGCTGTGCCAGCAACTACGATGCTTCTATTGCGTTGCGTGTGTGTCCGCTCTTCCTCATAGCGTAGCGAATCGTGCAACAAATCGGCAGGCCTTGCGCCTGCCTGCACGAGAGCGAAGCTATCTTTTTTTTTATAAACAAAGAAAGAATTATGTCAAACATACTTAAATCAAAACGAAAAGAAAGTAGTTTTCAAATCTACATAGACTGGTTAAAACTAAGACAGAGGTTAACTGAATATGTATCAAGTGATTTTAACGATAGTAAAATTAGCTACAATGAACCAAATTCATTAAAGTATCCGAATTACCTGTATTTTCTTTTTGATCATGAAAGAAAGCAACTGTTAAATCTAATCGACAAAATACAGGATAACATTACTCATGCAAATTCAATCTTTCCTACAGATCTTGCTGAATACAACTACAGAAGATATTTGCAGAGTTTAGCTATCGGCGATGTAAACAATCTCATTCAAGAATTAGAGTATGTAAGTCGCAATTACAATGTAAAAGCTGATAAATACATTAACTTAATACCTTTGTTCAAAAGCTTTCTTACAAAATTAAAAGGGTGGCGAGCAAGTACTAAAAGGTATTTAAGTATATTACCTAAAGATCAGCAAAAACTTGTTGAATCAGAACTAACTTTATTAAATAATGAAGTTGGTCATAATCTGTAAATGCTTCCGTTTCCAATGCTTGCAATGTCAACTGGAACGGCAATGCCAGCAACAACAATGCTTCTAATGCGTTACGTGTGTGTCCGATCTTTTAGAGAGGGCTTTATCAGTAGCTTAGCTTTAGCTACAACTTTAAGCCTGTTCAAAAGAGGAGATTATGAACCTGTCTCAAACGAGCAAAATAGACTGTCTGACGTGTCTTGATACGTCAAGTGACACTACAAGCAGACAGTCACTCTTGCAAAGTAAAGCCTTTAATCCTACCGCTTTACATAATGCCTTTTACAAACTTAAAAAGAATGTCTGTTTTAAACCTTCAGTTCAAAAATATCAGTATTACCTCTTTGAGAATATCTATAACTTCTTAAACTCTTATAAAACAGGTACTTTTGAATTTACTAAAGGTGCTGAATTTAATTTATGCGAAAGAGGTAAAATAAGACATATTGTAACAACTCCTGTAGCTGACAGAGTGCCAATATCAAGTTTATGCAACAACATTCTTGTACCTATCTTAAGGCGGTATTTAATTTATGATAATTGCGCTTCTTTAGAAGGTCGTGGTATTGATATGCAAAAAGAACGCTTAAAAGTACACCTAATGCGTTATTACAGACGTTACAAGACCAATCAAGGTTATGTGTTGCAAGGTGACTTTAGTAAGTTCTTTGACAACCTACAGCATGACAAAATTATAAAAGCTATAGCAGCAAAGATACCTGATACAGAAACAATTCAATTCTTGAAGAAGATCTTAAAGATGTTTAGACCTGATTTAAACAACTTAACTGATACTGAGATTGAAGATATTAAGAATGGGACCAAGATCTTAAATTCATTGACTTTACACAAATGCAGCAAAGATACAGTTAAAACATTAGACATCTCTGTAGACATTGGATCTGAGGTGAGTCAAATTATTGGGATCTACTACCCTACAAGATTAGATAACTACATCAAAATTGTAAAAGCGTGTAAGTACTATGGCAGATACATGGATGACTTCTACATTATCCATCCTGATAAGGTGTTTCTGCAGAAACTGCTACAAGATATCAAAGCAATTTGTAAAGAATTAGGCTTGCACCTGAACCTAAAGAAAACTCACATTACTCCATTAAACAAAGGTTTTACCTTTCTTAAAACGAAATATTCAATATCTTCCACAGGTAAAATTAGATTACAGCTATGCTCAGATACTTTTAAACGTGAAAAACAGCGTCTTTTAGGTCAAAAACGACTATTACAGACACATCGTATATGTCTATCAGACATTTATCACTGTTATAAAACTTGGAGAGGTACTGTAGACAAACCTGTAAGAGACAGACACAGGAAGTCACTTACCAAGAGAATGTACTGCAATTACGAATCAATTGATCGTATGGATCGCTTTTTCAAAAACTTATTTAAAGAGGAATTAAAATTATGTCAGATAACATTTCAACTTTATCATCAGACGTTCTGAGTAAAGGTATCGAAAAAAAGTTCTCCAGAATGTGTCAAATTCAAGCAGAGCTAAAAGAAAAATTCGATTATAAATGGATTAAAATCGTAGGTATCTTAGTACAACAATTTAAAGCAGATCATCCTGATGTAAAGCTTCCTTACGATGCTGATGCTATGCTTGAGCACTGCACAAAACTTCGTGAAGAGTATGATGAGTTAAAAGCTGATGTAGCACCTTACTACCATCATCTACAAGAGTAAAAGGAGATAACCTTGTGTACACAAGATTACATGCTGTTAACGGCATTGTAGGTGAAGGTGTTAAGTTTGAACGCATCAGACGTGTCACTGGTTATCTTGTAGGAACCTTAGACCGTTTTAACAACGCAAAACGAGCTGAGGTCCGTGACAGAGTTAAGCACATGCATGCGTAAAAAAAAATAGCCCCCCCCCCATCTTTAGGGGCTATTTGTTGTCGTACCAACCTTACAAAAAAAATCATAACAGCAAATCTGCGCCACCTTTTAAGCACAACTCTACATAATCACACCAACGCTGCATAGCACCTCTTCTTTTCTCTAATAAATCCGTTCTGTCATAAGCTAATTGTGTTGTATTGCCTATATTGTGTGCTAAACACTTTTCAGCTACATCAAAAGCAATGTCATTATCATGAAACCATGTTCTGCCAATTGAGCGTATGCCATGAGGAACTAATCTATCTTTATATCCATGCCTTCTTAAAAATAAACTTGCAGCATTTATGCTGAAATGTTGAGTAATCTTTCCTTGTGTCATTGGAAATACATACTCTCCAATTCGTGGTCTAGCTTGCAATAAAGCAAGTAATTGTTTTGATATTGGAACTGTGTGAGCTCGTTTCATCTTCATTGTCTCTGCTGGTATTGTTATGGTTAGAGTGTCAAAATCTATCCATTCCCATTTAAGTGAACAATACTCACTAGGCCTTAGTAGAGTATAAAAACCACAAAGAATAACTTCCCAAGTTGCACGAGCCTTTAAGCCGTAAATCTGTAATTCTTTTAGAGCGATTGGCAATTCTGAATAGTGGATTGCAGGTCTATTATTTAAAGTTGTTTGAGGTGCTGGAAACACATTAGCAATGTTTTGAAACTTTAGAGAACTCACATATCCACAGTTTAAAGCATAGACTTCAATCTCTCTGATATATCCACAGATACGTTTAATTGTCTCAAATTTAGAACGTTGGGCTAAGTCTGATTTAAGTGTATTGATAAATTCAATTGGAGCAATAGAAGCATAAATACGTTCTCTGAAGATTGGCATTAAATACTTCTCAATACGTAAAGAACTATCTCTCCAATTCTTGATTTGTGTCTTTTTTAGTTCTAGCCATTCATTGTAAATATCATTAAATGTAATAGCTGAAACAGAAGACTGTGTGTCATAAACACCGCAAAGATTATTAAATAACTCTCTTGCCTCTTTTATTCCTAACTCTGGAAAATAACCTAAGGTTTTAGTAATTCGCTTGCCATTGATTTGCTTGCTCACTAACCAAAACTTTTTACCGTTAGGTTTAACTCTTAGAAATAATCCTTTATCATCTCTAAGGTCATAAGTTTTTTCAGCTGGCTTGGCTCGCTGTATTTGTATATAATTTAACATTTCATTCTCTTAAAAATAGTAGTATGTGATTTTAAAAAATTATCACATATCATCACATATTTATGTGATATAGATATGAGTATATCATGATTGTTTAAACTATATCTAAACAACTAACTAATTAAAAACGAAAGCTATTTTATATAAAACTAGAGAAATAAGTATTTGATTTTATATATAAAAAAAGCCGTAAAAACGGCTCTGGCGGAAAAAGGGGGATTTGAACCCCCGAGCCGTCTAGGACGGCTGCCGCATTTCGAGTGCGGTGCATTCAGCCTCTCTGCCATTTTTCCGTGTGTTGCTATTATAAGCAAAAAAATCGATATATCAATTAAAGGTGTAAGAAATGCTTGAACATAACGAAAAGACTAAAGTTTTCTTTACAATCGTAGATGGCTATAAAGCTTTTGTAGCTTATGAAATTAAGAATGATATTTTGGATATCACTACTACACAAGTACCAAAAGTAATTTCAGGTCGTGGAATTGCCTCTGTATTGGTTAAAGCTTGTGTGGAATATGCTAACGAGAAAAAGCTTGTATTAAGAAACCCCCTTTCATGCTCCTATGCTCAAACTTGGATTGAAAGACATTAGATTTTTCGTTTAAGTGTCTTTACGTATTCTTTGTCTTGAGCTGTTGGAATATGAGACTCTACAATCTTTTGTAATGCTTTATTGAATGTTTTCTTATCAATATTTATTTCAAGAAGCTTACTGATGGTTCTGTCTTTATTTGCGCAATAAAGTGTCGCTATAAGCCATGCTACAGCCATATGAACGTAATAGTGAGAGGTATCTATTCCATCAATAAAACTGAAAATCTCATCTAAATATTGGTCGTCGCAAAAATAAATTAAAGACATTACACATGCGAATCGAACCTGATAAGGATGTTCTGTTTGTTGAAAATATGGCTTTATAAAATTGTAGTAAACCTCTTGATGCTTACGTGCACTTTTTAAACCACCACAAAAAGGATCGCATATTGCCCAGCAATCAATGGTTTCAATAAAATCTTTAACAAGCTTTAATCTTTCTTTTTCATTAATGTCTAATTGGCCAATGATAATTGCCTTTACAAACTTTTCTTCGTAATAAGCATCTGTTGGAAGCGGAGATAATAAGTCTTCAATCTTTTCTTGCTTAAATAACTCTTTTATAATCTTACGGATCTTAGGTAAACGAACTCCTAATAATCTTCCATTACCATCTTTACTAAGATTTAAGCAAAATTCTTGGTATTTAGGATCGACTAGACTTTGAAGTTGTTTTAAAACTTTTGCTTGTTTCTCATTTCTTTGCATTAAAACACCTCTGGTAGCTCATCCCAAACGTTAGTATAGCGAGGGGAGAGATGTTGTGGATTATGAAACCTTTCTTCTTTTGTAAGCTTATTTTGGGAACCAAGATAAATCGTGTTTTTTTCGACTTTGTTAATAGAGTCTAAAGCATTCATGAGTTTATCACTTTTATCTAGCTCTTTTTTATCAGGTACATAACTAAATAAATCTGCTTGATAACTTCTATTTTCAACAAAATTAAAAAGAATAATTCCGGCCTTCATATACTCATAGCCTTCTTTATAAATGTGGGTTAGTAAAATTTTTGCCACATACATAAAAATACGGGTATCAGTGCAAGGAAAATCTAACTCTATAGTTGCTGCATTTGAGTATTTAGCCTGACTTCCAAAATAAGAAGTTCTAATAAAAACAGTTATCTTTTGGGCATACCTATCAAGAGATCGCAGTTTTGCACATGCATCTGCAACATAATTTGATATTGCCTCATAAAGATCATCAAAAGTTTTAATTCTGTCTTTAAAAGTTCTAGACCACATAATCTGATTTTGATCTTGAGGATTTGAATTGATTGCAATACAGTCTACGTTATTAAGCTCTTTGATAGTTTTTGCCAGTACAATGGAGTCTTTTTTGTCATTAGTGAGACATTTGCTTTTGATAGGTCAAATGCACTGACAAAACCATCTTCTGTCAGATGTTCTCTCATTTTGTTTCCAACCCCCCATATCTCTTCTATAGGATTGTCTATCAATAGCTTTTGTCGTTTAGCATTATTTAAAATGCTATACACTCCGCCTGTAATTTTTTGATTTTTCTTTGCAAAATGATTTGCTAGTTTTGCGAGGGTCTTGGTTTTTGCAATTCCGACTCCAATTGGAATTCCAATTTTTGTTGCAATTGTGTTTTTTAATCTATACGCATATTCAATGGCAGTTTTCTCGTCTATATTTTCAAAACATAAAAAGGCTTCATCAACTGAATATACTTCAATATCTTTGCAGAATTCTTCTAATGTATTCATCACTCAATTAGATATATCTAGATAAAGACTGAAGTTTGAACTAAATGTTGTAATTTTATGTATAGCAATTTCCTTTTGAATTTTGAAAACAGGAGTTCCCATTGCGATATTTAATGCTTTAGTTTCATATGAACGTGAGATTATGACACCATCATTATTTGACAATACTGCTACAGGCCTGTTTTTTAGGTCAGGTCTGAACAGTTTCTCACAAGAAACAAAAAAGTTATTGCAGTCACATAATAAGTAAACTTTATCATGAATAGTACATTCTTTTAGCATATTAAAATTATACGTGTTTTGTTGCTATAATGGCAAAAATATTTTTACTGTGCTTTATGTAAAATGATTTTATTTTTGCGATTTTCACATCTTTGTAAAAGCACGGCTTGCGAAAATAATAAAAAAAGTGTTATCGAGTGCGCAAATATTAGGCAAATTTTTGCTATTTGCGGTAAAATAAGCTGATAATAATATTGTTTTTTGTAATCGTTTGCGTAATTTCATTGGGGATATAAATGAGCGTCACCTTAAAGGATCTAGCAAAAGCTTCTGGCGTATCAATTGGCACTGTTTCTCGTGCATTGAATGATAAAAATGAAGTAAGCGCCAAAACCTCTGAGCGAATCCGCCAGTTAGCTCAGGAATTAGGATACATTCCTAACCGTGCTGGTAGAGCTTTATCCTCACAAAAAAGCATTAGTTATGTTGGAATTGTTATTCCAAGCATCAATTCACCATTCTTTGATGACATTAAAAAGGGTATCGATCAAGCTTTAAGAGAGTTTAAAGATCTTGGTATTGACGTTATCATCAAGGAACAAGAAGGTTGGGATGTTAATACTCAAATCCAATATATTGATGAGCTTGAAAGTTCAGGCTGTAAATCATTTGTTATTTGCTCTGTAGTTTCTCCTCTAATGATAGATAAAATAAATGAGTTAAGCGCAAAAGGTTATCCTGTAGTACTTTTAAATAACGATTTACCTGGTACACAAAAATTATGCTTTGTAGGTCCAGATTATTTAAAATCAGGTCAAATTGCAGCTGCAATGGTTGATAAATGTCATCCTCATATTCCTGTAAAGGTTTTAGTAGTTGTAGGTTATAAGTCTCACCTTGGACACAAGACTCGTTTAGAAGGATTTGTTTCAGAATTAAAATCCTATAGAAACGATGTTGAGATTGTTGATGTTATCGAAGGTAATGATCAAGATATCATCACACAGCAAGTAACTATGAAAGCTTTCTTAGAACATCCTGAAATTAATGTTGTCTATATGGCTACTGGTTCAGGTGTTTCAGGTTTAGGTGCTGCTATTATTGCTGACTCAATTCACAAGCGTTTTATTGTTGCATGTGATGAGATTTACACCACAAAAGAATTAGTAAAAAATGACATCATTGATTTTGTTATTTGTCAGTCGCCTGTAACTCAGGGCTATCAAGTGTTAAAGAAGATCCATGATTATCTAAATAAGATTGGTCCTATGCCTGAAGACTTTATCGTAGATACTGTTATCAAGGTAAAAAGCCATTTTGAAAACTAATTAAACTCTTCTAAAAAAAACTAAAGGCCACTTCTTAGTCTGACTTTAACAGATCAATTTCTGGGGTCAGACTATTCTGTGGCCTTTTGCGTATTTATAAGCAAATTTCTCACCATTTTTAAGCTTTTTAAAAAATCATGCACTAAAACTTACCCATTATAAATTCAAAAGTGTTTTTATCTTTTATCTTAGGTAAGATAAAAGAAAACGCATATAAAAGGTATTTTATGGATAATTTAGCTCAAATACTCGATACCATTGATGGTCTTATCTGGGGCGCACCTCTATTAGTTGCTTTGATACTTGTGGGTGTTTTATTAACTGTTAAATTAAGATGTATTCAAGTTTCAAACCTTGTTTTATCTTTAAAATTAGTTTTTTCAAAACAACGGAATCAAAAAGACGACACGAAAGAAGGTGACATCTCTGGCTTTGCTGCATTATGTACAGCCTTAGCAAGTACCATTGGTACAGGTAACATTGTAGGTGTTGCCACAGCCGTTCATATGGGCGGTCCTGGCGCATTGTTTTGGATGTTTGTAGCAGCCTTCTTTGGTATGGCTACTAAATACTCAGAATGTCTTCTAGCTGTTAAATATCGTGAAGTTGATGAAAAAGGACGCTATCGTGGTGGTCCTATGTATTACATTAAAAATGGCATGAAATGTAAACCATTAGCATCACTTTTTGCCTTACTTACAGTAGGTGCTGGTTGCTTTGGTATTGGTACATATTGCCAGGTAAATTCTATGGTAGATGCAAACAGTATTATGTTTGGTATGTCTCCTCTTGCTTCATGTGCGCTTATCTCTGTTTGTGTTGGTTTAGTTACTTTAGGCGGTCTTAAGAGTATTTCATCTGTAAGTTCAAAGCTAATTCCAATCATGGCAGCTTTTTATATTACAGGTTGTATATTTGTTATTTTTGTAAATATTGGTGAATTACCAAATGCCATTGCTCTGATTATAAAAAGTGCCTTTAACTTTGATGCCGGAGTAGGTGCAGCAACAGGTATTGGTATTTTAGTTGCGATGCGTTTTGGTGTTGCTAGAGGTATGTTCTCAAACGAGGCTGGTTTAGGTTCAGCTCCTATTGCAGCAGCTACTGCTAAGACTAAGTATGCTGCAGAGCAAGGCTTAGTTAATATGACAGGTACCTTCTTTGATACCATTATTATCTGTATGCTAACAGGTCTTGCTATTGTGCTTACAGATACTTGGTCTGGTGACCTAAATGGTGCTGCTATTACTTCAGAGGCATTTAGAGTAACTTTAGGTGATTCATGGGGTATTTATATTGTAAATATTGCACTGCTTTTATTTGCATTTACCACCATTGTAGGTTGGAATTACTACGCTGAATCATGTGTGGTTTATTTAGTTGGCACTAAGTACATCTACATATACAGAATGGTATATATCTTAATTGTAGCTTCAGCTGCATTCATGACCTTAGATGTTGTTTGGGTTTTAGCTGATATTCTAAACGGACTTATGGCTCTACCAAATTTAATTGCACTTATTGCACTTCGTAAAGATATTATCAATGAAACAAAAATATACTTTAAACACTTAGCCTCAAGAAAAGGTCAAAAAGTAGAATTAGAGTAGTTAGATAATAGATAGTTTTATAATAGCCATCGCTGCATTGAAGAAATTTAATGCAGCTTTTTTTTGTTTAAATTTTCAAATAAATTTAAGCACACATTGATCTTTTAAAAATTTATTTGGATTTTTCTTGGCTAAGTGTTTGA
>CAZEXR010000005.1:0-28599 GCA_964516675.1 uncultured Enterobacterales bacterium | reverse complement strand
CGTCTTATCTAAATCACTAAAAAGGTACTTGACAAAGGTCACTTCATAACAGCTTCTATTTTCTTCTAAAGTATCACATAAGTAATTTACTAGCTTTTCATCTTTGTATTCTACAAGCTTTAGGTTCTTAATAGATTCAAATCTATCAGCACGATTTCTTACTTCTAAATTCTTTTCACCACTGTTAGATGCATCTATAATCTTAGCGGTAATCTCGTCATTAAATGCAAGAGACGCTACAAGATCAGATGTTTGCTTGATGCGATCTTCATATTTTTTAAGACCACCATCCATATCCATAAATCTTTGGGTATCTTTAGCAATTTCCTCTTTGTACTTTTGGCTTTCTTCTTTTAGACGTATGCATTCTTCATTAGCAGCTTCAAGATCTTTAAATTTAGAGTAAAGCTCTTTTGTCTCTTCAAGTTTTGCAGAGGCTTTTTCGCTATCATCATTTAATTGTTTTAGTTCTTCCTTTAACCCCTCTAAGCGAGCTTGAGTTTTTATTTCCTCTTGCTGCATGCCTTCTAAAAGTTTATTAAGACCTAAAGAGGTTGCAACCTTTTGAGCCTCTTCTGGATTTTGATTTAGTACTTTAGCAAGCGTGGTTAGGTATTCTGGATTCTTTTTAATGCATTCAATAAAGATATTTTTATATGACTCTTCTAAATCTTTTTTCTTTTGAATGTTTTCTAGTAATTGGGCAAGACGGATTGTTCTACCTTCTGCAAATTCATCAAATCCTTCGCATGAAAACTCAATAGAACCCAGTTCCTCATACATCTTAAGAATATCTTTATCTGTTGCACAATCGTAGGTTTCATATCTTGTTTCATTAGGGGAGAGCCAGAAAACTGGATTTTTAAATACTCTTAGGTACATATCTATGATTGAGTTTTTGCTTGGAGACAACTGTTGTAGCAAGAATCTGTCGTGATCATAGGATTTGTTATTGTCTGTAGGTCTTACAAAATAATCACCTTTGCTGTCGTAATGTATAGGAAATGGACCATAGAAAAAACCGTCAATATTTAACACGACATCTCTATTGTTGAATTTGAAATTTTTAGCAAGCTGATATTCTTTGAACTCAACATAAATGGTCTTTGAAAAATCTAATTCTTCATCTGTAGCTAGAGGGGTAACTATATAGCAAGCTCTATCAGATAAAACAGGATCGTTATATGAGTTAAAGATACGATTTTCTTTAAAAACATCATCTAATAGAATTGAAGGAGAGCCATCATATGGATTTTTATCTAGCTCATAAGAATGATAGATGATGGTAATTAGACTCATATTGCCAAGAGCTTCTAGTCTGCCAATATTGCTTCTATTCATGTCATGCTCAAGTCTAATGCTTCCGTAAGATGAGTAGATATCTAAAGCTTCTTTTTGTGTAATTTCTCTGTAAGATCCGTTTACACACTCTAAGATTGGATAAAAGTTAAAGAATTTTGAGTTCTTTTCAATAATTCTTTCTATAACACCTACTAATTTTGTGCTGTTTCCTGTTAGCCTTGTTTCTATTTGTTTGTCCAGTGGAGCAATGGTTCTATCTACATTTAGAATTCTGTGTCGCTTTAAAATCTCTTTAACTGGAGTTGTATTTAGTTCTGGTATTTTTGTTGTTTCTTCTTTATAAGTGTTTTTTTGAAATTCAGATTTTCTTTCTTTAGCAATAGGAGGAAGATTTTCTTGATAGTCTTTTTCAAAAGAAGAAGCTGAGTCAGAAACATTTGACTCTTCAATGGGTTGTACATCACTGTGTTCAACTTCATTGCTTTCATGATTAGTCTTTAAAGAATGCTGTTCTTTTGCTTTTTCTGCCTTTTCAGCTTTTTCTTTTTCAATTTTTTCGTTAATCAAGTTATCTAGAAGCTCTGTGTAATCTGTTTCATCATATGAATCTGAAAGAGGAGCCTCAAAATACTCGGTTACAGAATAATCTTCAATGATTTTTGTAAACTTTTCATTGTTGGATATGAATGTCATGAACAGTTTATTAAGTTTTTTTGAAAAATCAGTACTGTTCTTTAATTCGTCGTTAACAACGTAGCTAGCCTTAGCTAAGAACAAAATGGCATATTGAAGTTTTCTATTGTTGGGATGTTTTTTGATAGCACACTCTATGTGTGCTTTTAAAATCTCATCAAAATTGGCTCGTTTTTTTAATTTATCCGGATTGTTTATTCCATAAATCTCTTTAAGGGTAGGAGGAAAAAGATTATCGAGTAAAACTTTCATATCAATGTTGGCATTTTCATATTTCTTTATCAATCCGACTACAGAGTTTTTACTTGATGAGTTTTTATTTATAGGCATCTTTTTAGTAATTCGGTTTAACTCATCTTCTGAAAGCATCTGACAGAACATTTCTAGGTATTTAATTCTTTTAAATCTTCTAGTGTTTACTTCACTTTCTGGAACTGAAGTGGTGCTCTGAGCGTACATTGGATTGAATGAAACTTTCATTTTGGATACCTTTGAAATTGGCAATACTTTTTATCTTAATTATATTGTGATTACTTTATTATTTAATTGTGATAAGAGTATTTTATAACTTAATGCAAACGAGAATTGAGAATTACATAATAAAACTTTGAAAATAAATATTAAAAGAACTGTTTTATCTGGACAGTTTTTGTTGTTTCAAAATCAAAAGAAAAATTTCTTCTGATAATTTTGTTGCATCAGAACAATTTAGAGTCAAATTATGAAAAAGCTAATCTTAAAAACTAGATCATTACTATTTAAAAAAACATCTTTTACTCATAATTATATAAAAGATCTAGAGCTTGATGACAATGTTATTAAAGAAGAATATAAACTTCTAACCAAATCAGGCGCTGTTATTTTTAGATATAAAAGCACTGATCAATTAAAAGAAGAAAACTCTATTCTTATAAATCGCATCCATGAGCTGTTAACCATTAAAGAGCAGGATTATAAGCTTCTAATAGAGCCTCTAATTTACTATTTTTTAAGAGTAGTTTCGATTGCTCCTGCATCACAATCAGCTCATGATTCAGGCTCAGGTGGTTTAGTAAGACATAGTCTTTTAGTTGTAATTAAACTCTTAGAGTTGTCTTTTGATGACCGTTATAACTTTTGTAATACAGATTTTTCTAAATATCAGTGCAGTTTAGTGCTTTTAGGGTTGCTTCATGATTTATCAAAGATTTTTACAGATTATAAGATAAGCACAGTAGGTCAAAAGTATAATTTTGTCCTTACCTATGACAATTGCATATTAGACGATTTTTGCAAGAAACATAATGTTGATGCCTTGCGCTTCGAGTTTATAAAAGACAGAAAAGACAGCCATGATCTATATCATAAGCTTGCTTTATCTATTCTTACAAAAGAGGCAATACCCCTTTTAAGATTTATTCATTCATCTATGTCAGATGAGGTATTTTTAAATCTAGCAAATCCCAAATCATCTCCTAAGCTATATGATCTTTTAAAGTCATCAGATAGTATTGCCTGTTGTATCAGCATTAACAAATTCTGCTCACTTTATGAGGTGGGCAATTATCTAATGCAACTTCTTAATTCTTCAGAGATAAACAAAGAGTTAGATGGTTTTTATAAGCTAAGATATGGCTATTTAGTTGAAATTGGAACTGCAGCTCATCGTGAGATTATCAGAGCATATGACAATTACTATGATGTAACTTTTAAATCAAAAAATTTAAAGTCAGATGATTTTATGAGTGATTTGAACAGCCTTCTTTACAAGACTAGTTCACAAGCTACAAAGGAAAACGTAGAAAATGAGTCAGATGACAATGATACAGATGGTCAAAACCTAACCGACATTCAGATGCTAAATGATGCCTTACCTAATACTGTTTTTGAAGGTCCTCGAGAGGCATTTTTTAAACGTATGGAAAGCAGTTGTTTTTCTATTAGAAAAGGATACAAAAATGGTTGTTCTTGGAATGAACTTGTATCAAATGGGCGTCATACCATTGTATATGGCTTTTTAGTTGAGTTTTTTGATTTTAAAGACAACTTTGATTACTCACTTGTTGATGAGTTTAAGACTAGAAAAATTGAAGAAATTTTCAAATCCTTTAATTTTAGAGGTGATGATCCTATTTCATCTGTAGTGCTACAGCCAGGATTTTGTGCCCAAAATCTTTTTGATGATCTTGAACACTCAATCGAATATGTAGATATTTCCTCAATTAAATTGAATACCTTTTCTAAAGAGAGATTAGATTTAAAAACACAAAAGAGAGGTAGAAATCTAAAGGTAGTAACCTCTACTTTAAGAAAATTAAAAAATGGTAGTGAGGAAATTAAGGCTAGTGTGTAGTTTTACTTATTGTCTTTTTAGCTTTAGTAATTGAACGTAAATTGATAGTTGGATATGCACAGATTAAGTTAGGATATCCAACTATTCAGGGAAAATTTCTTATCTCGTAATAGGTATGAAATAACATTACTGTACGCGAACAGCATATTTTTGAGAGAATATAAAGGTGTCATCAATCTTCACTAATCTCATCATATCAGACATATATAAATCACTTTTAATTGTCATTCCAAGTTTTTCAACTTGATTTAAAAAATCTGTCATTACTTGATTGTGAGACTCATATGTTCCATGATGGATAAAAACAGCATAAGTTCCTGCTTCTTTAATATGTACATTTTCTTTAAGAGTCTCTTTTCTTATTTTGTTAAAGTGGGCTAGCTCTTTAATACATCCTTCTTTGATTTTCTTTGCATCATAGATTACTCCATAAGGAGCACGTGATTTTTCTTTTAAAGATGCCTCCCTTTCCATATAAGCTTTAAAATTCTCATCAGGGTCAGAGTCATCCTCGCATTTTAAAATCTCGTATTCTTCTCTTTGGCATTGCTCTATAGAAATCTTATCGTAGGTTGCACTTGATGCTTCTTTTACCGTAGAGATCATATCTTCTAGCATATGTTTTCTGTCAGTAAGATTCTTTATATCAAGCTTTACTTGTTGATGTCTTAACATCAAAAAATCAAGAAACTCTTGGCCATCCATATTATTGATATATCTTTTTATCTCTTTTAAAGATGCGCCTGTGTCCTTTAAAAGACAGATAAGTTCATAGTCATAATACTGCTCAAAGTCATAGCAACGATAACCATTATCTAAAACAGATTTTGGCTTTAATAATCCTTCCTTATCATAAAAAAGAAGGGTGCTTTTTTGAGTGTTGCAAATTTTAGCAAACTGCGCTGCATTCATATCTTGATGGTTCATAATTAGTCTCTTGACTATAAAGTTACTTTATACTTTATTATAAACTTTACCTAATAAATTTTTAAGTTATAAAAAATTTATATGAGACAAAATCTAAAAAAAATTTCTTTGTTATTTAGTTTTTCCCTGTTCTTGCTCAAAGGTAGAAGAAGAGTCAATAGCATTACCAAAGGTTGAGTTTATAAAAGTAAGCACTAGCGATATATCAGTCACAAGAGAAATTCCTGCAAGGATTTCATCTCCAAATCTTGCACTGATTAGACCCCAGGTTGATGGGATAGTCATCAATCGTCTTTTTACTGAAGGCTCATATGTTGAAAAAGGACAAATCCTTTATTGTATTGATGATAGTAAATATAAGGCTGCTTATGATAATGCTAAAGCCTCATTGTCAGGAGCTGTAGCTTTAGAAAAATCCTTATCTTTGCTTTTAATGCGTAATAAAAAATTGCAGCCATTAAATACCATCAGTAAACAAGAGCTTGATGATACTATTTCCAAACACGCTAATGCTCAATCAGCGGTTGAAAGTGCCACTGCTTTACTAAATGCTGCTCGAATCAATCTAGAGAATACAAAGATTAAGGCAACTCTTGAGGCATCGAAAATCCGTTTACGCCCAATTGTTATGACTTCTCTTTGCTTTATTCTAGGCGTTCTTCCTCTTGCATTTAGCAATGGAGCAGGAGCTGGTGCTCAAAACTCTTTAGGAACATCTGTAATGACAGGAATGATTTTTGCCACTGTTTTAGGTGTGTTTTTTACTCCTGTGTTCTTTGTTGTTGTAATGAAGTTGTTTTATAAGATAAAAAAAGATTAGTTACCATCAGAAAAAAGCTCATATGTTAATTTCAGATGAAAATACCCCCAGTTACTAATCAAGTGATCAATAACTGGGGGCACTATTCTAATATGAGCTTTTATGGATATTTACAACTAAAAGAAGATGTTAATCTAGCTTATAAGTAGCAATATATTTGAAAAAGTCTGGATCCCAGTGGTTAAAGAATAGGGATTTGCCCTGATCTAATTGTCTAATAGCATTCATTTCAACATCTGATAATTCAAAATCAAAGATTTCAAAGTTTTGCTTCATTCTGTCTTTATTAACTGATTTAGGAATTACTACCACGTTTTCTTGAACTAAGAAGCGAAGAGCAACCTGAGCTACAGATTTATTGTGAGTTTGACCGATTGCTTTTAGTACTTCGTTGTTAAAGAAATCGTTCTTGCCTTCTGCAAAAGGACCCCATGACATAATCTGGGTATTCTTTTCTTTCATGATTTCATTAGGCATTTTCTGCTGATTAAATACATGGGTTTCAACCTGATTTACCATAGGTTGAACTTCATTGTATTCACTGATATCTAAGAATCTATCTGGTAGAAAATTACTTACACCTATAGCTCTTAGTTTACCTGCCTTATAAGCACTTTCTAAAGCTCTATAAGTACCATAGTAATCACCAAAAGGCTGATGAATTAACATTAAATCTAAATAGTCTGTTTTTAACTTTGTAAGACTCATGTCAATTGAAGCTTTAGCCTTTTCATATCCTGCATTAGATATCCATACCTTTGATACTAAGAAGAATTCATCTCGGTTAATGCCTGATGCTTTTACAGCAGCACCAACGCCTTCTTCATTTTGATAAGCCTGTGCTGTATCAATAAGTCTGTAGCCTACATCAATTGCATCTGACACGCATTTTTGACATACGTCACTTGCAACCTGGAAGACGCCATAACCTAAAATAGGCATTTTTACGCCATTATTTAATGTAATTGTTTTCATTTTTGTTTTCTTGTTTAAGCTTGTGGTTTTAGAGGACCATAAAAGAATGAAGCAGTGGCTCCACCATCAATTAAAAAATCTGAGCCTGTAATGAAAGCTGCTCTATCTGATAATAAAAGTTCTGCTACATTTGCAACTTCATCTGCTGTACCTGGGCGTTTAGCAGGGCATTTTGCAAACATATTTTTATAGAAGTCTCCACGAGGACCATTGAACTCATCGATAGCAAGAGGAGTTACGATAATGCCAGGTGAGATTGAGTTTATACGTGCGCCTCTTTGTCCCCAAACAACGGCTTGAGTCATAACTCTTTTTACATTACAACGTTTTGCCATTTGATAAGCATGAAGAGTATTTTCAATATTTTTTTCTTGTAGGATTTCAAGATTTAATAAATCTTCACATGGGGTTATAGCAGGCTCTTCATCTGCCTTTGCTGATAGTGCTGGCATTCTATGACCAGATTGGCTTGAAATAGTTACGCCACTACCACCTTCTTTGATTACCTTTGAAATCTCTTCGAGTAATACAGCTGTTCCATATAAATCAACTTTTAAAATTTGATTGATACTTGCCTGTGATGGAGAGACACCTGCGGCATTTACAAGATTTGCAATAGGACCAAATTCTTGAGCTGTTTTAATTAGTTCTAAAATTGAGTCTTTATTTGATAAATCCATTTTAGCTGGGGTTGAATCAAATCCCGCGTTATTTAGAGTGTCACAGATGATATTGGCATTATTTAAATTCCAATCGCCAACGACAATTTTTTTGCCAAAGCCCACTCTTCTTGCAATGGCCATTCCGATTTGGCCTACTCCTGTTAAAATCAAAACATCTTTCATTTCTTTGCCTTTACTTTAGATTATTTAAGATCCATTCTTTAACATCTGCATCGCAATTTTGTACATCACTGCCACGAATAGCTAAGCCTTCTGTATCTTTAATGTTATCGCCTCTAGCAATCTCTTTTACATTTCTTACTACTCGACCTAAGCCAGAACCTTCGTGTGTTGTATATGGCAGAATGATCTTGTTTGTGCAATCGACTTTTTCAAGAAATGACATAACAGCTGTAGGCATGGTTCCCCACCAAATAGGAGTTCCAATAATCATCACGTCATAATTTTCAAGCTTTGGTAACTCTCCTTTTAACTCAGGACGTACGTTGTTTTCAAATTCTTCTTGAGCTACACGAGTTGTTTCTCTGTAATCTTCTGGATACTCTTTGACGGTTTTAATTTCATAGGTATCTGATTTAATCAAATCATGAATTTTATTGGCAACAACAGCGGTGTTACCGACTTTTAGATTTACAATTTCACCATTTCTTATATTGTTACCAGAGCGTGAGTAATAAACTACTATCACTTTTTTGCCTGTATCTAAAGGCTGTGCAATAGCACTTGATGATAAAAGGTAGGTAGCAGCGCAAACTACAAGAGATAATTTTTTGAATAAATTCATAACAGGCACCTTAAAGTTTTAACCAATTTTTAATGTCATTATCTGAGAGTTGTACATTTGATCCTTTTATAGCTAGTCCTTTTGCAAGAATACTGTCTTTGCACAACTTCTTTAAATCCCTTTCTGACACCCCCATGCCACTGCCTTCATGTGTGCAATAAGGCATGATTGTCTTTCCTTTTAAATCAACGCTCTCAAGAAAGGTCCAAACTGCCATAGGAAAAGTTCCCCACCAATTTGGATATCCAAGGATAATGGTGTCATAACCGCTTACATCAGGTAATTGACCTTTTATCTTTGGTCTTGAGTTTTCTTTTAACTCCACCTTTGCTTGGGTTGTACACTCTGTATAGTCAAGTGGGTATTCGTTGACTGTTTCAATTTCAAAAATATCGCAATTAAGTAAAGACTGAATTTTGCTTGCAGCTACTTTTGTATTTCCAATTGGCAGATTAACTATATTTCCTAAAACATAGTTATTACCTTTACGTGAGAAAAAAACAATTAGAGTTTTAGTCATAACTATCCTGTTTTATTTGATTAAATAAGGTTCAATCAATGGTTTTACTTGCAGGTTAAACATATCGTCAATCCATTCTTTAGGGGAGAATGAATTATCGGACATACAAAAACTTGTTGTCATACCATAGAGTTGAACGATAATGAGAGTAGAGATTTTTTCATACGGAATATCTTTACTCAGTTTGTTATCATTGATGGCTTTAACAAAGAGACTTGATAAGTCATTTAAATCAGAAAACCATTTTTTTGAATTCTTTCCATTGATAGAGACATTTGGATTTAAAACATCTTTTAACCATTCTCTACATGTATGAATGCTGTAGTATTCAACTGCATCCATAAAATTATGAATGTAGAAGTTTAAGATTTTCAAAAAGGGCTCACCTTGCATACTTTCAATTTTTTCAAAAATTAGCAAAAAAGGAGCCTTGCTTATTTCTACTATAATGTCTTCTTTTCTCTTAAAGTGATTGTAGAAAGTTCCTTTTGCAACACCAGCCTTTTGAGTGATTTCCTCAACGTTGATGGCATCAAACCCTTTTTCTTTTAAAAGCATTAGTGCTGTATCAATAAGCTTTTGTCTTTTTTTGCTCGCTGCAATTTGTCTTTGATTCATTTTTTGTCCTCTTAATTTATTCTAGTTTAAAAATGACTAAAAGTCACTGACTTGAAGTCACTTAAATTGATAATTTTTTTTATTTTGAAAAAAATATAAAAAAATCTTTATAAATCAGTAAAGTATTAGGATAGAAATTTAATAAAAAATAAACCATCAAAGATGGATATTGATATAAAAGAGCTCATATTTTAAAATTCTAAAACACTCCAAATTTATCTAAGTCATTTCCATGAGTACTCAAAGAATCTATATTGCAATTGATTTAAAGTCTTTCTATGCATCCGTTGAATGTGTCGAACGTGGTCTTGATCCTTTAGATACAAATCTTGTGGTAGCAGATGCAAATAAAACAGAGAAGACGATTTGTTTAGCGGTAACCCCTTCTTTAAAAGATAACGGTGTTCCTGGTCGTCCTAGATTGTTTGAGGTAGAGCAGGCTATCAAAAAACTTAATTACGAAAGACAGAGGTTATTCAAATTAAGTAAATTCAATTCCTCATCCTGTATTGCAAGTGAGCTAATCAAAAATCCAAATTTAGGAATTGATTATATTATTGCTCCACCACGCATGGCGTTTTACCTTGATTACAGTACCCGCATCTATCAAATCTATTTAAAGTATTTTGCCTCCGAAGACATTGATATTTATTCTATTGATGAGGTATTTATTGATGCAACAGAATATCTTGCAACCTATAGAATGACTGCTCAAGAGCTTACCATGAAGATAATAAAGGACGTTCTTGATACTACAGGCATTACAGCAACAGCTGGAATTGGAACTAATTTATACTTAGCAAAGATTGCTATGGATGTAGTAGCAAAGCATGTTCAGGCCGATGAGAATGGTGTTCGAATAGCTACTTTAAATGAACATTTATATCGTGAGATATTATGGTCGCATCGTCCTATTTGTGATTTTTGGAGAGTTGGAAAAGGCTATGCTAAAAGGCTTGAAGCTCTAGGGATATATACCATGGGGGACATTGCTAGGTGTTCTTTAGGTACAGAGCAAGATTACTACAATAGTGCTCTTTTATATAAAACCTTTGGTGTAAACGCTGAGCTTTTAATCGATCATGCTTGGGGCTATGAACCTGTAACCATGAAAGATATTAAGCAATTACGCCCAGAGAGAAAAAGCTTAGGTGAGGGGCAAGTTTTAGAGTGTGCAACTACAGGTAAAATTACCCGCATAATTGTAAGAGAAATGGCCGAGCAGTTAGCTTTAAACCTTTTATCTAAAAAGTATCTTTGTAAAAAATTAGTATTAACCGTAGGTTATGATATTGAGAATTTAAAAGATCCCTTTATCAAATCTAATTACAAAGGTCCTATTGTAAAAGATGCCTATGGAAGAGACTTGCCAAAAGCAGCTCATGGCACATTCAATCTTGAGTTTCATACTGCTTCGCAAAAGCTAATCGGTCAATCAGTTGAGAAACTCTTTGATAGGATATATGAGCCAATGCTTTATTCTCGCAGAATAAACCTTGCTGCCTGTGATCTAATTAAAGATGGCGCAGTTCCTAAAAAAGAACAGGCTCCTATTCAGTTAGACTTATTTGAGAGTTTAGAACAGCAAACTCAAAAGAAAGAGCTTGTTCAAAAAGATTTAGAGCGCGAGAAGAAGCTTCAGCAAGCGATGCTTAATATAAAAAACAAGTATGGTAAGAATGCAATTTTAAAAGCTACAGATCTTCAAGAAGGCGCAACCGCGATTAAGCGAAATAGTCAAATTGGAGGACACAAGGCATGATGAATAGTAACAATCATCAGTATGATGACATCATTGATAAACCTTATCCTCATTGCAGGGTCAGTCATAGAATGACAATGCTTGAAAGAGCTGCTCAATTCCTGCCTTTTGATGCTTTAACTGGATATGATGAAGCCGTTGAGGAAACTGCTAGAACAACTGATTCAGAGGTTTATTTAGATGAGAACAAAACCGATGAATTAAATAAAAAGATACAGCTAATTCTTTCACATGGATCGGACAGACCAATAGTTACCTTTACTTTTTTCGTTCCTGATGCATTAAAGAAAGGTGGGTCGTATAAGACACTTGAAGGTGTTATTAAGAAACTAGATTTGTATGAAAACATCATTATTTTAGAATCAAAAGAAAAGATTTCCATTTCTTCAATTGTAGGAATTGAGTGCAGTCTTTTTGAAAACTATGAGTTTTAGAGCCTAAATTTGAATTGAAAAATTCTAAATTAAAGGCATGGTATTTTGATGTCTTATTAGAAGAACATTGAGAGTTTTCCTCTCAATGTCATGTATCTTATTAAATCCAACTATCTTTTAACATAAAGCAGGGATAAATTTTGCGAACAAAAATAGACCCTCGTCTCCAGCATGTACCTCATGAGGGGTATTTTTCTCCATAATAGAGATAACTCCATGCTCGTAGTTAATTGAGTAGCCATCATTTATGCATACACCGCTTCCTTCAATAACTTCATGTGTTTCTAGCTCATTTACATGGACATGATTTAGGATGCTTTTATTTGGCATAATTTTTACCAAGTGAAAACTAAACATTCCGTTTGTATCTTTTGCTGTAAGCAAATGTTTTAAAGCTACACCTTCAAAGGTTGGATGATTAGACCAAGGAATTATATTAAAATCTTTTGTTTTGATAGGTGTTTTTAGACTACCTTTTAAAAAGGCATTGAAAGTTTCATTTGTCATATAGATAACCTCAATTGTTAATGAAAGTATCTATAGATTAAAGAATTCTATTTAATCTGCATTAGATAAAATTGCGGACTTTACATATTGCTCAGGAGTAATTCCAACAATTTTTTTTAATACCCTGTCCAAATGACTTTGGTCAGTGAAGTTCAAGATAAAGGCCGTATCAATAACAGAGGTCCCTTTTTCTAAAAGCTTTTGTGCTTTTCTAATTCGACATTGCATCATGAATTTATGAGGGGTAATGCCTTTATCTTTTTTAAATTTTCTAATTAAGTGATATTCACTTACATGAATCTTTTCTGATAAGTCACTAATTGAAAGGTTTACTTTTGGATCACCAATAATTTCTTTAGTGATTTTATTAAAGATACTTTTATTCTCTGAATCATCTTTAATACATATGCTAAGCATGCTGTAGGTTTTGCTAATGTTTTTTATGCTGTGTGCTGTATTAGCAGCAACGATAAAATATTGATTCTGTTTGCAGATATACTCTTTTGAATCGATAACGACTTTAATTTCACCTTTTGTAACAATGCCTAAAACGAAATGGCTTGTATGAGTATGCTCTTCATAGGCAATGCTTGAATTATCAAAACAAACTATTTCAATACCTGTAGACAGATCTTTATAAAAGGTAAGAGGTGTTAACATTTATATTCTCGAATAAACTTAAACAATTTACATTATAGTAGCTGTTTTATAGATTCGAAATTATTCTTAAATAGCGAGTAAAAGGATTTTTCTAAGAGTGAAAATATAAAGATTGGAAAAATATGAGCCTAGAAACGAAAAAAGTTCGCTTTTGCGAACTTTCCTATTTATTGGTTGCGGGGGCAGGATTTGAACCTACGACCTTCGGGTTATGAGCCCGACGAGCTACCGAACTGCTCCACCCCGCGTCAACAAGATATATATTATAGATTTCACCCTCCTAAGTCAAGCATTTTGTGACATATATTTTATTTTTTTAGTGCATTAAAATGCTATAGCCTTATAAATCAATAAGTTAGTAAAATTGTTTTTTTAAATTAGATTTCAGAATTTACTATTTGCTGATATTTGTGTGAATCTAAATAAACATTCCAATCTTTGTTCCTAGTAATACTGTCAGAACAATTGCCTCAATTGTCATTAAATAAGAACCATTCACAATATTTTCAAAAAGAATAATTAAAAAGACACTAGAAAAAGCTTTAAAAAATAAAAAGATAATTCTTTTTAGAATGATTGGAGCTTCAAAAGCTTTTGTACTTTTATCTTTTGCAAGTTTTGCCAAACAAGCTGTTAAACATAAAAGAATAAATAGCTCTTTATAAAGACCAATAAAGGGAAAGGACAATCTTACTAAAACTAAAATTATTACATCCAAAAGACCGAGCTTGTCTGCAAAGGATAAAATATCAGAATTGCCTTTTAGCAGATTATTGATAAATGAAATTACTAAAGTGAACTCATTCTTGTAAAGCAGATGTAAAGAATATAGCTCCTTATCTAGAAGCTCCCTATAAGGAATGCATTTGATTTCAAGCGAACCTACAATAAGAGCAAAAAGAACAATTAAAATAAATTGTTTAATAAATGGAATGAGCGCGAACATAATTATTAACTATTTTTTAAGATCGGAATAACACCTTTTATAAATCTACCATCAGATAATTTTGCTACATATTCAAAATCTGGAAGCTGCATTAAGGCAGAACTTGGAAAAAGCGGTGCAGTGGTAGCTCTAGCGCCTTTAGAGTTATTGCTTGTAATGTCACTTTTAGACTCACTTGAACTTACGCCATATGAGATATTTTGCTGTAGGATAGTGGTAGTTGGAAGGGTAGATGTAATAATCTGTGCTGTTTCCTCATCTTTTACTCTTAGAGCAATCATAGTGTTACAGTTACCAATTATTTGCATAGCAGCGGTTGTTGAACCACATCGTTTAGCTAAGTCAGCAAATGTTTGTGTTGCGATGGTAATTGAGAAATTTGCACCTCTTGATTTGTTTAACAATTGCACAAGCGCTTCATTAACAACTTCACTTGCCTCATCAACAAAGATACTGACATTTTGCAAAGGGCAATTCTTTTTTAGCTCACTAATCTCATCTTCCCATTTATCAAAATTAAGCGGGGCTATTTTTATAGGAGTAGGTTCTTTTAAAAAAGCTTCATTTTTTAGGGATTGATTTGGTTTACCCGATCCGCAGTTTAAATTTTTTAAATTGTCATCTAAGTTTTTTATAAGCTTTTCCTCTTCATTTTTGTCTATTTGATCATTAACGCTAGTATTAGTGCTGCTGTAATTGTTTGTACTAGAATTATTACTTCCATAATTTTGATCCTCTGATTGGGTAATTAAGTTGTGATGGTTTGAATCGGTGTTATTGTCTTGCTGTGAGTAAAGGGTGCCTGCAAAGGAACTAAGGTCACTTAATAAAAGCTTGCCAACATAGGCTCCTGTGGTGGCATCTTTAAGAGAATTTAGTGCAACGTATAAAACTGATTGGCTGTGATATAAATGCTCAATTTTGCGACCATTTGTTGCTGACAGAATTCTATTAAGATTTGATAGGGTCAGAGCATTTAGCATAGGACCAATACCTGCTGTTACTTTTGAAAAGTATGTTTCATCTTTAAGGGCTAAGGTAAAAAGAAATTCAAGATCAGCGTTTTCAGCGCAGACATTAAGTTTTTGCATATACTCATAAAAAGCTCTGAAGATCTTTACCCTTGCTGACATAGGAACAATTTTCTTTTTAGCAGGAGCTCTTGTTCTTTTAGGTTTTGTCTCTGTCTTAGGTGTTTTTTTATCTGAATTTTCTTTTGGTACAAATGAGCCTTCGTCTAAGGCTTTTTCATCAACACTTATGTCCTCTTTAACAACTGTAGTTGTATCTGTTTCTTCTTTATTTTCGCTAACCTCATTTCCTCCCTCTAAAAGCTGAACATCTTCTTTTCCCTCATAATCAAGTCCTGACATAATGCGGGTGAAATAAGCTGTGATGGCCTTGTCGTTGATGCGATGTACTTCTTTTACAAGGTATGAAACAATTGCTTTTATGTAGCTTTCTATGGTCATATTTCTTTTGACAGAGGCAATCGTTATGCTTTGATTAGTCATATAAAGCGCAATGACGGCACCTGCTAGGGCTTCATTTGCATAAGCTGTAAAGCTATCTGCACCTTTACCATTTGTCATCATTAAAGAGGAGAGTTTGTCTGCAATTTGTGTAGGCGATGAGGATGATCCTATTAAGTTGATGGGACAATTTGTTTTCTTATGGTCTGATAAATCTAAAACTTTAAATTTATCTTTACGATTAAAGTTAATGCAGGCCGCTTTTGCCTTCTGTTTCAAATCGAAATCAGATTTAGGATCGATAATAAAAACTACGTCCCCACGTATAATTGCCTGACTGATTAAAAGGTCAAAATATCTAGTTTTACCAGAGCCTGTGGTACCGAAAATTATGGTATGGCCTTTTGTATTAGTAACCTCTGTAAATACAGAGTTCTGATTTGAAGACTCAAGACAATGCAATTGAGTCGAACCATGAATTTTTACATCTCTGACTAACAGTCCTTTTTCAAGAAGATTGT
This sequence comes from uncultured Enterobacterales bacterium, assembly GCA_964516675.1. Lineage (GTDB taxonomy): Bacteria > Pseudomonadota > Gammaproteobacteria > Enterobacterales > Succinivibrionaceae > Succinivibrio. Next base: position 12,643 of record CAZEXR010000005.1, on the reverse strand, counting down.
TTAATTCTCTGGTATGTTTTGGAGTAAATTCGTATCCTTTTCCTAAATAAACTTTTGATATCTTTTGAAGGTTTTCAAAAGTTTGTTCTTTGTTAAAGTTGAGTCTTTTTAAGAGTTGAGGTGTCGTTAGAGTAAAGAAGTTTGATTTTTTCTCTCTTTTAAAAATACCTTTTAAAGACAAGATAAAAGGAATAGCGATTGAAAGACTAAGAGCTCCAATAATGGTTTTAATAGGAGATAGTTCCTTACAAAAGCAAAGATAAAACTCAAAAGCTGATAGTAAGATTGCAAATAGTGATAGGGTATGACTCTTTTGAAAATTGAATAAAAAGTCATCTTGTAGGTATTTCATAGTCTTCCTTGTGGTTACAAGAAAATCTTAAGCTATGAATTTTAAGTAGAAGTTTTATTTATGTAAAAAATGCTGTAATAAAGGTGGAGAAAAACGATATTAAATATAATTGATTGATTTACAAAAAAAACTAGATAAAAAAAAGAAAACCGATGGAAAGCATACGCTTTCATCGGTCCTTTTTTCAGAAATAAGACTTCTTAAGTGTAAAGGGATAAAGTCTTAAATCAAGCCTGTGAAGTATTACTCGCGAACTGCTGAGAATACTGAGTTATCGCCACCGAATGGATTTGTGATGTAACCTTCTGCATCCCAATCGTTGTCGTACTTAACTGAATTATCTTCAAAAGTGTATTTAAACTTGTACTGATAAGAAGCCTGTTCGCCTTCCTTAACAGTAATACAACCTTTGAAAGTTCCATTTTTCTGTGGCTTCATTGCAACTGCCTGCCAGCCATTGTGCTCGCAAAGTAGATCAATCTTAACAGCACCTTGTGCTGCTAATTTCTTAATTGTAAATGTAACAGTTACTTTTGAATCTTTAGTAAATTTTTTTGAAACGCTCATCGTCATACCCTCTTTAGTATTGCTACCCTAGATAATAGGATTAACAAAATAGACAATAGTTCATGTTTTCAAGGTTATTGTAAGACAAAATGTGCGTAATACCTAATTTTTTACTACAAATAGAATATATACATACTAGATCTGTGATAAAGGCACAAAATTGGATTATTTATATAAATGAAAATTATTCTACATTATGAGAGTTAATATATTGATTTAAAAAACAATAAAATAGTTTTATGTGATATTTTTCGCAAACGTTTGCTAATATATAACTGACATTTTAGATTTTAGTATTGTTTTGTAAATCAATAAGATAAATACAGATATCAAGGTGACTTGTGCTAAAATTAGACTATAAATATTTGACTGTTTAATTTTTATATTAACTTTTCTGTGCTTTTAGTATCATTTTTGTGAAACTTCTTCTCATATAAAATCCTCTAGGTCTTGTTTTAATCATGTTTCCATCAGGACCTATGCATTCTGTAAGAGCTTTTCCGTTAGCGCCTTTTGGTCTCATTTGAATTATGTGTCCCATTCTGGCATTGATTTTTTCTACATTACCTGTTTTTACTAATTCGTATAGTTCATTGAAATCTGACTTTAATTGATTTAGTTGTTCTTCATTTGGAGAAAAGTAGAAATATCCTAAAACCTTTCTTTGACTAAAGTCCTGATCTTTTTGTGCATTGATGACAATGAATAAGACTCTTTTGATTTTTGAATATAAAGCAGAGTTTTCAAAAGTTAAGTTTCTCACATTAGAGAGTGGCGCATGACACAAGAATGTTGACTCTAAAGGCTCTAATTCATTACTAACTGGCAGTGTTTTTAATTCAAGACCAAGTTCTGGAAAGTCAGGAATTGGCAAATTTGAGGCACTTGCTCCAAGCATTCTTTCCATCAATTCGCCTGTAAAACCTTTTCCATGCAGAGGTGAAATAGGTAGTGGAAGGTTTGCAATTTTAGCCAATTCACTTAAGGATTTGCCCTCAATTTTGTTCAACGAATTTCCTAGCTCTTCAAATGATTTTGGAGGAGGTGTGATTTGGCTAAAATTTTTTTCGTTTTTCATCCAAAAATTCCTTAAAAAATAAGATGTAGATACTCGTTTACGTCACATTTGTGGTGCCTCTATCTGCTATAATAATACACAGTTATGCTCTGATTTTATACAGGGCCAAAAAAGTTAAATCTATTGGCGGTTTTTGTGATTGATAAAGACGGATTTCGACCTAATGTAGGTATTGTAATCTGCAACCGCTCAGGACAGGTATTATGGGCCCGTCGTATACGTCAAAACTCTTGGCAATTTCCTCAAGGAGGAGTTGATTTTGGAGAATCTCCAGAAGAGGCGATGTATCGCGAGCTTTATGAGGAACTTGGTCTTACTAAAAACGATGTAAAACTATTGAGTCAAACAAAGTTTTGGTTAAAGTATCGTCTTCCTAAAAGACTTATACGCTGGAATGAAAAACCCGTATGTGTAGGACAGAAACAAAAATGGTTTTTACTAAGTCTTAATAAAGACAAGTCAAATCATATTGAATTTAACCGCAAAGGTCATCCTGAATTTGATGATTGGCGATGGGTAAATTACTGGTATCCCGTACGGCAAGTGGTTGCATTTAAACGTGATGTTTATAGAAGAGTTTTAACAGTGTTTTCAGAGCCTGCTTTATTTGAGGCTCCAATAGTAGATATACCTGTTAAAAAGAGTAGTCGTAATAGAAGTAGAGGATAGACATGGAAGATAATCAAAATTCAATCTTACTAGCCTTGCGTCAGATTATTCAGGAAGTTTCTTCAAAGAAATCCTTTGAAGAAGCAATAAATACGCTTGTAGAGCAAATCAGACATACTACAAAAGCTGATTGTTGTTCTTTGTATTTACTAAATGCTCGAAAGTCTTTATTAAGTCTAGCTGCAACTGATGGTCTACAAAAAGACTCAATTGGTAAGGCAACTCTTCAACTTGGTGAAGGCTTAGTTGGTTTAGTCGGTCAAAAGCAGGAACTACTAAATCTTGCAGATGCTCCTTCTCACCCTAATTTTAAATACTTACCAGATGTTGGAGAGGATGAATTTCTATCTTTCTTAGGTGTTCCTGTAATCAATCAAGGCGAGCTTTTAGGTGTACTTGTAATTCAATGCAAAGAAAATCGTAGCTTTGGTGAGCAAGAGGAAACTCTACTTATTACTCTTTCAGCTCAAGTTGCCTCTATTATTTCTATTTCCCGTTCAACCAAGGAAACAGAAGATTTTAGAGTTCAACGTTACAAAGGCAAGACTGGTTCTGGCTCTATTGCTATTGCTCAAGCAGTAGTATGGAAACCTCCTGTTACCTTTGAAACTATCCAAATTATGTATGCTGATGATAAGGAAATTCAGTCTGAATTATTCCATCAAACAATCTTTCAGCTACAGATGGAGATGGACAGAGCAAATCTACATCTACAAGAAACTTCTCATTCACAAGCTGCATCAGGATATATGTCAGGTTATGGCAGTATGCTTGATGATTCAACCTTTGAAGATGATGTTGACCAGGAAATTTATGCAAATGGCTATGTTGCAGCCTCTGCAATTAAAGTCGTTACTCTAAAGCGAATTGAAGAAGCTAAACAAAATGGAAATGCCGACAAAGTAAGCGATATGCGTGATTTTGCGTCAATTTTAATTACTCGTTTAGTTCACCTATCGCCAAAAGAAACTGACGTAGCATCTCCTATTATCCTTGTAGTAAAGAGCATGCCCGCTGCTATTGTCGCAGAAATGCCTCGAGATAAGATTGCAGGTTTTGTCTGTGTAGATAATGCAACTTCATCTCATACAGCTATTCTTGCAAGAGACTTAGGTATTCCTGCTGTTATTGATGTAAATCTTGATATCAATGATGTTGATGGCAGAACCTTAATTGTCGACGGTCAGAATGCTGAGGTTTTAGTTGATCCCTCCTCAAGTGTCATCGACGAGTATATGCAGCTGATTTCTCAGTCAAAAGAACAACATGATTTGTTTGAGGCTGGTAAATTTGAAAAAGGCATTACCCAAGATGGACAGCGCATTACAATTCAGTTGAATGCAGGTTTAAACCATGAGGATGATGATTTAGCTGAACAAACTGATGGTATTGGTCTATATCGTACTGAAATTTCATTTATGATTAGTACATCATTACCAACTGAAGAGCAGCAAAAAACTTGGTACCGTACACTTCTATCTCAGTTTAAAGGGCTTCCTGTATGCATGAGAACATTAGATGTTGGCGGTGATAAAGGTTTGGCTTATCTTCCAATTGAAGAACAAAATCCTGCTTTAGGTTGGAGAGGTGTGAGAGTTTGTATCGATCAGCCTAATATTCTAAAGACCCAACTACGTGCTATGCTTTATGCACAAATGGATTACGGTAATCTTGAAATTATGCTTCCTATGGTCTCAAGACTTGAAGAAGTGATTATTGTAAAACGGATTTTAAACGAAGCTATTCATGAAATCGAAGAGGAAACAGGTAAGACAATTACTCGTCCTCGCTTTGGCATCATGATTGAGGTTCCATGTGTGGCATTTATCTTAGATGAATTAGCCGTAGAATGTGATTTCTTCTCAATCGGTTCAAATGATTTGATTTCATACTTGTTTGCAGCGGATAGATCTAACCCTAAGGTGTCAAAGATTTTTGATCCATTTAATCCAGCTGCAGTTCGTTGCTTCAAATATCTAGCTGACAGAACTAGAGATTTACAAAGACCTATATCTGTATGTGGCGAAATTGCAGGATCTCCTATTGGTTGCCTGCTTTTAATGTCACTAGGTTATACAAATCTGTCAATGAATTATTCTCAAATTGCTCGTGTTAAGTACATTACACGCAATATCAATTTGCAGAATTTATCAGCTATTGGTAAAGAAGCTTTAACACTAAATTCAAGTGTAAAAATTAAAAGCTTATACATTGAATACGCTAAAGCAAATGGTTTGTATTCAATTATAAATACTAAAGCTTTACCAACTAAATAAGTAGGAGAATTCCCCGTGCAGGTTTATTTAGATTTATTAAAGAAAATAATGGACGAAGGTACTGATAAAAGTGATAGAACCGGTACTGGTACTCGTTCTATTTTCGGTGCTCAGATGCGTTTTGATTTATCAAAAGGCTTTCCATTAGTTACCACAAAAAAATGCCATTTAAAGTCAATTATTCATGAACTTTTATGGTTTATATCTGGCTCTACAAACATCAAATATCTTCAGGAAAATGGTGTTCGTATTTGGAATGAGTGGGCTGATGAGAATGGTGATTTAGGTCCTGTATATGGCAAACAGTGGAGAGACTTTGTAACTCCTGATGGTCGTCATATTGATCAGTTATCTAATGCAATTGATATGATTAAGCATAACCCAGATTCTCGCCGTATTATCGTTTGTGCTTGGAATCCATCTGATGTTGACAAGATGGCACTTCCTCCTTGTCATACTATGTATCAGTTCTATGTAGCAAACGGCAAGTTAAGCTGTCAGCTATATCAGCGCTCAGCCGATATGTTCTTAGGTGTTCCATTTAATATTGCAAGCTATGCTCTTTTAACCATGATGGTTGCTAAAGAGTGTAATTTAGAGCTTGGCGATTTTGTATGGACAGGTGGTGATACTCACATTTACAACAATCATTTTGAGCAAGTAAATTTACAGTTATCTCGCACTCCAAAAGCTTTACCTACTATGAATATTCTTCGTAAAGCTCCATCAATTTTCGATTATAAGTTTGAGGACTTTGAGCTTGTAGGCTACGATCCTCATCCTGCTATTAAGGCTCAGGTGTCAGTATAATGATTGAAGTATCCGGAAAGGTAAAATGGCAGTCTCGTAGAGGCATGCGCGAGCTTGACTTAATGCTATTGCCATTTGTAGAGACTGATTTACAAAATTGCGATGAAGCTTTTTTAAACGACTATATCGATTTATTAGAAGCAAATGATCTTCAGCTTGTAAGATGGTTTGATGGCAGTGAACTTGCTGATACACCATCTCGTCGTAAAGTTATTGAATTTATTAAAAAATGTCATGCATCACGCATGGGTAAAGAGGGCGTTTAATGCTTTTTTCTGAATTTGGATTGCCAGAATTTCTAGAGCAAACTATTGAAAAATTAGGTTGGGAAACTCCAACCCCTATTCAAACCTTAGTTATTCCTAAGGCTTTAGAAGGTTTTGACATTCTTGGTGGTGCACCTACCGGTACTGGTAAGTCTGCTGCCTTTTTATTACCTGTTGTTGCTCGTTTATCTCTTGAGAAAAAATCTGGCGTAAGAGCTATTATTCTTGAGCCTACACGTGAACTAGCTATTCAGGTAGAAAGCGTATGCTCTGAATTGATTGAAGATTACAATGACTTATCTGCTGGTACTATTATCGGTGGTGGCTCTCGCGAAGTTCAAAGAAATGACCCTAGCTCAATTATTGCTGCAACTCCTGGTCGTTTAATTGAATACATCGAAAAAGGTTGGTTAGATACCTCAACTGTTGAGATGTTTGTAATCGACGAAGCTGACAGAATGCTGGATATGGGCTTTAGAGATGATGTAGCAAAAATCACTCGTGAGTTATATAACCGTCGTCAGACATTGTTGTTCTCTGCAACCTTAGAAGGTTCTGGAATTGAAGAATTTGCAGAGCAAGTTCTAAATGATCCTATTGAAGTTCGTATTGGTGCTGGTGGTGAGGAAGATGAAGTACTTCCTGAATTTCTTCAGTCACGCGCTTATTATGCTGCAGGCGAACCTCAAAAGCTTAAGATTTTAGCTCATCTTTTAACTACTGTTAAAGGTAAGTCTATTGTCTTTGTAAAGACTAAAGACAGATTAGCAAGACTTGATGCTAGCTTACGTAGATTAGGCTTTAAATGTGCTTCTTTACAAGGTGACAGCTCAATGAATGAGCGTAAAGCTGCTTTACGTAAATTCGCAGATGGTGATACAGAAATTCTTATTGCAACTGATGTTGCTTCTCGTGGTTTAGATTTACCTGAGGTTACTCACGTTTATAATTTTGATATCCCTGCAAATGCCGCTATCTATGTTCATAGGGCAGGTCGTACAGCTAGAGCTGGAGCAAAGGGTGTTGTAACTACACTAGTTCTTGCAACAGAGATTGCCTTCTTAGAGCGTATTGAGCGTTACACAGGCAAAGATATTGAAAAGCGTGCGATTAAAAATATCTGTGCTAATTTTCCTGAGAAAGCTTTATCAGAACCTCGACAGTCAGAAAAGAAGCGCTCACGTGCTTCAATCGGTGGCAACGGTGGCTTTGATAAGAAACAAAAAGACGAAGAGAAAAAGCCTCATAAGAAAGATCGTCATCGCGATAAAAAGAATAAAGGTAAGCCTGATTTTGCTGCAAAGAGAGCTAAAAAAGCAGCTCGTGCAAAGGCACAACCTGCTGCAACATCAAGCACAGACAACAAGACTGAATAATTCATATAACTAGGGGACAATCATGGCTGTTACTATCTTGAGAAATGCAAGATTGCATATTACCTCAGAGGAATTTGTTGACGCTACTTCTATTGCGATTATGGATCATAGACTAATCCCTATGAATGCAGGTCTTTTAGTAGATGGCACCGCAGAGACAATTGATGTAAAAGGTTATCATGTTGCCCCTGGTTTTATTGATTTATTAGTTAATGGCTGTGCAGGTGTTTCTTTTTCACAAAACCCATCAATTGAAACTCTTGAAACAATGCGTAGATGGCAGACTATTCATGGTACTACAACCTTTGTTCCTACCATGGTATCTGGTCCTAGAGAGAATTTATCTAGAGCAATTGCAGCTGTAGCTGAGTTTAAAGAAAAGCATCCTACAATATGTCCTGGCCTTCATATGGAAGGACCTTTTATTTCTTCAAATCATAAAGGTTTCCATGCCTCAGGATATATTCGTCCTTTTAACCAAGCTGACTTTGATTTCTTAAATGAGATTAAAGAAAACATAGCTTATATGACAATTGCCCCTGAAGTTGTAAAAGCTAAGAGTATTGTAGAGCTTCTAGCCTCACGCATTCACTTATCCTTAGGTCATACTGCAACCTCATACTTTGAGGCTATGCAAGCTTTTAAGGCTGGTGTTACTAACGTAACTCATTTATTTAATGGTATGCGTTCACCTGTAGGTAGAGAACCTGGTTTGGTCGGTGCAACTTTACAAAGTGAAAAGGTATTTGCCTCTATCATTGCTGATGGTAAGCATGTACATCCTTCTCTAGTAAGATTAGCTCAAAAACTATTAGGCGATAGACTTTATATTGTTTCAGATGCTCAATCCATTGCAGGTATGTCAAAAACTCCTCCTAGCTTTGTATTAGGTGGTACTGAAATCTTTGTTGATCACAAACGTGGTTTAATTGATTCAAAAGGTGCTTACGCAGGAACAACTATCTCAATGATGGATGGTGTTAAATTCTTAGTTCAAAGCTGTGGCTTTGATTTAGATGAAGCTCTTTTAGCTGCTACCTATTCTCCTGCTAGAGCTTTAGGTCTATCCGATTGTGGTCGTATTGAAGGTGGCTTTATTGCTGATTTAGTAATCTTTGATGATGACTTTAAGGTTCAATTTGTTGTCCAAAACGGTTTTGTTAAGACTGCTTCAGAGTTAATGTAAATGGCCCTAAACATTTTAGATAGAATAGCTCAAGAAACAGATTTAACTAAATCTGAGCGTAAGCTTGCAGCTACAATTTTAAAAAATCCATCGGTTGTAATAAATGAGAATATAGCTCAGCTCTCTAAACGAGCTGGTGTATCAGAACCTTCTGTGTGTCGTTTTTGCAAAAGATTTGGAGCTGAGGGTTTTCCTGCTTTTAAATTAGTATTATCAACTTTAGTATCTTCTCAGAACCTTAAAAGTGTAGAAAGTGTAAAGCAAGGTGATACTGTTGAGGATGTAGTTTCAAAGGTAATAGCCTCTGCTAAAACCTCTGTTTTTGCTACAGAAAGAAACATTGATGAGTCAGTTGTTGCTCGTGTAATTGATGTCGTAAGTCAGTCTCGAAGAATTGTTCTATTCTCACAAGGTCTATCCTCATTTATTGCTGTAGACTTTTTAAACAGAATGATGAATCTTGGGTTTGCTTGCGAAAGTTATACAGATAAGCAATCTATGGCTTTAGCAGCAGCTTCATTACATACAGGTGATGTAGTAATAGCAATCTCTGCCTCTGGAATTAACAAAGATGTAATATCATCTAGTTCAATGATTAAGGGTAGTGGTGCCTGCTTAATTGCAATTACTCCTGAAAATTCAAAACTAGCAGCTATCTCTGATTTGTGCCTGAAATCAGGAGCAGCAGTTGAGATTTTAAGTGAAGGTATCCTAAATAATCGCTTATCTTTAATGCTTTTATCTCAGGTTATCATCGGTGGTGTAATGCTACGACGTGGTATTGCTATATCGGATTTAAAAGACAAAATTACAGCTGCAAGAATGGGCTCTTATGAGATAAAAACTGCAGTTATAGAAGATGATGTGAATAATCAAAGCTCTCAAGAAGAGGATGATGGTTCGATAAAACCAGGCGCTCCAATAACTACTTTAGATTGGCGTTTTTAGTTTCATCTTATTTAGCTGTTTTGATATTTCATTTTATAAAAACAACAAAAGAGCTGAAATCAGCTCTTTTGATTTTAGGGTAATCGGTTATTTTACCATTTAGGCTTTTGTAGGGCACTCTTATAAAGCTCTACATATTTCTTACATGAATCAGCCCAATTAAAACGAACCTTCATAGCGTTAAGCTTGATTCGTTTCATCTCATTTTGATCTTCAAGATATAGAATTAAGGTTCTACGTAAGCAAGATAGTAGCTCTTCTGAACTAGGATCTTTAAAGATAAAGCCTGTGCCTAATTCTTTATTTGAGTCATAGTCAATAACAGTATCTTGTAGACCACCTACAGCTCTTACAATCGGAAGCGTACCATAAGCCAATGAGTAAATCTGATTTAAACCACAAGGTTCAAATATTGAAGGCATTAAGAAGAAATCTGCTGCAGCTTCAATTTGATGAGCCAACATATTGTCATATACAGGTTTAAAAATCATTTTACCTGGGTGTCTATCTGCAATTTCCATCATTTGCTTTTGCAAGAATGGATCGCCAGTACCTTCGACTACAAGTTGTACTTTATGTTTTAAGAATCTGTTTAAGATTGGCATCAATAGACCAATACCTTTTTGGTCGGTAAGTCTTGCAACCATGCCATACATTGGGGTATCACCCATTTCAAGACCAAGTTTACGTTGTAGTAAATATTTACCTAATACTTTTTGGTCAAGGCTATTTACGTCATATCTTACACGTAGTAACTGATCTGTTGATGGATCCCAATCAGAGTAATCACAGCCGTTAACGATACCAGATAAATCTAATTGACGGTCAATGAAATTCTGAGTCATGCCATGACCACCCATATAGGTGGTTAGCTCGTGAGCATAACCTGGAGAAACGGTATTTATCTTATCAGCGTAGAAAACACCGCACTTTAAGAAATTGATGTAGGAGCCTTGAGATACTTTGTCATTATAGATAGATGCAATTTCAGGTAGGATTGAAATTTGAGATCTATCAAAAGCGCCTTGGAATGCTCCATTGTGAATAGTGATAATTGATCGCGCATTAGCAAAGAACGTATCGTTTGCGTATTTAATTCTCATAAGCATAGGTGCTAAAGCAGTATGCCAATCATTGCAGTGCAGAATATCAAACTTATAGCCTAATATTGAAGCTGCTTCTAATGCTGCTGCTGAGAAAAATCCATAACGAAGACCATTATCCCAATATGCTTGGTTATTATCTCCATACATAGAAGTTCTTTGAAAGTATCTAGGACAATCAATTAACCAAACTTCTACGGAATTATTTAAATAAGTTTGTCTTACTTTGTAGGGGATATGTAAATTAACATCACTATGATGTCCATTTAGTATACCTTCTGCAATTACAGGCATTGCTTCAAAATTGTCAATAATTGAATAGCCTGGAAGTACAACCTTTACGTCATGACCTTCAGCTTTCAACTCAAGTGGTAAAGCCTTTGCAACATCTGCTAAGCCACCTGATTTAACAATATCTGCAACTTCCGATGCTAGTAATAGTATATTCACAGATATATCCCCTATAGTTTAAGTTGTTGGAATAATTCTAAATTCCTAATTTAATACCTTTTCCAACTACTATTATGCCATTTTCTGAGATATTGATCTTGCCTTTCTTATATTGAGAAAGAAGTTTTCTATCCTCTTCAGGGGCGTAACCAATTGTAAAGCCAGGTGCAACCTCAACATATCTATCAAGAATTACATTCTTAACCTTTGCACCTTTACCGATGACATTATCACCAATAAATACACAGCCTTCTACATTAGCACCGTCCTGAGCCTTACATCTAAAGCCTAGTACAGACTTATTGATATTAGCTCCGTTAATCTCACAACCTGCTGAGATTAGTGACATAGATACATGTGATTCATTATCATCAGTATCAACGAAGTTTGCTGGTGGTAGAGGTGGGTAGAAGGTATGCATTGTCCACTTAGGGTTATGCAAATTAAACTTAGCATGATTGCCTAACAAGTCCATATGAGCTTCCCAGAAACTATCAACGCTTCCTACGTCTCTCCAGTAAGCTGAATCAGATTCGCCTGAGATATTAGCAGAGCTAAAGTCGTAAACAAAAACTTTTCCTTGAGGGAATAGCTTAGGAATGATGTCCTTACCAAAGTCATGGCTTGATTTATTGTCTTTTTGGTCTGCAACTAATTCATTGATTAGAACATCTGCTTTAAAGATGTAGTTACCCATGGATACTAAAGAGTAGCCTGGATCAGATGGAATTTCTTTTGGATGAGCAGGTTTTTCTTCAAAACCAATCATGCAACCTTTTTCGTCAACCTGAATGACACCGAATTTACCGGCACATTCACTTGACTTCATCTTAATTGCTGCAACAGTAAGGTCAGCTTCTGTTGAGCCATGGAATGCTAGCATCTTTCTTACATCCATCTTGTAGATGTTATCAGAGCCGAATACGCAAACATTGTCAGGGAATTGGTCTCGGATAAAGGTCAAGTTCTGGTAGATAGCATCAGCTGTACCCTGATACCACTCTTTTGATATACGCATCTGGGCTGGTAATGAGTCGATAAATGCTCCAGGAATACCTGTTACCTGCCAACCTTTTTGTAAGTGCATCATTAAAGATTGTGATTTATATTGAGTAATCACAAAGATTTTTAGAATACCAGAGTTTACAAAATTGTTTAATACAAAGTCGATTAAACGATAACTTCCTCCAAATGGAACAGCAGGTTTTGATCTGCTTTCTGTAAGTGGCATTAAACGAGTACCTTCGCCACCTGCTAAAATCATTGCTAATACACCTGACATAAGATTGCCTCCGACCTAGAAACGTAATAAGAGTAGTAATATTTTTAGTATAGATTAAAAAAAATTTGTATCGTTTAGGTAGCGTTGTAATAGGACATTAAGCAAGTTTTATGTGAAATTTGTAACAAATTTTAAAATGAAAAATACGTTTAAGATTACACAATTTTGACTAATGAATGTAGTAATTATGTTTTTGATACAATTGAATTTTATAAAGTGTTCTAATTTTTGAATTCAATCGTATTTTTTAAATAAATACGATTTTTTTAATAAATAGTAA
>CAZEXR010000004.1:0-28934 GCA_964516675.1 uncultured Enterobacterales bacterium | reverse complement strand
TACTATTTTTGACCTATGTATCATTTTCTTAATAAAAAGATTTAAAAAAAGTTCAAATTAAGCTAAATCGCATACAAATCGGAGCCGTACAGCTTACTTTATTTATAAGACGCACAAAAATAACTCGTTATTTTTAAAGAAAATACGATATATGTAGATGAAATCGAACAATTTGAAGATGTTATTTATAGAAAAATTAAAAAAAAATATATAATGAAAATATCTGTTTATTAGGTGAACGTACGTGAAAGAACTTTATTTATACTTTTTTAACCGAGTTAAGCGCGATTCTATTGGTCTTGAAGCTTCTGCTTTATCATTTACTTCTATTCTTGCCTTAATTCCTGCAATTAGCGTTTGTTTTTATATTTTTGCTGTTTTTCCTGCTTTTGAAGAGTTTAGAGATTCATTAAAATCCTTTGCTACCGCTAATTTTATGCCTGTATTCTCTGAGTCATTAGGTAATTATGTTGGTACATTTGTAGAGCATTCTGGAAAATTAACAGCAACAAGTACTGTAATCTTCTTTGTGATTTCACTTTTATTAGTTCGTTCAATAGATCAGTGTTTGAATCGTATTTGGCGTGGTGGTCGTAGAAAGTTAGGAACTATGATTGCTATTTATTGGACTCTATTAACTCTAGGTCCAGTTGCCTTAGGTATTATCATTTGGATTTTCACTCGTGTAATGGGATTTGCAATTTCAGCTAACTCAACTATCGGCGCTCCTTTAATGATAGCCTACTTCATATTCCCAATTCTAATTGAGTGTGCAGTTCTTGCCGCTTTATACATTATTGTTCCTCGCGTAAGAGTTAAATTTCAGGATGCTTTATTAGGTGCAATTTTTGTTACTGTAGTTTTTGAAGTATCAAAGAAACTCTTTAGTTTATTTATTTTAAATTTCTCTAACTATGAAGCTATTTATGGCGCAATTGCTGCTATTCCTGTTTTATTTGTTTGGATTTACATAAGCTGGTGGATTGTTCTAATTGGTGCTGAATTTACAGCTTCTTTAGGTGTAGTTCGTTCAGGTCTTTCTGATGAAGTTCCAAGCTTTATGGTCTACCTTGCAAACGCAACCGGTTCTACACTAGGTTCAGACAATCTTATTAGTTCTAAGGCTCATAAGCCTGCTATTAACATTAAAGTATCTGTTAATAAACGTTAATCTTTTTAAAGAGGTAGATATTGTTGCTACCTCTTTAATTCATATATGACTAGTACCAGTCATGTTTCTCGTCACGATTTAGACCTTTCATTCTGTTCATTTCATCTTCACTAAGCTCAAAGTCAAAAATATCTAAGTTTTCTTTGATGTGACTAGAATTTGATGACCCTGGTATAGGAACAACTCCTCGTTGTAGATTCCATCTTAAAATCACCTGAAAGAAGGATTTATTGTGGGCTTTAGCTATCTCATGAATTGTCTTATCTTTTAGTAATTCTTGGTTGTATCCTCGTCCGCCAAATGGATACCAACCCTCAACTACAGTTCCAATTTTAAGATTTTGAATAAATGGTACGACGTCTAGTTCTTGATAGTAAGGATGGATCTCGTTTTGAATAAGTGCTGGAGGAACATCAATTTTCGGTAAGAATTCTTTTAGTTCTTTTACATACCAGTTTGAAAGACCAATTGAACGTATTTTTCCGTCTTTTACCGCTTGTTCCATCGCTTTATATGCTTCTACATCATGTTCACCAGGATGATGTAAAAGCATTAAATCAATGTAATTAAGACCAGTCTTTTTTAATGCAGCATCAATTGCTTCTCGTGCATGTGCAAACTGATTTGGATAAATTTTTGTAGTTACAAAGATTTCTTCACTAGATATTTTTGCATTGCGTACTGCATCTCCAACAGCATCTTCGTTATGATACATATAGGCTGTATCAATAAGTCTTCCTCCATTTTCAAGTAAAGTATTGATGGAGTTTACACAGGTTTCATATTTTAAAGAGTAAGTTCCTAAGCCTATGATTGGCATAGTGTAGCCTGAATTAAGTTTTACTCTTTTTGTGCCGAGATTTAGAACGCCTATATCTTGATTGTTTTTGTCTTTTGATAAGGGAGTGATATGAGTTTCTGTATTATCTGTGTTGGAAAATACGACTTGAGCGTTGGCATTTAATGCAAAACAAAATAAAGAAAGTAAAAGGTGGATCTTTATGCTTGTAAATTTCATGTTGAGTCCTTTTATCGTTTAGAGATTTGCTGTTAGGAATGTCATGAGAAAAGGTTTTCTTTTAAATTTGATTATACTAATTGCTATTGTTTTGTCTAATTACTATTAGTTATGACAAGCTATGCTTTTAAGGCAATATCCAATCAAAAGCTAATCACTATAAAAAACTTACAAAAGGACTATTTTTAGTTGTTAGAAAGATAGTCTAGTAGAGATTAAACTATAAACAGTGAAGACTAGGTTTTGTAGGAACTATCATTTTGTGTAGATGCTAGTTCTTATCTCCAATAACAGTACTCTCTGGAGGAAGAATATCTTTAGGATCTTCTTTAGGAGCTGCAAACAAAGAAACATTCTTAGAACCATTATCCTGTGTTAGTTTTTCAACTACGCTAGGTATTTGTTCTTCTTTTGTAGCTGCATCCTTGTCTAGAGGATAATTGTCAGCTTTTAAGATTTCTTCATTTATTCCAGGACGGATTTCGCCTCGAGATAGTGCGGTAACAAAAATGTTTAATTTATCGTATACACCTCTAGCTATTACAGATGTCATACTGTCTTTAGCAAGGGATACAAGTGTAGCTTTTGAATCAAGACTCTTGTCGCCTAGATCATATGTTCCATTCACGGTAACATGTGAGGTTGTAAGGTTTGATGATAGTTTAAATTTGGCCTTGCCGTCGCTTAATTTAGCGTTGCCTTTTAATTCGTAAATGCCACAGTCTCCATCTTTAATTGAATCAATAAAATCATCAATGGATAGCTCAAAGTTTTTCTTCTGACCTCCATTTAACAAATCAAGACCAAAGGATGAAACTAATAGAGAATCAGATTTAATAGATGCTTCACCTTTTAAGTTATAGGTAATGTCATTTACACGGTCTGTTTTAATCTCTGAATGTAAATCAACATTTAAATCTAACTTTCCGTTAAACAGTCTGCTAAATAATCCTGAGTTTAATTCAGAGATATCAAAGTCTTTGGTGTTTAGTTTCAAAACCAGGTTTTCATGAGCCATATCATAATCATATAAGGCACTGAGTTTTGAATGACGAAGAGCAAATGTTGGTATCTCAATTTTTAGGAAATCATCAGAAAATTGAGTTTTTGTATCTAAAGATTTAATGAATAAATCAGAGTAATAAGCACTATCGAAACCAAAATCAATCTTGCCATTATCTGAACGAACTTTATGACTATCTCTATCAAAGTCTATCTCATTTGCGTTAAGGGTAACGGATTTTATAGAAAGAGGCAGTTCGTTTATGTTTGATACAAATTCTGTATTTGTAATTGAAGCTGAGCCTAAATGGGTATTATGCTTGAAAAGAACTTTCTCAAGATAATTATATTCTTCAAGGGTAGGTTCAACCTTGGCATTATTTAAAGCAAAAGAGTTAACATTTAGTTTTGCATAATCATCATTTAAATCAGTAAAGTAAAACTCTGTAGAGTAGTCTCCATTAAATATCTTTCCTTTCAAATTAAGATTAATTCTATTTTTGAAAAATTGAGCATCTACAAAATTTTCATCTGCTGTTAACTGGCTGCTAGGTTTTGTAATTTCACCTGCTTTTCCTACAAATTTAAAAGTTATGCCATCACTGTTTACATCTAAATCAGTAAGTTTTCCACTTAGCTGTCCTACAAGTATGTCATGTCTGCCTAGTGCTAAAACACAGCTATTAACAATTACTGAAGGCGCATTTATAGAATACTTCTTTTGAATACTTCTATAGTCTTGTAATAGCACTTTACTTAAAGAAAGGTTTGTAAAGTTAAGCTCTTGGCTTTCTTTATCAATGCTAAGCTGTCCGTTAACAGTGCCACCTAACATTTGAGTGGATAATTCTTCAATTATTATTTTATCTTTTGAATCAGAAACCTTTGCGTAAAAGTGTTTAGTCTCATAGTCATCTAGATTTGCAGAGGCTGCGTTAATCGTTCCTTCTTTAAATGTAAATTTACCTTCATTGTCGATTAAGGCATTTGCAGCAGAAAGGTTTGCTTTATTGGTGTCAAATACATTGATATGAAGAGGAGTATTTACTAAATCAAGCTTATCTATGGAGATCTCTTTAAACTCAAATCTTTCATTTTTTAAGATCTCGATGTCTTTATTTGCTAATTCTAAGTCCTTTGCAAAGAAATACTTAATCTTTAAATTGTCAGATGAAATAATGCTTTTTAAATCATATTCAACGTAAATTTCTTTTATTTTTGAATCATTAAATTTAATGTTTTTTAGTTTTAAAACATTTGGGTATAAAGGAGAGAATTCTACATTTTCACAAGTAATAGAAAAGGAAGTTCTTTCTGAGAGAAATTTTAAAAGAGGGGCTTTTACGTTCTGTCCGTTAAAGTAGAGTATAAAACCTGCAATACCAAGAGCTACAGTAAGAACCAAACATATTGATAGCTTAATAAGCTTACCATATGGATTTTGTTTCTTCTTTATATTTACGTTAGCTCTTAAAGCCATAATAACCTCTAACGAACTTTAAATTTTGGGAACCAACGTTCAATTAGTTCTATTGTTGTTTGCTCGTCATTCTCGATAATATCATGAGCTGCTATTCTTGCTTTATCAATAAGTTCAAAGTCGCGATTTACATCAACTACTCTAAATACATCAAAGCCTGTTTGCTTTTGTCCTAGTACCTCACCAGGTCCTCTTAGTTTAAGATCTTCTGTAGCAATCTTAAATCCATCGGTTGTACTTCTCATTATAGATAGTCTTTGTAGTGCTATCTCATTATTATTTTCATAAGTGGAATTTTTATATATCAAAATACAAAAAGATTCTTTTGCACCACGACCAACGCGACCTCGTAATTGATGTAGCTGAGCTAAACCTAATTTATCTGCCCCTTCAATTATGATAATGGAAGCATTAGGAACATCTACACCAACTTCAATAATAGTAGTAGCTACAAGAATGTCATATTTAGCTTCTAAGAAGCCCTTCATCACTTTATTCTTGTCAGTTGCGTTCATCTGACCATGAAGCAAACCAATTTTTAAATTCGGTAAAGCCTTTTTTAGTTCCTTATAGGTCTGATTTACAGATGCAGATTCATCTTCATTCTCTTCAATATTAGGACATACCCAATATGCTTGAGCTCCTGATGCACAAACATCAGCTAGTCTTTTAATTACAGATGATTTTTTATCTTCAGGCATTACTGCTGTGATAATAGGCTTTCGTCCTTTAGGAACTTCATCTAGCGTTGATACGTCTAAATCAGAGAATAAAGCTAGTTGCAAGGTTCTAGGTATTGGAGTTGCAGTCATTACTAATTGATGCATAGTAATGTTTTTCGGTGCTTTATGAAGAAGCGCTAATCTTTGGTCAATACCAAAGCGATGTTGTTCATCAATGATTGCTAAAACTAGTGATTGATAACTAACCTCAGCTTGGAATACAGAGTGAGTTCCTACTATAACTTGAACAGTACCATCTGCAATCTCATTTAAGAGCTTTTGTCTTTTTGCTCCTTTTACTGAGGAGGTAATAAGCTCAACTTTTATGTTGCAAGGCTCTAATAGGGCATTAATCTTGTTATAGTGCTGTTGAGCTAAAAGCTCTGTAGGAGCTAAGATTACGCTTTGATTTTTTGATAGAGCAACTTGAAGACAAGCTAAAACAGCTACCATGGTTTTACCAGTTCCAACATCACCATGTAATAGTCTTAGCATTGGTTTAACGTTACTTAAATCTTTACTTATCTCGTTATAAGAACGTTCCTGTGCACCTGTTAGCTCAAAAGGTAATGTCTTTTTAAATTCTTGTATGCTGTTTGTTTGTTCTGGAATAACTAACGCATTGAATTTTTGATTCTTTTTCTTAATAGAAAGTAATGTTAGCTGATAGGCAATAAGCTCTTCAAAACAGATCCTTTTAAATGCATCAGTCTTTTCTAGTACAAACTTCTTGTTTGGAGTATCTAATGGTACAGGGTAATGAGCATCATCAATTGCTTGGCAAAGTGTAAGGTTAAATGGATTAAACTTCGCTGGCAAAATTTCTTTTAAAGGAATTACTTTTAAATTCTCTAATACCGAGTTAATTGTCTTTCTAATTGAAGCTTGTGGCATTTTTTCAACTGCATGATATACAGGAGTTAGCCTGTCTTGAGGTTTTACCTCGTCAGTTTCATCAAGAAATGTAATTGTCGGTTGAGCGAATGTTTTAGCTCCGTTATATTCATTGAGTTTTACAGGACCGAAGGCTAGTAATCGTCTGCCTTGAATATAATTACGAATCTGATTTGAATAAAGGTTAAAGAAAACAGCGTCTATTTTGCCTGTATCATCCTGAAGCATGACTTTAAGCATTTTTACTCTAGAGCTTAAAACATTTTGTACAGAAACAATATGTGCATCAATAAAGTAAAAACTTCCATCAGGAATAATAGAAGCTATCTTTGTGATTTTAGTTTGATCAAGATATTTAAAAGGGAAATCAAAAAGCAAATCAAAAAGATTATTGATCCCCTTATTATAAAAGCTATTAGTGTAACTAGGCCCTAGCCCTTTTAACGTGGCTATGTCAGTGAATGTGTAATAAGAATCATCAACTTGGGCCATAGATAGTAATTACAATAATTGTTTAATAAAGATAGATGCTCGAAGACGTTTTACTTTCTTTAAGATCTTCTGAACTTCAGCAGGGTAATCTTCAGTATTCTGTAAATCAGATTCTTTTTCAATGTGAACAGTCTGACGTAATAGATACTGTTGCTCATGATTGAACTTTTCTTGTAACTGGTGATATGGATCAGAGATGATTATACCGTTTTCAAGATCAAGTCCCCATGCACGAGGGTTTAAGTTATTTCCTGTAAGTAGAGCATAATTGTTGTCAACAAACATACCCTTAACGTGGTAAGTGTTGTCCCCATCTTTCCAAAGCATGATTTTAAGCATACCAGAATCAATAAACTTCTGGTTTTTAGCTACAAATGACTTTAAGTTTTGCTCATAAATATAAGGAATAGCTCCAACTGTAGAGAAGTTTTCTCCTTCACGAATAAAGAAGTCATTTGCTCTCTTGTCACCTACAACTAAGGTAATTGAAATATTTCTTTCAAGCGCATCTTCAATTGCCTTCATAATAATCTTTGGTGGATTAAAGTAAGGAGTACAAATAAATAATTTTTCTTTAGCAGCACCTAGTAACCATAGTATAGAGCGATTTAGTAAATTGCCTCTTTTGCCAAGTCCTGAGATAGGTGTTGCACCAATCTGATAGTTCTTTATCTTGTCGTTTTTGACAATATATTGAACTTGAGTTAGATGACGACGTAACTCTTTAATTTCTTCTCTCATGTCTTTAGCAGGTTTTACCTGCCCCTGAGAGAAATCTTGAACTGCAAAATTAGGATGGAATGCATTAGTAGCAAATGCACACATTGTATTAGCTAGTTCTTGAGAATGAATTTCGTGGTATCTATCTAGACGATATCTTCCATTTTGCCCCATGTAAACATCATTGATGCTAGCACCTGAGTAAAGCACTGTATTATCAAATACAAATCCTTTTAAGTGCATAACACCAAAAAGTTCACGACGTTTTACTGGTACACCATAGATAGCAGGTGGAGTCTCTGTGGTTTGAGCCATTTTGTAATAAAGCTCAGAATTACCTAAAGATGGTCCTTTACCAATTAAACCACGCTGAGCGCGGTGAAAATCTATATAAACTCTAACATATAGCTTTGGATTCTTTTCCTTTGCTTCATATAAGGCTTTTAAGATAGCTCTACCAGTCTCATCATCTTGAAGATATAAAGCTGTAATTAAAATTCTTTCTTTAGCAGAAGCTATAAGCTCTAGAATTCTTGTAAGACAACGGTGAGGTGTCTCAAGAATATTATATGCAGATGCATCAACAGGAATTGTTGGCAACTGCTGTAATCTTGTCTGACAATATAAAGCGCTAGAAAGATTTTTTTTCCAAAATAGCATTATTAGTTCTCTCTTAAATTGCAGCCGTAGCTTTGTTTAGCCATGATACTTCATCCTCACTCAAGGATGTAGCTGCATTTGTAATAACATTATTCACATTTTGGTGATAGTTGTTAAGCCAATCGATCTCGTTTTGTGATAAAAGCTCTTTGTTGATAAATCTAGTATCAAAAGGAACTAATGTCAAAGGAGAGAAGCATAGCATATGTTGCATGCCAGGTTGAGTACATTGCATAACCACCATTAGGTTCTCAAGACGTATTCCGTATTCATCTTCTTTGTAAAAACCTGGTTCATTTGAAATTACCATGCCTAGCTCTAAAGGAATAACAGAACGTCGTGATGAAATACTTTGAGGTCCTTCGTGAACAGATAATACATGGCCTACACCATGTCCTGTACCATGCGCAAAATCACAGCCACAATCCCATAATGGACGGCGAGCAATAGCATCGATTTGAAGTCCACTAGTTCCTTTTGGGAAAACTAATGTGGCTAAAGAAATGTGTGCTTTTAGTACAAGGGTAAACATTCTCTTAATCTCATCAGAGATATGAGGTCCGACAAGTATTGTTCTTGTGATGTCAGTAGTGCCGTCTTGGTAGTGAGCTCCACTGTCAATTAAATAAGCGCAATCATGTCCTAATGCTCTTGGTTCTTGAGCATTGGTGTGATTGTAGTGACACATCGCTGCATTAGGGCCTAGGGCAGAAATTGTAGCAAATGAAGGTTCGATGTAACCTGCTTCTACCTTTCTAAACATTTCAGCTCTGATAGCAAGCTCTGCTTCTGTTGTGCCTTCAACGCGACGAATAAAGGTTTCATCGCTTTCTAAATTCTCAATCTTAGTTAGGTTATCAAGCCAACATAGGTAACGACACATAGCAATGCCATCTTTTATGTGAGCTTTATATTCACCTGCTATCTCAATATGATTTTTTCTAGATTTTGGTAACTGACATAAGCCTAAACCTTCAATAACCTTTGCACCACCCTTATATAAGGTAAGCATCACGTGGGCATTTGTAGACTCAGGATCAACGTATACGTTACAACTTGAAGAATATAATCGAACTAGAACATCATCAAAAGAGTCTTCAGGGAAGATATCAATATGTCCAATATGCTCATGTAACGCTTCATGGATATCTATTCCTGTTTCTTTATCAATAAAATGATCTGAGTCAATGTACCATTCTAAAGCTTCATTAGAGTAAGCTACCATGCGACTATTGATAATTGGCAGATACTTTCTGTCATCGCCTCTAATATTAAGTAGCCAACAGATACTCTCTGGGTCAGTAATAACAGTTGCATCTAAATCTAAATCACGAAGTGTTTGTGCTAATTTCTGTCTCTTTTGAGGACTTGGGCAACCATTGTACTCATCGTTAAAGATTCTAATTGTAGATACAATAGGTTCTGGTCTATCTTTCCAAATCTTATCAATTAGATTTCCCTGGGTATCTACTAAGCTTAGGTTTAATTGAGCTAATTCTTTTTGAATTTTTTTGTATTCTTGATAGCTAACGCAATTAGCATCAATACCTACGGTTGAGTTTTTTGGCAGAACAGAGCAAATATAATTGCTAGGACTTACCTTTGAAAAATCAAAGCTTTGGTAAATTTCGCTATCAATCTGTTCTTTTACTTGAACAACATAACGACCGTCAACAAAGACAGCACAACCTTTTTGAGCAAGATAATGCTCGTCGCCTCTATTTGAACTTAATTCAATGCCTTTGTCTTCAACTTGAGCAAGACTGTTTCTTGTAATAACTGCATATCCAGCGCTTCCTGAGAAACCAGAGATGTACTTTAATCTTTCTTGATCTTCATTTAATTCATATGATAAATATTCATCATCGTGAGTGACAATGAGCGCATCAAGATTTGCGTGCTCTAAAAGATCTTTTAGAGCATTAATTCTTTGTTGAAAAGTATTTTTATTTTGATCAGACATATCGAAAATTGTCTCTTTCATCCCCATGTAAAAAAATAGTTACATAGAGCTTTTGTGTTAGTTATTTCATAATCTTAGCACATAGAAATAGCTGTATCAAAAAAGCATACATTTTCATAGTACAATCAGTGTGTATTTATAAAAAAATAAGGAAAAAACATGAGCGCGACAATAATTACAAATCCGCTTTTAGACTATAGTGGCATGCCTATATTCTCAGAGGTTAAACCTGAGCATGTAAAGGATGCTTTAACAAAGGCTATCGAAAAGTGTAAAGAAACTATTATTGAGGTTTCAAAAAACTGTATTGCAGATCCAACTTGGGACAATGCAATCGCTCCTGTTGAAGAAGCTGATGACAGATTATCTAAAGTTTGGGGAGTTGTATCTCATTTAAATTCTGTAAATAACACTCCTGAATTTAGAAAAGCTCACGATGAATGTTTACCTCTATTATCAGAGTTCAGCTCATGGACAGGACAGTACAAGCCATATTTTGAACTACAAAAGAAGATTGAACAATCTGATGCTTTTGGTCGTTTATCTTTACCTCAGCAAAAAGCTATTAAAAACTCAATTCGTGATTTTAAATTATCAGGTATCGATTTAGATCCAGCAGCTCAAGCTGAATATACAAAGGTTGTATCCCGTTTATCAGAGTTACAGTCTAAGTTTTCAAACAATGTATTAGATGCTACCCATGGCTTTACTTTACATGTTGAAGATAAAGATAAGTTAAAGGGATTACCAGCTGGTGCTTTAAAACTAGCACAATCAGAGGCTAAAGAACGCAAGCTTGATGGCTACGTATTTACCCTTGAAATGCCATCTTATCTTCCTTTCTTAACTTACTGTGAAGATAGAGATTTACGCTTTAAGATGTACGAGGCATATAACACTCGTTCATCTGATATCGGCCCTAATGCAGGCAAATGGGATAACGCTCCACTAATGGAAGAAATCCTATCTTTACGTGCTAAAGAAGCTAAGCTTTTAGGATTTGAATCTTTTGCTCATCTATCTTTGGCAACAAAGATGGCCGACAAACCTGAAACTGTAGTTGCTTTTCTTGAGGACTTAGCTAAAAAGTCTCATGCCCAAGGCTTAAAGGAAGTTGAAGATTTAAGAGAATATGCTAAATCAAAAGGCTTAGATGATTTACAACCTTGGGATATGGCTTTTTATAGTGAAAAGCTTCGCCAAGAGAAGTATTCATACTCAGAAGAAGAACTTCGTCCTTATTTCCCTGAAAACAAAGTTATTGAAGGTATGTTCGAATGTGCTCATCGTCTATACTCAATTAGCTTGAAGCAGCGCTTAGGTGTTGATACTTGGAATGAGAATGTAAAGTGCTTTGACGTATATGAAGATAAATTCGGTCAAAGAATTGGATCTTTATACATGGACTTATACGCTCGTCCTGGTAAAAATGGTGGCGCTTGGATGGATGAGTGCTTAACTCGTCGTTATAGATTTGATGGTGCCTTACAGCTACCTGTTACCTACCTTGTATGTAACTTTACTCGTCCTGTTGATGGCAAAGAGTCACAGCTAACACACGATGAAGTTGTAACTTTATTCCATGAGTTTGGTCATAGCTTAAATCATTTATTAACAAAGATTGATATTGCTGATGTCTCAGGTATCAATGGTGTGCCTTGGGATGCTGTAGAACTACCAAGTCAGTTTAACGAGAACTTTGCTTGGCAAGAAGAAGTATTAAACTTCCTATCAGGTCACGTAAAGACAGGTGAACCTATTCCTAAAGAGAAGATTGACTCAATTCTAGCTGCTAAAAACTTTGAGTCAGCTATGTCTATGTTGCGTCAGATTGAGTTTGCTTTATTTGATTTTAGAATTCACCTTGAATACGACGAGTCAAAGGGCGGAAGAGTATTTGAAATTCTAAATGAAGTTAAAAAACAGGTTGCTGTTGCTCCTCAATTTAAGGACAGCCGTTTCCCTAATAATTTTACTCATATCTTCTCAGGTGGCTATAGTGCTGGTTACTACAGCTACAAGTGGGCTGAGGTTTTAGCTGCTGATGCTTTCTCTAAGTTTGAAGAAGATGGCATCTTTAATAAGCAGACCGGTCGTGATTTTGAAGAGTTAATTTTAGCTTGCGGTGGTGCTTCTGATCCTATGAAGAACTTTGAAGAGTTTAGAGGTAGAAAGCCTAGCGTTGATGCTTTATTAGATCAAAGTGGTATTAAAAGATAGTCTAATTTACTTGTACTAAAACAAAGCAGGGCTCAATCAAGTTTAAATCTTGATTGGGCTTTTTTATTTTCTATTTAGGAAAGTTGCAAAAATGCTCAGGAATTTTAAGCTCGATTTGTAATCTATTTAGTTGATTGTGATAATCGAGGATCATCTGCTGTTCTTTTGCTTCAAAAATTAAAGCAATAGCCAATCTTATGTTTGAAATGATGCTTGTGTTTTGAGTAATGTAATCGTACCTGTGGGCACATCTAATGAGTGCATCAATAAAAGGAGGATGCTTGATAATAAGAGCAATATCTTCTGCTACTTCCACAATACAAGCAAACTCTACTGGAGAGCAGTAATTATCTAAAAAATCAATAGTAGCGTCGATATCAGTGGAGCATTGTCTTGTAATGTCCTGCCAACACCTTTTTTGATTTATCATGTCATTAGGTGCAAGAGACATCCTATCTTTAAGAATGTGTCTTAATCTATCGTGCATTCCATCTCCAATATAAACCTCTAACCTATTCTAGTTTACATAAGCTTCTGAGGTTTAACAAAAAGAAAGTAATCACTTTGAGATATAAGTAGATGTGAACTAATTATTCAAAAAGTAAAAAGCTCCTTTGATTTTCTTCAATTCAAAAGAGCTTTTAGGCGTAATTTAAGAGAGATTATCTTCTCTTGTTAAATTTAGGCTTCTGCATCTTAGGTGCGTATGGATCAGGTAGCATTAAACCGCCAACTGGTTCAACTGGAGCACCGATAACAGAGCGAGTTGCTTTGTTAACTTCAACAATCTTAACCTTGATTGCATCGCCTAACTTGTAAACAACTTCGCCATTAACAATCATTTCACCAGTATCGCCTGATAGAGTTAATAACTCTTTGCTTGTAGACATGAATGAGAATGGAACAAAAATCATAGCTCCGTTATCATCTAGTAATGCCTTGAAACCACCACGTGAAATATCAAAGATAACAGCATTAAATGGAGTCTTCTTTTCAATCTCTGGCTCTAAGAATTCAACGTATAACCAATCACGAACATCGCGCTCTGCCATTCTGTTTAGGCGACGAGCATCGTTCATAATCTTTAATAGTTTGTCATCAGGTAATACAGCTTTTTCAGTATTAACAATTAGAGACTTGATTAGACGATGGTTAACCATATCACCATACTTACGAATTGGAGAAGTCCAAGTTGCGTAATTCTGTACACCTAAAGCATAGTGAGGACCAGGTTCAATACCAATTTCTGAATATTCTTGTAGTCGACGAATACGGCTATCTAAGTAGTCATCATCGTGTGAAATAGCAAATCGACGGATGTCGTTGTACTCTTCGATGGTATCAAGCTTATCTTCATCAAATGGGCAATTTTCTTTCTTTAGAAGCTCAACAATGTCGCGCTTCTTTAACATATCAAAGCCTCTGTGGATATTGTAAATACCAGAATTTAGCTTTGCTGCAAGGAAGTTACCAGCTGCAATGTTAGACACGATCATTGATTCTTCAACAATCTGGTTTGCAATGCGACGGTGATTGATTTGAATGTGGTCTAATGCACCATTATCTTTTAGAACGAACTCATAGTCAGGGCGGTTCTTAAATGTTGCTGCATGTGTAGCTCTATAGTTATCGCGTAGTTTTGTAAACTCAACTAATAACTCTAGGATAGGCTTAATCTTATCTGATGGTGTGAAAACAGGATTTTCAACACCTTCTAGGTAATCAGAGATTTGATTATAAACAAGCTTACCATGAGATTTGATAGTAGCTAGTTTGAACTCTGTCTTATCAAGCTTAATCTCACCTGATAAATCAACACTGATAATACCAACTAAAGCATAACGAGATTCGTTTGCGCGAAGTGAGCATAAGTTTTGAGACAGAATACGAGGCAACATTGGAATGTCTCGACCTGGAAGATAAATAGAGAATGCACGGTTAGCTGCAACTGTATTTAAATCTGAGTTTTGGTCGATATATCCGGTAGGATCAGCAATTGCTACAAATAGTTTGTAGCCTTCACTATCTTTTTCAATATATAAAGCATCATCCATATCCTCAGTGTGTTCTGAGTCGATGGTAACGAAAGGAATATTTGATAAATCCTCGTGGGTAATACCTTCTTCTAAGAACTTAAAGTCCTCGTCAGCAGGTTCTTGTAGAGGTAAATCATATTTACGTAAGCTTACAGTCCATGGAGCCTTAGGATCGTCTTTCTTACAGATAAGTTCATCAATAGAAGCTTTAAATACATGTCTGTTTAATGCATGGCTCTTTAAATTACATACAACCCAATCGCCATTGTTTAAAACAATTTTCTTGTTAGGTCGGTTGTCATCTACAGCAATTTTAATGTTGATGCATGGATGATCTGGAATAACGTATGATTTACCAGCAATGAATAAAACCTTAGCTACAAATCTATTTAAATATGGTTCGATTAGCTTTTCAGGAATTGCGTGTGATTTACCTTGGCCATCTGTTTCGATGACAGCTGATATTCTGTCGCCATTAACAACATTCTTCATGTCGTTAGGGGTAATAAAAAATGATTCTCTTTCAACTTCTAGAAAACCGAATCCACGGTCAGTTGCCTTAACAAAACCTTCTTTTTTAACCTTTTCACAATCAAAGGTATTCTTAAGCTGACGTAACGCAGGATCGTCAAATAACATTCTTTTAATTTTCTCCAAATTATTTTTTCACTGTGAATTATACATGGGAGAGACTGTGCTTTCTTGATTTTTCATAAAAATAACCAAAATGAGCAAAAGTATTTTAAAATAGCATCTATAACACGTTGTAAAGAATAAGAATTGGATAATTATGCAAACAGATACCATTAATAGAACAAGATATAATTCTTATTTATTTGCCTTATCAAACTGTGTTTTAGGATGTGCTTTAGGCTTTTTTTACGGACACGTTACTCTAGAAACAATTACCGTTGCAATTACTATTGTTCTATCAGGACTTGGTATTCAAGCTTTATGCAACTATTCAATTGATTATTCTCATGCTTATAGAAATCACCAAAAAGATAAATTAAAAGGTATCTTGTCTCCTATTATGATTGGAGAATTACCAGTTGCTGCATTGCGAAAAAAAATGGCTTTTGTAACCATTTTTTCAACTTTATCAGGTGCAATTGCTATTTATTTATCTCTAGGTTCAAACATTCAAATCTTATCTTGGTTTATGTTTTTATGTGTATGCTCTGTTTTATTAACTTTCTGCTACACAACCTCTTCGTTATATGCTCTAAAGGGACTAATTGCGATTGCCATTTTTTTATTTTTTGGTATTGCATCCGTTATTGGTGCTCAATTTTTAATTGTCGCTGCAAGTCATGAAACTATTGATATCTATCCTGATACCTATTTATTAGCTTTTAGTTCAGGCTCATGTTCTTTAATGGTTTTGTATGGAAGAACTGTAAGACGTTTTTTCTCAGAGAAGCATAGTAAAAAAGAGCCTCTAAAAAGAGATTCTTTTGTTGTAAATTTCGGTTATAACGTAACTACCTTATATTTAGTTGGATTATTAGGCTTTAATTTTGTAACATCTGTGTCTGCTTGTGTATACTCTCATAAGCCAATTGAAGCCTTACTTCTTCTGATTGGTTTTGTTCCAATGCTATATTTGGTCTATACCATTATTCGAAAGATTAAAGTAACATCTGTACTAAAAAGAAAATTTAATCAGCTTATGGTTTGGTGCTGTGTTAACAACCTTGTATGGGTTGTAATTCTTGCCATTGACTATAGCTTGTATTACTAAATGCCTCTAAGGAAAAATAATGTTTAACGATTGGATTACTGAACTACGAGTCAAATCTCTACTACTTGCTTTAACTAATTGTGCTCTTGGCTGTGCAATCGGTTTTTATTATGGTGTAGTAACTTTATATACCTTAATTGCAGCTCTATTGATTGTAGCTACAGGTGTTTTACTTCAGATATTAAGTAATTTTGCTGATGATTATGGTGATGCTTTAAAAAATGCTGATGGCCCAAATAGACTAGGCCCAATTCGTGCCGTAATGTTAGGTTCAATTTCCCTTACTCAACTTCGCAAAGCAATGGGTACTGTTACTGTATTAGCAACTATTTGCGGTATTGCAGCTTTGTTTATGTGTGTAGGCAATGATCTTCAAACCTTATCTTGGTTTATCTTTTTAGGTGCTGCAGCTGTTTTAGCTGCAATTCTTTATACCATAGGTTTAGCCTATGGTTATAAAGGCTTTGGTGATGTTGCTGTATTTATATTTTTTGGTGTTGCAGCTGTATTAGGTTCTCAAATCCTAGTCCTAGCAGCAGCTGGACAAGGTACAGATTTCTTCCCTGATACATTGTGTTTAAGTGGCGCTGTAGGTCTTCATTCTGTGATGATTTTACACGTAGCTTCAATGCGAGATATTAACGAGGATAGACTTTCTGGAAAGAAAACAATTGCCTCAAGATTAGGTCACAAGATGTCTGCTGTGTACCTAGCTGTTTTATTTGCTATTTCAGTATTCCTATCAATTACAGCCTGCATAACCTCTCACAAATTTTGGGAGTGTTCAATTCTTGCTGTTGCCTTTATCCCACTAGCAGCTTCAACATTTAGAGCGTTTAAGCATTGTGAGGATGGTTCTTTAATTGCCAAGGAGAGAAAGTTTAGCTTAATAGGAGCTGCAATTCATAACGTAGCTTGGATGGTATTACTTACAGTAGACTTCTGGTTCTACTACTAATTCAATCAATAATATGCTTTAGCTGTAAGCTAAAGCATATATCTTAAATAATTCCTTTTTATCTCTTGTAGAAGATTCTAGTAAAGCAAACTAGTACTGGGAGAATTTCAAGACGACCTAAAATCATATCAAAGCTAAATAACAAGCATAAGTAATCAGAGATATTACTAAAGTTTGTAGAAGGATTTAGTGTAGTACCCATTGCAAGGCCAGTGTTTGATAAACAAGAAACAGTGGCTGTTACTGCATCACCTAAATCTAGTCCTAGAATTGAAGCTATGATGCAAGAAATCATGGCAAAGCCAATATATGACACTAGATAGGTAATTACAGCAGATAAGGTACCTGGATCAATAACCTTGCCTTTAAATCTTGGCTCAGAAACGATGTGAGGGTGAATTAACTTTAAAAGCTGAGTCTTATACATTGAATAGCAAATTTGTAATCTAAAGGTCTTGATACCACCTGAGGTAGAACCTGAACAACCACCAATTGCTAGTACAAATAAGAATGCCATAGATGCAAAAGGATTCCACAAGGTAAAATCTTCAAAAGCAAAACCTGTAGTAGATGTAATAGAGACTAGATTAAAGAATGAAATTCTAAATGCTTTTTCAATGTCATAGTCATTTACAAAGATTAAAGAAATTGCAACACCTACGCCTAATATGAAGTTAATCATAAAGAAACCGCGAACCTGTTGATCTTTAAAGAACTCTTTGTAGTTACCTGAAATTGAAGACAGGATTAACATGAAAGGACAGCTTGAGATAAACATAAATACAATTGCTGTGTATTGGATGTAAGAAGATGTGCCGTTCATAGATGCATCAGTAGGAGTCATACCACCTGTTGATACAGTACTCATTGCGGTAGTTACAGCGTTAAATAAGCTAAAGCCACCTAGTACATATAAAAAAGAGCATAAAGCTAAAATGGTCAAATACCAAATTAGCAAAGAAGCAACCATAATCTTAATATGAGGAGTGTATTTTGCTGAGTCATCAAAAGAGCTAGACTCGGTTCTGAAAATACTCATACCACCCATAGCAGAGATAGGAAGAATAACTACAGCTAAAGCTACGAATCCTACACCGCCAATGTACTGTAATAAGCCTCTCCACAATAAGATTGCAGCAGGTCTTGTATCTAGATGAGTTATGACAGTAAATCCTGTTGTTGAAAGGCCAGAGCAAGCCTCAAAGATAGATTCTGCTACACTGATATCAGGCAATTCATAGTAAAAAGGAATTGCAGAGATTAAAGAAACGATAACCCATAAAGAGGTAGTAAATAAAAACAGAACTCGCAGGGAAGGAATTTGTCCTGCTTTTTTTCCAAGCAAGTAAAAGAAAAAACTAATGGCAATGCTAATGATTGCTGTAGCGCAGAAAGCAGATGTTCCACGAGTACCATTAAATTCAGCATAAATTGCAGGTATAAAAGCAATTAAGCCAAAAACAAATAGGGCAGGGGTAAGTAGCTTTGCTACTAGTCTTAAATCTACAACCACGATGGGATCCAGAATGAATCAGGTCGGATCATCTTCACAAGTTTTCTCATTTGTGTGTGGTCGTCTAGAAAAGCAATTAGTCTATCCTTAGGTGCGAATACAAATTTCTCATCAATGCGTATGAATTTTTTGTCTCTTTTTACAAGACCAAAAGTAACTCCCTTAGGAATATTTAGGTCAGAAAATTTTCTACCAATAATTCTTGAGGAAGACTTTGTACCCTCAATTGAGAATTCGATAGCTTCTGCTTTACCTTGTCTGAATAAACTTACCGCTTCCACGCCTTCCTGTCTAATTGAGGTAAGCATGGCTGAAATGATAGATTCTTTTGGCAAAATAACAGAGTCAATTTCACTCTTTTCGTTATCTGTTAACTGAATATAGCCCTCACCTCTAATTAAGGCTGCAGTTTTAACATTATGCATTCTATGCATAATCAAAGAGGACATGATGTTAGTTTCATCAAATGGTGTTGCAGCAATATAAAGGTCTGAAGTATCTAGGTTTTCCTCACGGATAAAATCCATATCCATAGGGTCTGCGTTAAATACCTGTGCAGAAGAAGAATGTAAATTTAAAGCTGAACGTTTAGCTCTTACTGGATCGGCTTCGATTAGTTTTACGCTATAGTTATCAGATAATATTCTTGCTAGATAATCAGCAATATGGGTACCACCTGAAATGGTGATATATCTTTTTGAAATAGGTAATTCTCTAAAAGCTCTTAAATGATGTTTTACGTTTTCTTTTATACAGCAGAAGAATACTTCATCTCCGTCTAAGAAAACCTCATTATCAAGTTTCTTGATGTATTTATCTTTTCCGTTTTCTTTTCTATAGATAGCAAGAATAACTGCATCTCTAGAATCAAAATCGTTAAATCCGGACACTAGTTTGTTACAGAGTTTACCTTTTGATGTAACTCTTGCCGATACAACAACTAATGTTCCATTACAAAAAGAGCCAAAGGATGTAATTCCTGGAAAATCGATTTTTGCTTTAATATTCTTGGTCACTTCATCTTCTGTTGCAATGATGTGATCAATAGGAATTCCTTGAGGGCCAAATAAAGAAGTTCTTTCTTCAAGATAATCCTGTGCACGAAGACGAGCTATAGTACGGGATGTCTTAAATAGGAAATGAGCTACAGAGCAGGCTGTGATGTTTGTTTCATCATCAGATGTGGTTGCTACAAGTAGCTCTGTATTCTTAGCTCCGGCTTTACGTAAGGTCTCAGGAGATGCAGGATTTCCTACAACTACTCTTAAGTCGATACGATTAGCAATTTCAGCTAGCTTGTCAGATGCTGTATCAGCAATGGTCACAGCATGACCTGCATCTACTAAGTATTTAGCAAACTCTAAACTTACATCGCCTGAGCCAAGAATAATGATCTTCATAAACTATTCTTTGATAAACCTTGCATAGAAGAAACCATCAGCGTTTTCCTGACCTGGAAGTCTTTGATAGGTTTCATATTCAGCTCCATTCATTAAAAATGGAAGAGCTTTTGCATCAGGATGACGCTCTAAGAAAGCTTCAGCCTGTTCTTCATTTTCTCGCTTTAGTATAGAGCAAGTTGTGAATACTAAAATACCGCCTTTGTTAAGCTTTTCAAAAGCATTGTCTAAAATTTGCTTTTGTGTGTTAACTAAGGTATCAATATCCTTTTGTCTGCGTAACCACTTGATATCAGGGTGACGACGAATTACGCCTGTACCTGAACAAGGTGCATCAACTAGAATTCTGTCAAATGTACCTTCTACAGAAGCTAATGACTCACTTACGTCTGCAAGAACTAACTCAGGTTCATAACCTAATCTTGCTAGATTCTTTTTAGTACTTTCAAGTCTCTGTTCATCAACATCAGTGCAAACTAAATCTGCATTAGGGCAAATATCTAGAATATGAGCTGATTTACCGCCAGGAGCACAGCATGTATCAAGAACACGCATTCCGCTTTCTAGGTTTAGTAAAGGTGCTGTCATCTGAGCTGATAAATCCTGAACAGCTACACAACCTTTTCTAAATAAAGGTAATCTATCAACACCTACAGGTTCATCTAAAAGAATAGTACAAGGACTATCTTCAATTACTTTACCTGTAATTTCAGCTTCATCTAAAGCTTTTAAATAATCTTCTGTTGAGATTTTTGAATTCTCAACACGGATAAACATAGGTGCATGTTCATTTTGATTCTTTAAAATTGTAAGTGCTTTTTCTTGACCATAGTCTTTTACTAATTCTTCATAAATCCACTTAGGGCAAGAATGTTCAATGCAAGGATCATCACTATGAATTAGATGAGCTCCTTCACGTAAAAATCTACGTAAAATTGCATTAACAAGGCCTGTAAATTGCTTACAACGAACAAGAGCACAAGCACCTACAGTTGCAGATACAACTGCGTGAGCTGGAGCTCTTGTAAATAAAAGCTGATAAATTGCGCAAAGAATTAGAGTTCTTGCTTGGTTAAATCTTTTGTTAATGCTGTGGTCTAGCATAGTAGCTACAGTTGTAGCTAAAAGACGACGGTGACGTAATGTACCGTAAACAATTTCTTGAACAAAAGCTTTATCTCTAATATCTAAATTACGAGTAAAGAAAGGTAGAGCTTCTGTAAGTGATTGGCCTTCTTCAATAGCATTAACGCATAAAGCTGCCGCAGCGCGAGACTCTGCACCTTCTGCAACGTCTACAGTTGGTAGTACGTGTCTTGTGTTGGTCTCTTTTGTAAATCTACGAGGAGCTCTAGTAGCCTTTTTGTAAGGGCCATCATCTTTAATATCAGTCAAATTGTTTACCTACGCTAAAATTATCTTTATGTGATCTTGCTAAATCAGCTGCTTTTACAGGTCCTTTTCCTGGAGCCTGAATTGTTACTAGCTTTAATACGCCTTTACTACAAGCGATGTTAATGCCTTCTTTATCAACACCTACAATGGAGCCTGGTGTTGCATTTGTGTTTTCGTTTATGACCTTTGACTCAAATACTTTGTATTTAACGCCGTCTAAGGTAGTTGTGGCAATTGGCCAAGGATTAAGACCACGAATAGTTCTGTCAACAACCACTGCGTCTTGATTAAAGTTTAACACAGACTCTTCTTTAGAAATTTTAGCTGCATATGTAGTTAAAGTCTCATCTTGAGGTGTTGCAACTGCAGAACCATCAAAAATAGAAGGAATAGTCTTTAAAAGAGTATCTGCACCTAAAAGAGCTAATCTGTCAAATAAGGTTCCTGAGGTATCTGTTGACTCAATAGGAGTTGTAGCAACAGAATAGACATCACCTGCATCAAGCTTTAGTGCAACCTTCATGATAGAAACGCCAGTTTGGCTCTCTCCATCTAGCAAGGCTCTTTGAATAGGTGCTGCACCACGGTATTTAGGTAGAATTGATCCATGTACATTGATAAAGCCAAACTTAGCTGCATCGATAATTCTTTGTGGAAGAATAATGCCATAAGCTACAACGATACATAAATCAGCATTTAACTCTTCAAATGCTTTGATGTCTTCTTCATTTTTGAAGTTAACAGGGGTGTAAACTTCAAGTCCTGCTTCAAGAGCTAATTTCTTTACATCTGATGGGCAAAGCTTATGACCGCGTCCTGCTGGTCTATCAGGCTGAGTGTACACTGCTACAGGACGAATTCCTGCATCAAGTAGTGCTTTTAAATGAACAGCTGCAAAATCAGGAGTTCCAGCAAAAATAATTCTTTTTGATTGCAAAAGACTATTCTCCGTGGCGTTCTTTGTTGATACGCTCATATTTTTTCTTTAAACGGTCTTTCTTTAGACGAGACAATTGGTCTACGAAAACTTTACCGTTTAGGTGGTCAATTTCATGCTGTAGACAAATAGCAAATAAACCGTCTACATTATCAAAAGAGCATTTTTCACCATCGATATTTTGATATTCAACAGTTACTCTTTCGTAACGCTTAACAGTATCTTGATATCCTGGTACTGATAAACAACCTTCTTGAGAATCAACAATCTCACCTTCAACTTTGGTAACTTTTGGGTTGATTAGAATAATTTGGTTGTTACCCTGAGTACCATCTTCTTCAGGAATATCGATAACTACGATTTGCTTATTAACTGCAATTTGAGGACCTGCTAAACCGATACCTTCAAATTTGTACATAGTATCGAACATATCTTGAGCTGTTTGCTTTAGCTCATCATCAAATACAGTGATAGGTGCATTAGGTTTTCTTAATATTTCGTCTGGATAAATAATAACTTCTCTGACTGCCATTTTTGTTCCTTAATATATAATTGCCGTAATTTTAACATTTAAAGGTGCTTTTTGCTCATTTTGTGAGATCATGAAGAGCAAAATTAAGGATTATTTAATTAAATGAATGATTACTCTCAATTTGAAAATCTTGAAGAAGGCTCTCCTTGTCCTTATTGTGGAAAGCCTCTAGTTATTCGTCACTCCCAACATGGTGATTTTCTAGGTTGCTCTAATTATCCTGACTGCTCATTTTTAAAACCTATTGCGGTATCTCATGCAATTGTTTCCTTAGGTGAGGTAGGGGCAAATTGTCCTCGTTGTGGAGAACCTTTACTAGTAAAAAAAGGTCGTTTTGGTATTTTTATAGGATGTTCTGACTATCCAGAATGTACCTATGTTCATAACCCTCAAGAGAGCTTGAATATCAAATGTCCTATCTGTAAAAAAGGTATGTTGCATCAAAGATCATCTAAGTCAGGTCGTGTTTTTTATGCTTGTTCAAATTATCCTGATTGTACCTTTTCAGTTCCAGGAAAACCTGTAGAGCATATTTGCCCTGATTGTTCATTCCCTTTAATGTATCAGAAAAAATTTAAAGCAGGCATCGGTCTAGTTTGTCCTAATGCACTATGTGAGAGTAAAAAGAAACGAAAACACATAATCATTAAAGAAAAATAACTAACGTGGTAAAATTCAATCAGAAATATTTTTGAGGAAAAAATTATGTCAAACGCATTCGTTGCAATCATTATGGGTTCAGATTCAGACTTACCTCTTTTAGAAAATACAATGTCAATTCTAAAAGGTTTTGGTATTCGTTATGAGGCTCGTGTAGCTTCTGCACACCGTACTCCTGATGTAGTTTGTGATTATGTAACAGACGCTGAAAAAAGAGGTTGTGCTGTATTTATTGGTGCAGCAGGACTTGCTGCTCACTTAGCAGGTGCTATTGCAGCTCGTACAACTCGTCCTGTAATTGGTATTCCTTGTGATGGTGGTCCTCTAACAGGTGTTGATGCTTTATATTCAACTGTTCAGATGCCAGGCGGAATTCCTGTTGCAACAGTTGCAATTGGTAAAGCTGGCGCTAAAAACGCAGCTTATTTAGCAGCTCAGATTATTGCTCTTACAGATCCTAAGATTGATGCCTTAGTTAAGGCTGATAGATTAAAAGCTTCTCAAGAAGTAATGGCAAAAGATGCTGCATTGCAAGAGAAGTTAAAAAATATCTAATGGAAGATAAATTTACCAAAGATATTCTAAGAGCAGCTTTAGTCATTCAATCAGGTGGTGTAATTGTTTGCCCCTCTGAAGGTGTTTATGGCATAAGCTGTTCTTTGTTTAATGAAGATGCTATCAAAAGAGTTATCTCCATTAAAGAGCGCGATGTAAGCAAAGGTCTTATTATTGTTGACCATACTTTAGATAAGTTATCAGCCTATATTGATAACTCTCGTTTAAATGAAAAAGCTAAAGAGTTAATCAATAAGATGTGGCCAGGTCCTCATACCTTTGTATTACCAATAATTGAAAGCTTTAATAGTATTGCAGAAAAAGAAAACCATACTGCAGCTGTAAGAATTACAGCCTTTGAAGCATTAAAAGAGATCTGTAAACAAGCAGGTACTCCAATTATCTCAACAAGTGCAAATATCTCTGGAAAAGCTGCTACTAGTGTGATTTCACAATTAGATAGTGTAATTGTAGATAGAGTAGATCTTGTACTAGACCTTCCTTGTGGAGGTCAATCATCTCCTACTTCTATTTATGACACCACAACAAATACCTTAGTAAGAAAAGGCCCTGGTTGGAATTTATAAATGACTGATAAGTATGTATTGTTTGGCAATCCTGTAGAACACTCAATGTCTCCAATGTTACATGAGTATTTTGCAAAGACTCTATCTCAAGACCTAACTTATGGTCGTATTCTTGTTGAAGACGGCTGTTTTAAGGAAGCAGCATTAAAATTCTTTAATGAAGATAATGGACTAGGCTGCAATATTACTGTTCCTTGTAAACTTGATGCTTATAGTTTTGCTGATGTTCTATCAGAGTATGCAAAAGCTGCTGGTGCTGTTAATACTTTAAAGAAACTTCCTGATGGAAAAATTTATGGTGATAACACTGATGGTCGTGGTTTAGTTGCAGACTTACATAGATTAAATTGTCCTCTTGAGGGAAATAAAGTTCTAATTATTGGAGCTGGCGGAGCTGCAAAGGGTATTTTAAAACCAATTTTAGAGACAAATCCTCTATCAATAACTATTGTAAATAGAACAGAATCAAAGGCCTTAGATTTAGCCTCAATCTATGATGAGCGCGTAACAGGTACATCATTTGCTAACTTAAAAGGACAATTTGATGTCATCATAAACGCAACCTCATCATCTTTAAAAGATGAATTACCTGCTTTAAACGATGAAATTTTAGCAAAAGCATTATTTGTATATGACTTAATGTATCGTAAAGGTGGACAGACTGTCTTTACTAAAAAAGCAAATGAATTAGGTGTAAAAAATGCTTTTGATGGCTTTGGTATGCTAATTGGCCAAGCAATTTTAAGTTTCGAAGTATGGCGCGGTGTTCGTCCTGATTTTTCTTTAGCAGTTGAAAAGTTTATTTAATGCTTGAAATAACAATTCAAAAAGACAGTCCTTTTTTTGAAAAAGCCTCTTTAGTTCAAGAGAAGCTTAAAGATAAGCTTTTATCCTTTGCTCCTAATAGCCATATGGTATTGGCTGTAGGCTCTGATATAACTCTTAGCCTAATTGATTCAGATATTACACAACAAGATTTTGAAATTGATTTATTCAAAGACAAGCTTTTATGGCGTTTAGCTCATAGTGGTAAGAATTCAGAAGCAGTGTGTCGAGCTGTTATAGGAAAACTTAATAAACCTTTAGTATTTGATGCCACAGCAGGTTTAGGTAGAGAGAGCTTAATTTTGCAGTCTGCTGGCTGTAATGTTTTTATGTTTGAGCGTAATCCTGTAATTTGGCTTTTATTAAACTCAGCTATTTTTAAAGCATCAAAGAATGAAGATGTTTTATCTAAACTTAAAAATGGTCTTCCTCAATTAACCGCATTAGGTTCGATTAAAGATCAATTAGAACAAGGTGAAGTTTTACCAAAGCCTGAAGTTATCTACTATGACCCAATGTTTCCTAGCAGAAGCAAAACTGCATTAGTTAAAAAAGATATGCGAGTTTTTCACGAGCTAATTGGTGCTGATTTAGATACTGTAGACTATGCAAATTACCTTCTAACCATAGCAAGTCATCATGTAGTTGTAAAAAGACCATCAAATGAGCAACCATTAGAATTAAATGCTAGACGTAGTAGCTTTGTAGATGGCAAGGCATGTCGATTTGATTGTTACTATTGTGGAAAATCCTAAGTTGTACTTAGGATTTTCGATAGAATAGTGAAATTATCTTTTTGCTAAATCTTCAAAACCTGATCTATAGAAGTATTGAAGAGCGTCTGAATTAGTACTTAGATAATCAAATAACTCTTTTGCTCTTTTTGAATTTTCTGTACTAATGATGTAGTAATAAATTGGTGAATAGTAATCATGAGGAATAAACCAATACGATCCAGTTGGTCTTCCATTTCTCATAATAAGAGGCTTAGTCACAAAAGCGGTTTGTACTTTTCCACTACGAGCTAATACATAAGCTTGGAATTCACTATTTGGTCTATAAATTTTATTATTCTTTTTTAAGTATTCTGTTGGGAAGTTCTTCATCTTTGACACTTCACTTGCAGAATATCCAACTGAGGTTAATTCAGGCTTAGGAAGGGCAATTGATTTAAGCTTTTTCTTAACAATAGGACGAACATCATCTATAAGAAGTCTTTTATTTTTGGTCCATAAAATGAGTGGTGCTTTAATAAACTGCTTAACAGTATCTACGCTGGTTTTATTCGCTCTTAATAACGACACAGGAAGTTTTTCTTCATCTGTAAGAATAAGCGTACAGGTACCACTATTAGATAGAACTCTCTCTTCAATGTCCTCTTGCGTTCCAAAATAGGTATCATACTTTACAGGAGAGAAGTCCTTGATACTCATAACTGCTGAATATACTTGAGGCACACCACATACAACAATATCGTCACTAGCATTTGCATTAAAACTAGTAAATACAGAGCTTAGTAATAAAGCTATTTGAATAAATTTTTTTCGCATGATATTAGTCTTTTTGTTATTTCTTCACTAGAACCAGAACGTCTTAATTTATCTGCAAATCCAGGCGCACTTAGCATTAAAGATAAGTTTCCTAATAAATTCATATGAGATACGCCATCATCTGGTACTGCGATTAAGAAAATTAAATCGCATGGCTTATCATCAATTGCTCCACAGTTAATTGGAGTTGCAAGAGTAGCAACAGCAAGAGCTGATCTCTTAACAAAGGAACCTCTTGCATGAGGAATAGCAATACCATGTGCAATTCCAGCAGGATTCTCTTTGATTTTTTCGTTAATACCATCTAGGAAATCTTGCTTAGATTTAATAGCCTTAACGTTAAACAATCTATCTGTTAAAACTCGAATAATCTCATCTAGATTTTGGGTTTTTAAGTTAAATAAAACGCAGTGTTCATCTAAAGCGTATCTAACAGAATTAACATTATTCTTTACATAAGGCTTATTACCGTTACTAAAAGAGTTAATTGTATTAAGAATATTCTCAAAGAAGCTTCCATGTAACTTGTAGTAATGTAGGTAAATTACAGTCATACCAATGCTACATACAGCAACAATGAACATGCATAAGTTAATCGAGTATAGTTCGCTAGTTAACATTTGATTTTTTATAAAGATGTCTGCATAGGAGAAACTTTGTGCTGAAATTAAAAATGAGAACAAACCTCCAAATTTTGAGGAGATGGTTTGTACAGAGAAGTTCATACATTCAGCACGGCTACCAAATTTAAATTCGCCATAATCTACACAGTCTGCGGTCATAACTGTAGTTGATGTCATAGAAAGCGCAAATCCAATAGCAATAGCCACTAGCAAGAAACTAAAATTGCTGATGTTTAAATCTCCTGTTGAATAGAGTGTGAATAAACAAAGGCAACTTGCAAGAGATAGGATATTTGCTCCTATAAATACGTTTTTACGTCCAAATAATTTTGCTAAAGGGTGGAATGATAAAAATCCTAATAAGGCAGCTACAATCCAAGGAATTTGTACCATATAAAAGACTTCATTCTCTGAAGGTAAAGTCTTTAGAGTTAGTAAAAAATAGCTATGAGTGCAAACAAATACACAAAGTCCAATCTGTTGTAATACTGTTACAAAGAAAGTGATCATTAGCTGATCGTTTCCAAAGAACGTACTCATGGTGTCTTTGAACTCGCCTACTTTATGAGGCTTTTCTTTTTTATTAAAAGTAGCTGCAAATGCAAGTGAGCCTAAAATGGTGATTAAGGCAATAACAATTGAACATTCAGAAAAAATGCTTCCTGATAATACTCTAGCAGCTTGTGGCAAAATTGAGTTTTGAGTAAAGAATATAGAGGTTGAGATAAGCGTTAGACAAAAGCCTATTAAAGCGGCACTTCTTGCAAGAGAACTAATAATTTCTCTTGTCTTATGGTCTGTATCAAAAGTAGCGGTAAGTGACCAGGTTGATAGATCAATAAAAGAGAATGAAATGGTCCAAATTAAAAAAGCAACAGTTGAGAAAATGAATTGATAAGGCATATCTAATGCTTGAGGAACATTAAACATTAGAACAACACTTAAAGCATTAAAAATACCGCCTAATAACACAGAAATGCGGAATTTATTGCTTTGATATGATGCGCAATATCTATCCATAACCATTCCGATAAATGGCTCTTTTATTAAATCAAATATTTTTACGATAATAAATAAAGGGATAATAAAAGTAAGTGGAAGATCTATCGCTTTGTATAGATATAAAAAGTAAAAAGATAGTACAAATACGAAGACTGCATCACGAGCCATACTTACTAATGAATATGGTATAGCCCATCTTAAAGTTATTGATTTTTGCATTATGAAATTATGTTTTCTTAGGTTTTGCGCTAGTGCTATATGATATTCTTTTTTGT
>CAZEXR010000003.1:0-31371 GCA_964516675.1 uncultured Enterobacterales bacterium | reverse complement strand
CAACCTATGAGTGAATCAAGGTTTGATTAAATTTCCTATGTGGGAAAGTCGAGTATTTAATTTTAAAAATCAGATAAAAGGTTTTAATGATGTCAGATATCGAAAACGCATTACGCGAAATTGCTCGTGGCGCTGAAGAAATCATCCCAATGGATGAGCTTAAAAAGAAATTAGAGTCAGGTCGCCAACTAGTTATTAAATTAGGTATGGACCCTACCGCTCCTGACATTCATTTAGGCCATACTGTTATTCTTAATAAGTTAAGAACTTTCCAAAAGTTAGGTCATAAGATTGTTTTAATCATTGGCGATTTCACTGCTGCAATTGGCGATCCATCAGGTAAAAACGCAACTCGTCCTGAGCTATCTCGTGATGCAATTATTGAAAATGCAAAGACTTACGCAGAGCAGGCTTTTAGAATTTTAGATAAAGATTTAACCGAAATTCGTTACAACAGCGAGTGGTGTGAAAAACTAGGTGCAGCAGGTACAATCAAGCTAGCATCAAAGTTAACTGTTGCTCGTATGCTAGAGCGTGATGACTTCTCAAAGCGTTTTGCATCAAAGCAGCCAATTGCTATTCATGAATTCTTATATCCTCTTTTCCAAGGTTATGATTCAGTTGCAATTAAATCTGACGTTGAGTTAGGTGGTACCGATCAGAAGTTCAATCTTTTAATGGGTCGTGAGTTACAAAAAGATGCAGGTATGGAGCCACAATGTGTGCTAATGATGCCTCTACTTGTTGGTCTTGATGGCGTTGTTAAGATGTCAAAATCAAAACACAACTACATTGGTGTTACCGAAGCTCCTAAGGAGATGTTTGGTAAGATTATGT
The DNA here is from genome assembly GCA_964516675.1 of uncultured Enterobacterales bacterium. Classification (GTDB taxonomy): domain Bacteria; phylum Pseudomonadota; class Gammaproteobacteria; order Enterobacterales; family Succinivibrionaceae; genus Succinivibrio. The sequence continues at coordinate 30,534 of CAZEXR010000003.1, read as the reverse complement.
CAATTTCTGACGATTTAATGTGGTCATACTTTGATTTATTATCATTTAAGACAATTGATGAGATTAAAGCAATTAAGGATGATTGCCTTGTAAATGGTAAGAACCCTCGTGATGCTAAAATTGAATTAGGTCGTGAAATTGTAGCTCGCTATCATGGCGAGGATGCTGCTAATGAAGCTGTTGAAGGCTTTAAGTCTCAGTTTGCTAAAGGTGCTTTACCTGAGGATATTGCTGAAGTTACTGTTTTATCTGCAACAATCCCTAACTTATTAAAAGATGCAGGTCTTTGTGAGACAACCTCAGAGGCTATGCGTATGTTGAAGCAGAACGCTGTTAAGTGTGACGGCAAGGTTATTACCGATAAGAATGCTCCAGTTGAAGAAGGCACTTTAATTTGGCAGGTAGGTAAGAGACGCTTTGCTAAAGTTACAGTAACTAAATAAGAATTTAATTAAACAAATTTAGGATAAGAGAAATGACTCAAGATGAATTAAAGACTATGGTAGCTAAGGCTGCTTTAGAGTACATCCCACAGAACGCTGTTTTAGGTGTTGGTAGCGGTTCAACTGTTATGAAGTTTATTGAGCAGATTGGCCTTAACAAGGTTCCTGTAGCTGCGGCAGTAAGTTCTTCAAATAAGACTACTGAAGCTTTGACAGCTATCGGTGTTAAAGTTGTTGACCCTAACGAAACTCAGCCATATGAAGTTTACATCGATGGTGCTGATGAGGTTGATCCTAACTTTAATATGATTAAAGGTGGCGGTGCTTGTCTAACTCGTGAAAAGATTTTAACTTCAATGGCATCAAAGTTCATCTGTATCGTTGATAAGTCTAAGCTTGTTGATACTTTAGGTAAGTTCCCATTACCAGTTGAAGTTATCCCTATGGCCCGTGAGCAGGTTGCACGTACTTTACGTAAGCTAGGTGGCGATCCTGTTCTACGTAAGGATTGTATTACTGATAATGGTTGCGTAATTCTTGACGTTCATGGCCTAACCATTACTGATCCATTAGCTTTAGAGCAGCAGATTAACCAAATTCCTGGTGTTGTTACAGTAGGTTTATTTGCACATCAAGGTGCTGACATTGTTTTATATGCAACTGAAGATGGCGTAAAGGTATTAAAGCGTAATTAGTATATAAACATAACGTTTATGTAAACTAGTTTAGAAGCTCTGTTTTTGAGGCATTTTTGCTAAAAGAACAGAGCTTTTTTATTTTGTGTGTGAGTAATCTCAATTCTTTTTATATCTTAACCTTGATTTTCTTGAATTTAGCTCACGAAAAAGGCACAATTTACTTTATAGAAAAAGGCTAAAAGATTTCATTTGAAATGTTGGCACAGAACTTGAAACATCACTCATAGATATTAGAAAAACTGTCGATTTTTTGACGGGAGAAATTTATGAGTTTGTCAATTTCAAGTCTTGGTGCAAATACATCAATGATGGCTCAGTTGCAAAAAATGCAACAGCAAATGCGAACACTTAGTACTGCTACAGATGGTCAAAATGCAAATGTTAATGGAAGAATAGATAATTCTCCTATATTTGACCAGAAGGTTGAAGATGTAAAAGAAACTTCAGCTGTAGAGCAAAAAGATAATGTTGGCGCATTTGCAAATATGCTTCATGAAGCTTTTGAAACAGTTAACAATTTACAAAACGACTCATCAAATAAGCAGACTCGTTTTGATTTAGGCGATAGATCAGTTACTTTATCAGATGTGATGATTGCTTCTCAGAAGTCGAGCATCTCATTTGAAGCTACAATGCAAGTTCGTAACAAAATGATCGAAGCTTATAGAACAATTTCACAGATGCAGATTTAGTAATCTTTTCTGTGTAGTGTTGAGGAAATAAAATGTCAGATAACGGTTTTCCAGTAGCACCAGGTAGTCAAGAACCTTCATCAGGTGCACTAGCCACTACAGACAGTGCAAACGAAGATATTAGCACCGATGATCTAGGTGGTGCTGATTCAGATCTTCCTGTAACTCCTGATGTCTCTGACAGCTTTGATGCTAAATCAGGCGGTGTAAAAGGTTTCTTTAAAGATGGTGAGATGGTTCATCGTCTAATTATTTTAGGCTTCTTAGTAATCTTTGTTGCTGCTATTATTTTTGCGGTTATTTCTTTTACATCATCAAGTTCAAAAGCTCCTGATACCGAGCGTAGATTAGGCCAGTACTCCTCAACAGATATTGGTCCTGTATTAGATTTTCTAACAAATGAAGGTTATAAGTACCGTTTAAATACTGGTAATGTTATTGTCGTTGATGCTCAAAAATATGGCGAAATCACCGAGAAAATGTTACGTCAGGGTATTGCACTTCCTCATGAGAAAACTGATGAAGGCGACAATATTATTATGACAGACACCGGTTTTGGTGTATCTCAGAGAATGGAAAATGAGCGAATTAAACATGGTCGTGAAGTCCAGTTAGCTCGTGCTATTGAAAGAATTGATGGTGTTTCTCACGCAACTGTTCTTTTAGCAATTCCAAAAGAAAATGTTTTTGCTCGTGAAAAGAGCCGTCCTAGTGCTGCGGTTGTGGTAACTCTTGGTCAAAATGCTTATTTGACTCCAGAGAATGTAAACTCCATTCGTTACTTGGTATCTGCATCTGTTCATAACTTAATGTCAAAAGATGTTTCTGTTACAGATCAAACCGGTAGATTACTATCTGCAGAGGTAAAATCAGACACCACTGAGAGTAAAATTCAGCGTGAGTTTGAAATGCGTACTATGCGTGAAGCTCAGTATAGAGACAAGTTAGACTCTATTTTATTGCCTATGTTAGGTATGGGTAGATACTCCTCTGAAGTGGATGTAACTTTAGATACAACTGTTCAAGAGGAAACCTCTCAGTTATACAACCCAGATTCACAAGCAGTTCGTTCTGAAACCTTAAAAGAGCAATCTGGCAATGATGAAAAGACCAATCCTTATGGTGTTCCTGGTTCTTTATCAAATCAGCCTCCTGCTAATGCTGCAATTCCTCAGCAGTTAAAAAACGGTACTGGTAATGCCTCAGAATCTACTACTAACAGAAAGGATAGTAGAGAAGCTGTTCGTAACTATGAGGTTGATACAACTTTACGTCATACTGTAAGACCATCAAATGTAGTTCAGCGTCTTACCGTATCTGTAGCTGTTGACTATGACAAAGTAATTGATAAAGACGGCAATATTAAATATGAACCTCGTTCTCAGCAAGATCTTGATAAGATTGCAGATCTTGTTCGCGGTGGCTTAGGTTTAAATGAAGCTCGCGGTGATTTTGTTAAGGTTGAGACTGTGTCTTTCCCTCATGGCGATATCAAACCTCCTGTACCTTGGTGGCAGAGCGAGTCAATTTACCGTCTAGCTAAGATTTTCGGTTCTATCATTATTGTTCTGATTGTTATCATCTTTATCATCAGACCTCTACTTAACAAGCTATTACATAAGGATGAGGCTGAACTTAACCCTGAGATTGATCAGGACGAGTTAGATTCACAGTCTGCTCTTGATGGATATGATGATTTCAACTTAATTGCTAAGAATAAGGAATTAGCAGATCAGGTTTATACAATTAACCACGAAGGCGGTATTGAATTGCCAAATCTTCATAAAGAGGCAGATTTGTTAAAGTCTGTTCGTACTTTAGCTTCAAACGAACCACAGCTTACAGCTGAGGTTATTAAAGATTGGCTTAACGCAGATTTTAAAGAAAAGGCTTAAAGAGTTAATATGTCAGATATTCAAGATTTACCAGCACCAGGTGGTTTATCCCCTTCATTATCTAACAACTCAATGCTTGAGTTTACAGATGATGAGAAGCAAGCCTTAGAAGGCATGACCGGCATGGACAAAGCAGTTTTGCTTATGTTGTCTTTAGCTGAGGAAGATGCAGCTCAGATTTTTAAGAATCTAGAGCCTAAACAAGTTCAAAAACTTGGTATTAGAATGTCAGAAATGGCAGCTTTCTCTCAAGACCAGGTTAATGCTGTTCATAAGTCATTTTTAAAGGAAGTAACTAAGCATTCAAATTTAGGCTTAGGAAACTCAGATTTCGTACGTCATGCTCTAGTAGCAGCATTAGGCTCAGAAAAGGCAAACAACTTAATCGAGCAGATTTCTTTAGGATCTGGTTCACGTGGTTTGGATTCATTAAAATGGATGGATGCTCGTCAGGTTGCTACTATTATTCACAACGAACACCCTCAGATTCAGACTATTGTTTTATCTTATCTAGAACCAGAGCAGTCTGCTGAAATCCTATCTCAGTTCCCTGAAACTGTAAGACTTGATTTAATTATGCGTATTGCAACCTTAGAAGAGGTTCAACCTGCAGCGTTACAAGAGTTAAATGAGATTATGGAAAAACAATTTGCTGGTACTGCTGGATCTCAATCAGCTAAGATTGGTGGTCTAAAGTCTGCTGCTGATATTATGAACTACTTAGATAGCTCTACTGAGAACCAGTTAATGAATGCTATTCAGTCTCAAGATAAGGAAATTGGTAATCAAATCCAAGACCTTATGTTCGTATTTGATAATCTTAATGCTGTTGATGATCGTTCAATTCAGACTTTATTACGTGATGTTCCATCAGACGTATTGCAGAAGGCTCTAAAGGGTTCTGATGAGAACCTAAAGGAGAAGTTCTTCAAGAACATGTCTTCAAGAGCTGCAGCTTCCATGAAGGAAGATTTAGCATCTATGGGTCCTACAAAGCTATCTGATGTTGAAGCAGCCCAGAAAGAAATTCTTACAATTGCACGTAAACTTAACGATTCAGGTGCAATTATGCTTAATCGTGGTGGCGGTGCAGGCGAATTCGTATAAAGGATAAATAGGTCATGGATGACTTTTTCACTAACGTAGAACCCCATGAATCAGGTGATGTCATTAACTCAAAAGATATTACCCCTCATAAGCCAGGTCGTGTCGATGTCAGATACGACCAAAAGGTTTCAACTGTCACTCAAGCTCATCAAGTGGGCGATTATAAAGTAAAGCAATGGCCTACATTATCAGATGAAGAACCTGAACAAACCAACGCTTTAGGCATTTCTATTGAGGTGATGGAACGACGTCGTAAGGAATTAGCTTTAGAAAAAAAAGAAGCTCAAAGACGTGCTGAACTTGAAGCCTTTAAAGTAGCAGCTCAATTAGCTGAAGACGAAGTTGAAAATGCAACTGATGAAAACATGGTAATGGGTGTTTCCTTAGAAGAGCTTGATAAAATCAGAAATGATGCTTATGAAGAAGGTAAGACTCAGGGACATGAAGAAGGATACAAAGCAGGTCTTGAACAGGGGCTTGTAGACGGTAAAACACAAGGTACAGAACAAGGCATTCAAGAAGGCTCCCAAAAAGGATATCAAGATGGATTGGCTCAAGGTCGAGAAGAAGGCTTTGTAAAAGGTCATAATGAAGGCATTGAAGCTGGTCAGAAGATTGTTCTTGAGCAAGTTGAGAAATTCAGATTCTTAGCAGATAGTCTTGCTAATCCTTTACGTGAAGTTGATAAAGAAGTAACAGATGAAATTGCTTATATTATTTCACGATTAGTCAAAGTTATTACTCATAAAGAAATTTCTAATAATCCTGAGTTTTTAAAAGAATCAATTGTGAAGGCTATTGGTATTTTACCTAATGCACAAAAAGGCGCTTCTATTTATCTAAATCCAGATGATTTAGCTGTTGTTGAAGCATCAATTGGTCCTGATTACATTAAGTCACAGAATTGGATTTTAAAAGAATCTAATGATTTAGAGGTTGGTGATATCAAAGTTTCAAATGAGCAATCTGAAATTAACTGGAGAGTTAACGACAGAGTGGATGCTTTATTAGAAGAATTTTTAACTAAGGTATATCCATCTGTAGATTCTGCTTTAAGAGAACATATTGATGGTTGTCCTGAATATGATGAATTACCTAAAAAGCCATTAGCTCCTAGAAATTTAGATGATATTTCCTCATCATTAAAAGAAAAAGAAATTCAAGCTCCTGATAATAAGGTAGAGACTGTTGATGACGGCTCATTAACAGAAGATCCAGCTCCTTATATGGATGATTTTGGTCATCCTGTGCATGTTGCTCCTGATGGAAAGCTTTATTATTTTGATGAAAATAAGAATAAAGTATTTGTCGATGAAAATGGTCAACCTGTGGCTGAAGAAGATGCTAAACCTATTCAGGTTCAGTAGGATTTAGTATGAGTAATCTTTTATCAAGACTTCAATCAATATCATTACCTCAAAATGAAAGTGAACCTGTCCTATCTGGTCGCTTAACTCGTGTTGTTGGTCTTACTCTTGAAGCTGTTGGTATTAAAGTCCCATTAGGTCAAAGATGTCGAATTGATACTGCTGCAGGTCCTATGACTGCCGAAGTTGTAGGTTTTTCTGGTAGTACTACCTATTTAATGCCAACTACAGAAATCATTAACGTACAAAATGGTGATTTAGTAACTCCAATTACAAGTTCTGAAAACTATCCATATGGTCTGCATCTTCTTGGTCGAGTAGTTGATGGTATTGGTAATCCAATCGATGATAAAGGTCCTCTAATTGCATCTACTGCAACCAAATGGCATCCTACAAAGTTAAACCCAATGGCTCGTAGACCCATCAAGCAACCACTTGATGTGGGTATTAAAGCTATTAACTCTCTACTTACAATCGGACAAGGACAGCGTATTGGTTTGTTTGCGGGCTCTGGTGTAGGTAAGTCTGTTCTTTTAGGTATGATGACTCGTGGTACCACAGCTGATATTGTAGTTGTAGGTCTAATTGGCGAACGTGGTCGTGAGGTTAAAGAATTTATTGATGATATTTTAGGTGAAGAGGGCAGAGCTCGCTCTGTTGTTGTTGCAGCTCCTGCTGATGCTTCGCCTTTAATGCGTTTAAAAGGATGTGAAACTACTTTATCTATCGCCGAATACTTCAGAGATCAAGGCTATAACGTTTTGTTAATGATAGATTCTTTAACTCGTTATGCAATGGCTCAACGTGAGATTGCTCTTGCAGTAGGCGAACCACCTGCAACAAAGGGCTATCCACCTTCTGTTTTTGCAAGATTACCAGCTTTAGTAGAAAGAGCCGGTAATGGTGGTGAAGGTCAAGGCTCTATTACTGCATTCTTTACTGTTCTTGTAGAAGGTGATGATCTTCAAGATCCTATCGCTGACTCTGCCCGTGCTATTTTAGATGGTCATATTGTTTTATCAAGACAATTAGCCGACTCAGGTCATTTCCCTGCAATTGATGTTGAAAAGTCTGTAAGTCGTGTAATGCCTGCTGTTGTAACTGCAGAACATATGGTTATGGCAAGAACAATAAGACAATGTTTAGCTCAATATACTCAAAGTAGAGAACTTATTCAGATTGGCGCATACCAAAGAGGATCAGATCCTCGTGTTGACCAAGCTATTATGATTAAACCACATATTGATGAGTTTACAGTTCAGGAAATGAAAGAGATTTGTCCTTACAAGCAGTCTATTGAAGGTCTTGAACAGTTATCAATGATCCTAATAAATGATGCCCAACAAAAAGTAAACTCGATGCAAAATAATAGGGCTCCAGCTGCTCGTGCTCAGGTTCCTCCTCCTCAGCAACCTCAACAGAGCCAAGCAAATCGTTTTGTGCAGATTAAGTAATAGTATTCATGAGTTCAGATAAAGCACTTTTATTAGTTTTAGATCTTCGAAAAAAAGACGAAGATAAGGCTCTTGAGATGTGGACTCAGGCTCAAAATGCAGTTGTGTCTTTTCAAAAGCAAATCGAACAGTTAAAACAGTTTGAGCAAATATATATACAAGAGATGAATGTAAAGTCAAATAATGGCGTTTCAATGACTACATTCATGTCTTATCAGCAATTTATCTCTAAGTTAGAAGGTATTAAACGTCGCCAGGAAGCCGGCTTAGTTGAGCTTGAAGCCCAGGAAAAAAGAGCGATGGATAATTATCTTGAAAAACAAAAACAAAGAAAGATTATTGATTCTTTACTAGAGAAACATAGAAATGAAAGACTTGCTCTAGAGGCAAAAGCTGAGCAAAAGTTAACCGATGATATTGTATCTTCAAAACAAGCTCGAATTCTGATGAGTAGGAAATAGAAAGTAAAATTTTTATAAAATTGGCAAAGATATTGCAACTAAGCTTTAACAGTAAAGTGTTAAGCTTTTTTTATATTTGCTAACTCTTTGAATATAAATATAAAAATATACTATCTAATGATAATTGGAGATGTGCAATGCAAAGCGTAGGCAACACATATGCAACAGATAAAGTAAACCTTGCCGTAAGTGGCAAAGGTTCAACATCTTCTGATGCTACAGCAAAGATAGATTTTTCTGTTTTGCTAAATAATATATCTTCACAGAAAAATAATTCTACTAGTTCAGCTCTTAACGGAGTTCATAGTTCAAGTACTGCTTTTGCTACAAAACTTAATAGTGAAAAGCAAAGTCTTTCTTTTAATGATTCTCTAAAAAATCAAAAAACAGAGTTGAACAAATCAACTAAAGATTTCTCATCAAAAAATGTTGATGAAGACGATAAAAAAGCAAGTAAGAAAGACGAAAAAGAGTCAAAGAAAGATGTTGCAACTGATGAAGTTCTTACCATTTATGAAGATAGCTCTCTTGGTGATTTAATCAAAGATAATCTTTCTTCATCAGTAGATACAAGTATGGATGTAAATACAGCAAATACTACAAATACTGCAAATACTTATACATCTTCTTCTACATCATCTAATGTTGAAACAGTAAGTGTTGAGTCTTTTCAAAAAGCCTATTCTAAGCTAACTAAGGTTGCTAAAGATGAAGGTTTTGATATTTCAAATCTTGATAGTGATACTTTAAATACTTTAGTTAATGATTTACAAAAATTAGATAGTTTAGATGTTAAAAATACTGTTTCAGATAAGTCTTTAGAAAAAGCAATTTCTCAGTTTCTAAATGGTCAGCAAAATGCTGTTAAGGATTTAACCAAGTCCTTGTCAGGAAACACTCAAACCACTGTACTAAAAGGTGATCCTATAGAGCAGGAACTTAGTTCAATGCTTAAGGATTTAAACACCTCTAATATCAAAGTTACAGATAAGATTGATTCTAAGATAGCAACTGAAGATTTTGGTGCTAAGGACTTTGAAGTAATAGAAAGTAGCCTAAAAGCTTCTGCTATGCTTGATGATGAGCTATCTGATATTGATACAAAATCAAAGATTGATGGTTTAATGGATGGAAAAGAGCAGGCTTCAAAAGATACTTTATCTCAGTCTTTGGAATTGTTAAAAAAGACATCATCTGGAATTAGTCAGAGCGAAGATATATTAAAGAATAATCGCCTAGATATTGGTAAGCAGGCCACTGTAAAAGAGAATGTTTCAGAAGCTCCTAAAACCTTAGAAGAGGCTTTAACCTCAACTAAGAGTACAGCATTTGGCATTTCATCTTTGCAAAGTTCTTCAAATTCACAAAGTGAAAATAATAGTCAGAATAATTCTCAGAATTTGTTCTCTACCTATCAGTCAGCAGCTTTAAAAGCTACTAAAACAGATGCTAATGCAACAACAACTAATAACACACGATTTGACTTGTTGCAGTTATCTTCAAATTTAAAGGAAAATGCTAATGCAATTACTCAAAAAGTTATGGAGATGTCATCTCGTAATTTAAAGAGTGTTGATATGGATTTAAATCCAGAAGGCTTAGGTAAGATGAAGATTAGCATTGATGTTGGTGCTGATGAGTTAGCTAAGATTTCAATTAGTGCAAGTAACTCTTCTACAAGAGCTTTAATTGAAGGCGGATTAGATGCTTTAAAGAGTTCTTTAAAGGATGCTAATATTTTGGCAGATGCAGATGTAACTGATTACCAATCTAGTGATGACAATTCTTCAAATGAACAGTTCTCACAGGGTAATAATGGGCAACAAAGCGCATCTCATCATGGACATGAGCATCAACAGAATAATTCAGGCACGCTATTTGCTTCTAATGAAAAAGCTGTTAATGTGACAGAAAATGATCCACAAGAGATTGATGAAAATATAAATAACTCACAAAACGGTAATACAGTAAGTTATTTTGCGTAAAAATCAAAGGATTATTTTAATCTCTGTGCCATAATATAAGAGAATATAGGAGAGAATTATGGCTGATAATAATGTTGATAATGAAGAGATGGGTGCGCCTAAAAAGAAGGGCAAGCTTTTATTCATTGTAGCAGTACTTTTATTACTTATTCTTGGAACCGGTGGTTATTTTGGAGCTGCATATTTTATGCACTTACCTCCATTTTCTCCTCCAGGACCAACTCCAGAAGAAATTGCTGCTCAAAAGGCTTCTGAGGAAAAAGCGCGTCAGCTTCTTCAGCGCGAGATTTATGTGCCTTTTGAAAATACATTTACATATACAATTAAATCTGATCGTCGTATTCACACAGGTCAAGTTCAAGTTGTATTAGCAGTAGTTGGCGAAGAAAATGAAGCGCTTGCTAGAAAACATTTAACTTTAATGAACAGCGTTATTTTTGAAAAATTATCTGCTCAAACCTATGAAGCATTGTTAATGCCTTCAGGACGTCAGAGACTGAAGCGAGAGCTTTTAGATTCTGTAAGAGCAAAGATGTCTGAAATAACTAAGAATCCAGTTGTGGATCAGATACTGTTCACAAGCTTTGTATTGCAGTAGTGGAGCAACATAGTGACTGAATTTTTAACTCAGGACGAAATTGATGCTCTGTTACACGGATCTGATGAAGTAGAGCAAGAAGAGCCGCAAGACGTCTCTGGCGTCAAAACGTTTGACTTTGGATCACAAGAACGTATTGTTCGTGGTCGTATGCCTACTCTTGAGCTTGTTGATGAGCGTTTTGCTCGTCACATGCGTATCAGTTTGTTTAATATGATGCGTCATTCAGCTGAAGTGACCTGGACTGGCGTTAACATGATGAAATTTGGTGAGTATGTACAGACATTGTATGTGCCAACCTCTTTGAACATGGTGCGTTTCCGTCCTTTAAAAGGTACAGCGCTGATTACCTTAGAAGCTCGTTTGGTATTTATTCTTGTAGAGAACTTTTTCGGTGGTGAAGGTAGATTTAGAACCAAGATTGAAGGTCGTGAATTTACTCCTACTGAAAGACGTATTATTCAAAAACTATTAAAGATGGTTTTTGCTGACTACAAGGAAGCTTGGGCTCCTGTTATGGATGCAGAGTTCGAGTATTTAGATTCTGAGGTTAACCCTTCAATGGCGAACATTGTTTCTCCTTCTGAAGTATTAGTTGTTAACCAATTCCATATTGATCTTGATGGTGGTGGTGGAGATTTACATATCTGCTTCCCTTATTCAATGATTGAGCCTATCCGAGAGCTTTTAGATGCTGGTGTTCAGTCTGATAAAGGCGATACCGATGTCCGTTGGAATAAAGCCTTACGTGAAGAGGTTATGGATGTAAACGTGGATATGAGAGTTAAGCTTTTAGATACTCTTATTTCATTACGAGACATTATGAATTTTAAGGTTGGTGACATCCTTAATGTAGATATACCAGATAACCTTTTGGTATATATAGAAGATTTACCAAGCTATCATGCTAAGTTAGGCCAATCTAAAGATAAGATGGCAATTAAGATCTCTGAGGTTCTTGAAAGACCTAAGAGTGCTAAGAATGACTTTAGCTTCATCAAGGGCAACAATATGAATGTTACCGAGGATGATGAGCTTGAAGAATTTGATGACGATTAATAGGTGAAATATGTCAGATGATCAGAAACTAGCCGATGAATGGGCTGCAGCTTTAGGTGCTCAAGAAGCTGGTGAAGCTACATCCGCTCCTATGGAGCAATTTGAAGGTGACACCTCTAGTAGCAAGGCTCCTTTATCTGTTGAAGAAAGAAAGAAACTAGATTCAATTTTAGATATTCCTGTTACCATTACTATGGAAGTAGGTCATGCTAAAATTTCGATTCGTAATTTGCTACAGTTAAACCAAGGTTCTGTAATTGAGCTTGAACGTTTGGCTGGTGAACCTCTAGATGTACTTGTAAATGGTACTCTAATTGCTCACGGTGAGGTTGTAGTTGTTAATGACAAGTTTGGTATTCGTCTAACTGATGTTATTAGTCAGGTTGAGCGTATTAAAAAGCTTCAATAAGATGAAAGATAAACTTTTATTTATCTCCCTTACTTTTTTAAGTCAGGTTGCATTTGCAGAAGAAACAGTTACAGGAAGACCTGTAACAACTTCTTCTCAACTGATAACTTGGCTTTTATCTACTTTTTTTATTCTTGGTATTATCCTGTTATTTGCTTTTTTACTAAAAAAAACTAAATTTGTAAAAACAAATAAAGGTGTTTTAACTATTGAAAATCAGCTGTATATAAGTCCAAAACAGCGTATTTTATTAGTTAAGGCAGGACAGAAGAAGATTTTAGTCGGAGTATGTCCAAACCAAATCAATTATTTAACAGATTTTGATGACTCTAAAGATGAGTTTGAAAAAATCATGAAAGAAAAGCAAAATACTGATGATATTTCAAAAAGCAGTTGATTCTCATGAATACATGGCTAATTCAAAAGCTATAATAAAGCGTTTGTCTGAGCTAAAAAAAGTCTTTGCACTAAGCACTGTTATTGCACTGCTCTCTGGCATTGCTTTGTGCTTTTTACCAACAGCACAGGCAGCTTCTAATCTAGACATTTCTGCTTTTACAGTTCAAACAAATCCTGATGGCACTCAGGATTATTCTTTATCGTTACAAGTATTGGTGTTAATGAGTATTATGTCATTCATTCCATCAATTCTAGTAATGATGACATCCTTTACTCGCATTGTTATTGTAATCGGTATTTTACGTCAAGCTATTGGTCTTCAGACAGCGCCATCAAATCAGGTTGTTGTAGGTATTGCCTTGTTTATGACTCTGTATATTATGACCCCAGTTTTTGATGATATGTATACTCAAGCTATTGAGCCTTACATGACAGAAAAAATGCAAGCAAGAGATGCTTTTGTTGAAGTTCAAAAACCACTTAAGAAATTTATGTTAGACCAAACAAGAATGTCTGACTTAAACTCTTTTGCTACCTTTGCAAATATGAAAATCGATACAGATAAAGTAGAGGACACTCCTATTAGAGTCGTTATTCCTGCTTTTATTGTAAGCGAATTAAAAACAGCATTCCAAATTGGATTTATGCTGTTCTTGCCTTTTTTGATTATTGATCTGGTAGTTGCTTCCATCTTGATGGCAATGGGTATGATGATGCTATCGCCTATGATTGTATCACTACCATTTAAGTTAATGCTGTTCGTGCTTGTTGATGGTTGGAACTTAATTATGGGAACCTTGATGACGAGCTTTGGTCTCGGAGTTGCTGGAGGTTAATCTATGGAACCAGAAGTCTTTGTTGACATTGTACGTGAAGCTTTAGGACTAGTGGCACTTTTAGTTAGTGCAAGTATTATTCCTTCTTTATGCGTAGGTTTGTGTGTTTCTATTTTTCAGGCTGCAACCTCCATTAATGAGCAGACATTGTCTTTTTTACCAAGACTAATTGTTACTGTTGGTGCTTTGATGGTTGGATCTCATTGGGGACTTGAAAAGCTGATGAATTTCTTTAGAACCATTATTGAACTTATTCCTCAGTCTATCGGATAATGAATTTTCTAGAGCCTATTACACTTACAGCAGTGGCACAGGTAGTATGGCCTTTATGTAGAATAGCTGCATTTATTACAACAATGTTTGCTGTCTCTAGCCAGAGCATTCCAACTATGACAAAAGCTTTAATGTCTCTTGCCATAACCTTGTGTATGCTTCCTTCAATCCCAAATTTAGCTCCTAATTCAGATCCTTTTACAGTCTATGGCCTAATGGTAACAATCAAAGAAGTTCTGATTGGACTAGCTATAGGCATCACTTCTTTGTTTGTAGCTCAGTGTTTTATCATTGCAGGTCAGGCTATTGCGATGCAAACTGGCTTAGGCTTTGCATCATTAGTTGATCCTGTATCAGGCACAAATACCCCTGTAGTAGGTCAGTTCTTTACTGTTTTATGTACCTTAGTATTTTTCTGCATAAATGGTCATATTATTTTCTTTAGCTTGCTTCTAGAGAGTTTTAATACCTTGCCGATGGGAAATTTTTTACCAGCTCAAGGTCTTCATGACTTTATTTTATTTGCAGGAACCATGTTCAAAGCGGGACTTGCAATGGCAATGAGTTCTATTTGTACCATGCTGGTAGTTAATTTTACTTTAGGCGTCATGACAAAAGCAGCTCCTCAACTTAATATCTTCTCATTAGGTTTCGCTGTTACAATGATTGTTGGATTGTTTGTGTTACTGTTCTCACTAAATGCTTTTACCAGCAACTTTTCTCATAACTTTAATGAAGTGCTTAGTTCAGCTTGCTCATTAGTAAATACTAGCTGTGGTGATGTTTTTGATTAAAAAAATGGCCGATAATTATCGACCATTGGTATGATTTCTAAGAATAACTAATCTTTACATAATATATAGCAAGGCTTGTATTCTTTTTCAGATAGTAAAACTCTCTTTTGCTCTATAAAACTTTGCAATAAATTATCCATTGCCTCGATGATATCTGCATCACCATGTAGCTTAAATGGACCTTTTTGTGCAACTGCTTTAATGCCGTTTTCTTTAACATTGCCATCAACGATGCCTGAGAATGCAGAGCGAAGATTACATGCAAGAGCAGAAGGATCTTGATCTCGTCTTAAATTTAAACTTTCCATATACTCATGAGTAATTGTATTTGCTTTTTGTAACTCTAACGGAATATTTAAAGTCCAGTTAAAGCAATAAGAATCATGTGTAATTGTTCTATGTTCAAGTACTGTATTGTTATTCTCAAAAACCTTTTTAGCAACGGCTTTTGGATCATCAATAATTAAATCGTAGTAACGAGTGATATCTTTACCAAAACATAAAACTAAGAAATTCTCTAGGGCATCAAAATAGGCTTTTGACTCTTTATTTCCAGTTAATATTAAAGGTAAAAAGTTATGCTTGTTCTCTTTTTGTAGCTTGATAGATAAGATATATAAAAGCTCTTCAGCTGTACCTGGACCACCAGGGAAGATTATCAAGTTATGACCTAAACGTACAAAAGCTTCAAGTCTCTTTTCAATATCAGGTAGAATTACTAAATCGTTAACCATTGCGTTAGGTGGTTCTGCTGCAATGATTGATGGTTCTGTAAGACCAATCATTCGACATTTTTCGATTGCACATTGTTCAGAGTAGCCTTGTAATGAGCCTTTCATTGGCGCTTCCATTACACCAGGTCCACAACCTGTACAAATATCAATTTTACGAAGACCTAGCTCTATACCAACCTTATAAGCGTAATCATATTCATCCTTTGATATAGAATGTCCGCCCCAGCAAACTGCAAGATTAGGCTTCATAGATGCTTTTAAAACACCTGCATTTCTTAAAATGATAAAGATAAGATTTGTCAGATATGCACTTTCATCGTTGAGCATCTTATGTAGATTTTCTGAAACTAAATCAGTTAGATTATGAATCTGAATCAAATCGCGAAGAACAGCATATAGATGATTACGTAGTTTTTTGATAATCAAACCTTCGACTACAGAACTTTTAGGTGGATTTATAACTTCAAGTTTTAAACCACGTTCGTTTCTAATGATATTGATTTCAAAATCTCTAAAATTATCTAATAATTCTTTTGAGTTATCTGTAATATTTCCACTGTTTAAAACTGCCAAAGAACAATTTCTGTATAAATTGTATAGCTCTCCTTGACTAGTAAGTGAAAGAGCATCTGCTTCATTTTGGGTTAAAAGGGCCATAGAACCTACTGGCCAAACGTCTACAACACTCATGGTTGCTCCTTAATTATTTTTATAATTATTTTCTTAATCACGTTAATTATTATAGGTCTTGTTTAAGACCTATAATATGATTTAAGTGTTATATTTTAGATAAAATTAAGTAAATTTGACTATTTACTGACGAATGGTTCTAAAAGATGATGGAGTTTTAATTTCAATAGATGAGCGGGTAGGGTTGATATCAATACCACCACGACGTGTGAAATAAGCACTTACTGTCAATTGTTCTGGGGATAAAGCATTAAAAATATCAGAATAAATAAGTTCAACACACTGCTCGTGAAAACCTTGATGATTACGAAGGGATACTAAGTATGATAGTAAACCTGGCTCTGACAGTTGTAAGCCTTTATATTCAATCTTAATGCATGCATGATCTGGTTGTGATGTAACTGGGCACAAAGATCTAAACAGATTTGTATAATAAGTTTTTGAAATCTTTTTTGAATTATTCTCAATAGTAAGTAATTGAGGATCATAGTTAAAATCTTTAAAGGTTAGTTCTTTTACAAAGTCTTGTTCTTCAAGACATGTTCCTTTAATATTTTCTAACTTAAATTCTTTGTTGTTTAGTTCAAACAACTCTACAACAACGTCACATTCAAGTAGATTTGATAAATCTCTTTGAAAGACTTCTTTTACCATATTTAATGACTCAAATTTTGTCATAGTAAAAGACAATTCATAAAGCTTTAATGATTTTGATTCAACAATATACTCGCTTGATGAAGGAACATACATTACACCCATGCAAACCTTTGGAAGACCATTAACTCCAAGATATGTCATCTCATATAGTCTCCATACATCATATCCTGTAAATGAAGCTATATTTTTGATGGATGCTCTTCCTAAACTTCTTTGAATACGCTGTAGTCTTGAAGGTGCATATTCATTGTCGTAAGTAGTGTTTTTTCCTAGTACTAAATTAGTTGTATTCACTATAAATCTCCGTATTTGCAACCTAATATCGATAAGGCTGCAAGAGCTGCAGTTTCAGTTCTTAAAATTCTTGGTCCTAAGGTAACTCCTGTAAAGTTAGCTTTGGCTGCATTTTCAATTTCACTGCTATCTAATCCACCTTCAGGACCGATTAGAAGTCGTATTTGCTTTTGAATATTAAGCTCTGTAATTTTTATTGATGCTTTAGGATCGAGCGTCAATGATAAAGACTCTGGACTTTTGTTATACCACTCATCAATATTGGTAATGTTGTTAACAATAGGTACAACATTTCTTCCTGATTGCTCACAAGCTGAAATTGCAATTTTTTGCCATTGTTCTACTTTTTTAGCCTGTCTTTTTTCATCGAGTTTTACACCACAGCGACTAGAGTATAGAGGGGTAATAGAATGAATTCCAAGCTCAACCGCTTTTTGAATAGTAAAATCCATTTTATCGCCACGGCTAATTACTTGACCTAGTTCGATTTCTAAAGGCGATTCAACGTTGCGTACAATTTCATCAGTACATTTAAATGTTGCTTGAGATTTTGTTGTACTAGTAAGGACTGCATTGAATTCATGTCCAATGCCATCAAATACTACAAACTCATCTCCTGCACCAAATCGAAGGACTCTTACTAAATGGCCAAAGCCATCATCATCTAGATTAAATTCCTGCTCTGTATTAAGCGGAGCGTTTAATTGACAAATTCTTACTGTTCTCATTTTTAAAACTTACATGCTTTTGTTACAAATGGGTTATCGTTGCCTTGAACTTCTTTAATAAGTTTGTTTCTTAAGCATTCATTTGCATCTGGTTTATATTGCTTATTCCACTTATTAAATAGGTTAATATGGTCAGCATCAAGCTTGATGTTATACTGCTCACTCATGTATAAGTAAGCTCTAGCAACAAGTCCACGAGATCTCTTTGGCGGTTGTGCTCTTTGTCTTTTTCTATCAATTTTCATGTCACATTTGCCATAACCATTGATTTTTGAGCTTCCTGTCATTTTTTTATCTTCAAAGGCATCTGTAAACTTAAAATTGCTTCTATCGGCGTTTACCTCGCCTACAGATGGATATAGATTATGTAAATCACCTTCTATTTTCATAAACTCTTTATCGTTTTGTTCACAATTTTTTCGCTTACCTTCAATCCAACACTCTCTAGCATGACCAAATTCCCAAGCAGGCATAATATGCTCAGCTTCTATTCTTTTGGCTCTACTTTCGTTTTTTAGAACTTCGTAGTTGCAACTATCTAAATCTGGCATATAGCCTTTTTTAGGAAAGATGATGTCACAGCCACAATAGATTGTTTTAGGTGAATCTAATTGTTTAAAAATTTTAACCATTTCGATTTTTGCTTCACGAAAGTTATCAATCGCAGCCTGGGCTGTGCCATTTATAAAAAATGTACTGAAAATAATTGCTGATATTAACTTTTTCATCTGCGCTATGCCTTTAAAAAATTTACTATATTGTATCAAGAGTTCTAATCAAATATAAAAATCGAGTCTAAAACTTGCTAAAATAAAATAAAAATTCTAGGAGAATAATTATGAGTTCAAACTTACGTTCCATGGCTACCTTTGGTGTTGCTGGTAATTTTACAGGACATTTAGAGCAAGCTGGCGAGGCTGTAGATTTTACTAATGTTAAAACCGCTGAAGCTAAAGCTCCAAAGGCTGTATTTCCAACCTTTATTCCAAATGCTGCTACCGTTACTCCAGAGTTTTTAGGAATTTTCCCTTTTGACTCTAAGAAGATTATTTTTCCTGAAGGAGAAAAGAAACTTCAGATTGAGCCTGAATGTGCAATTGTTTGTGATGTAACCTGGAATGAAGGTAAAGTCGTTGCTTTAAAACCAACAGTTTTTGGTGCTTCAAATGATTGTTCAATTCGTAAGGAAGGTGCTAAGAAGATTTCGCAGAAAAAGAATTGGGGTGTTTCTTCAAAAGGTTTTTCTGATAACAATATAGCTATTGATAGTTTTGACGATAAGGGTATTTTAAACAAATACAGAATTGCTTCATTTTTAGTTCGTGAAGGCGTAGTTCATCCTTACGGCGAGGACAGTGCTGTTCGTGATTATAGTTATATTTATGGTCAGTTAATAGATTGGTTGATTGAGAAGTTTAATAATCAGCAAAACGAAGGTCCTGCTGAAATGATAAATGACTATCTAAAAGAAGCTAATTATCCAAGTCAGGTTATGGTTTCAATCGGAGCTACAAGATATACCGATTATGGAGAGCATAATTTCTTACAAAATGGTGATAAAGCTGTTGTAGTTGTTTATCCTGAAGATAAGTATTCTAAAGAGGATATTATCAAGGGTGTAGAAGAGAATTCAATTGATGATAAAGACGTAAGTGTTCTTTGTCAGACTGTTGTTCTATAAATCAAGATTAACTCTAAAATAGCTCATCATAATATGATGGGCCTTTTTTTGACAAAAAAAATTGCAGTATCCTTAGGACACTGCAATATCCAATCACAACATCAAATCTTTTATAGGTGTATTCACCATACAAAAGTAGAACTTAAGATAATTGATTATCTTAAATACACACCTAGATCTTAGCAAAAAAATCTGCTTTATCAATAAACTGTTTTTAAACTTGTAAGCTATGTAGCGTTTATTTATGAGAAATTTTGCAAAAAGTCTGTTTTTGACCTCTTTAAAATACAATTGCCTAATCGAAGGTTATAGAACTTTGATCAGGCAACTATTCTCAGAGCTATGTATGATTCACAGCTTTCATAAAGGTACGAATAGACTGTCATATTTGCCAATATGTTTGATATTCGTATGAACTAATAATAGTTCTATTTAATAAAAAAAGAAATTGCATAAAGACATAAGTATGTTTTTTTTAGAGATTAGTCATAATTTAAAACGCACAAAATGTAAAAAACATGCCTTGTATCAACATATTAAGATTATATTAAGGTTTAAAAACTTATAAATAAAATCATTTTGTGTATAAAACTATTGTAAGAAAAAAAAAGATCTAGATTTAATTTCTAGATCTTTAATATATGAAAAGTATTTTTAATTCTATATAAATAAATTGGTGTTTGATTTGCTACTTTGTTCGATATATTTAGCAACTCCTCCAATTGTAACACCATCAATTAGTTCTTCTTTTTTAAGTCCCATGATGTCCATAGACATTGAACAGGCGATGAAGGTAACTCCATTATCCTTTGCTTGTTGGATAAGGTAATCAAGACTTTCAACATTCTTTTTCTTCATAATCAGTTTCATCAATTTAGAACCTATTCCAAAAAAATTAAATTTTGATAAGGTTAATCGATTAGAGCCTTTAGGAAGTAGGTAAGATATCATTGATTCAATAAATCCTTTCTTGATTGGACTCTTTTCTTTTCTAAGAACACTAAGTCCCCAGAATGTAAAAAACATTGTTACCTTTTTACCACTAGCTGCAGCTCCGTTTGCAATAATAAAAGCAGCAATAGCTTTGTCTAAGTCACTAGAGAAAACTACTAGTGATAAACCTTGTGTTTCTTTATTCGCATTTTCAATTGGGATTTCTTTTTTACCTTTAGTCAATATTGCCTTTATCTTCTTATCTGACTTAGTTAAAGAGAGAATAGTATTTTCTGATGTGTTGGCATAAGACTTGATATCTTCATAAAATCCTTCATCATCTGCTTCAATTTCAAGATGTTGATTATCACTAAGTGTTTCTAATGTTTTTGCCACTTTTATAAGAGGGCCTGGACACTGCATTCCACATACGTTAAGTTTTAAATTTTCATTATTTGTTTTTAAGCTTATTTTGTTAACATCACTATTTTGCTTAGATATTGTTTTTACTTTTGCATTAAATACGTTGTAAAACTCCATGCCTCCACAAAAAGAGTAGACATTATCAAATCCATATTGAATGAGAATTCTTGATGCTATATAACTTGTGTATCCAGTATTGCAAAATAAAATTACTTTTTTATTATGAGGAATTTCTTCTAACCTGTTTCTTATACTTGTAATTGGAATATTTATCGCATCTTTAATACTGCTTATTTTAAAGAGTACCTCTGGTCTTACATCAATTAAAAATCCATCTTTTAGATCTTCAATGAAAGCAGGCTTTAACTTCCTATTTAAAATATTACTTGCGTTCATACCAAGTAAATTAACAGGATCTTTTGCACTATTAAAAGGAGGTGCATAACAAAGCTCAGCATCGATTAAATTTTGAACACTACCATTTAGTCTCATAATGGTTGCAATAACATCAATGCGCTTATCCACTCCATCAGTTCCAATTGCTTGTGCTCCTAGAATTGCACCTTTTTCATTGAACAATAGTTTAAAAAGAACATTCTTAGAATTTGGATAATATGAAGCATGATCCTTTGCATAGATAAATGTTTTTAGATAAGGCGTATTAGTTAGTTTTAGTCTTTTTTCAGAAGCTCCCACCGCAGCTAAAGTTAAATCAAAAATTTTAAGAACGGATGAACCTTGAGTGTCTTTGTATTTTTCTTCTAACCCACAGATATTGTCTGCAATTATTCTTCCTTGTCTATTAGCAGGTCCTGCTAGTGGAATTAGTGATTTGCTCTTTGTTATAAAATCATTAATTTCAATATTATCTCCTGCTGCATAAATGTTCTTGCAAGATGTGCGTAAATTGTCGTCAACAACTATTCCTTTGTTAACATTGAGATTAGAATCAATGGCAAGCTGAACTTGTGGCTTTACTCCAATTGAAATAATTACAATATCAAATGGTATTAGCAGACCACTGTTTAAAATAGCTTCATTATTATTAAATTCTTTTACTCCATCGTTTAGAAAAACTTTAATGCCTTGCTCTTTTAGTTTGTTTTGTGCAACTTTAGCAACCTCATAGTCAACTGTAGATAAAATATGATCAGATAATTCAACTATGGATGTATCAATTCCTTGTGAACAAAGATTTTCAGCAATCTCAATTCCGATGAATCCTGCGCCTATAACTAAAGCCTTTGATGCTTTATTCTTTTCTATGTATGTTTTTATTTTATTTGCGTCATAAAGAGTTCTTAGTGTAAAGGCTTTACCTTCATCTAATCCTTTAAATTCAGGAACAAAAGGTTTTGCTCCTGTGGCTATAACTAAATTGTCATAATAGAAAACATCATTATTTTCTGTAGTTACAAAATTTTCTTCTTTGTTAATAGAATTTACTTTTGTATTAAGTTTTACATCAATATTGAACCATGATTTAAACTTGTCTACAGATGAAACATGTATAGCTTCCTCATTATCAATTACATTACCTATGTAATAGGGAAGGCCACAGTTGGCAATAGAAATCTCATTAGATTCTTCTAGAATTTGTATTTGAGCTTTTTCATCATTTCGTCTAAGTCTTGCAGCACAACTAGCACCTGCTGCACCGCCACCTATAATAACAGTTTTCATTTTTATACCTATATTGTAAAAATCTAATATAACAATATTAGCATATTCTAATATAATATAAATGTGTTATTATAAATATTATGAATAATATGAACATTGACGAATATACAAAAATTTTTGCAACTCTATCTCATCCTCTAAGATTAAAGATCGCATGTGGATTAAAAGAGAAGGGGAGATGCAATGTAAATACAATGATGCTAAGACTTAATGTCTCTCAAGCACTTGTTTCTCAGCACGTAAAGATTTTAAAAGAAGCTAATGTAATTACAGGAACACGTGAAGGTAATATTATTTGGTATTCTCTTTCATCTGAACTAACCAAACAGATTTTAAATTGTATAGATACTATCTGTAATGACCAATAATCTTTTTTAGAAAAGTGTTGTTGGAATACCAATCAATTAAATCTAATTTATAAAAAAAAATGCCCCTAGTTAATAAACAAGGGGCATTGTTGTATTTAGTAAAAAATTACTTTAAAGCTTGCTTTAAAGCATCGGTCTTATTGGTTTGTTCCCATGAGAAACTTGGGCGACCAAAATGTCCGTATGTAGCAGTCTTCAAGTATATAGGTCTTAATAAATCTAACTCTTTAATTAAGCCATAAGGTCTTAAATCAAATACTTCTGGAATAACAGCAGCAATCTTGTTGTCATCCACAACACCAGTACCGAAGGTATTAACAGAGATTGAAACAGGCTTAGCAACACCAATTGCATATGATACTTGTACTTCTGCACGTTTTGCTAAACCAGCAGCTACAATATTTTTTGCTACATAGCGAGCTGCATAGGCTGCAGATCTATCAACCTTTGATGGATCTTTACCAGAGAATGCGCCACCACCGTGACGAGCTGCACCACCGTAAGTGTCAACGATAATCTTACGACCTGTAACACCGGCATCACCAACTGGTCCACCAATAACGAAACGACCTGTAGGATTAATGAAAATCTTTGTGTCTTTACGTAAGTATTTCTCTGGAATTACTTTTTTGATAATTTCTTCGTAAACAGCTTCGTGTACAGTTTCTTGTGTAACTTCTTCGTTATGCTGTGTTGAAAGTACAATTGTATCTACATGATCAATTGAGCCATCATCATTATAAGCAATAGTTACTTGGCTCTTTGCATCAGGACGTAACCAAGAAATTGAACCATTACGGCGTAGAGTAGCTTGTTTTTTTACTAGCTCATGAGCATAAGTAATAGCAGCTGGCATTAAGTGTTCTGTTTCATTAGTTGCATAACCGAACATTAAA
Organism: uncultured Enterobacterales bacterium; assembly: GCA_964516675.1. GTDB lineage: Bacteria > Pseudomonadota > Gammaproteobacteria > Enterobacterales > Succinivibrionaceae > Succinivibrio. The sequence goes on along the minus strand of CAZEXR010000003.1, from coordinate 6,977 downwards.
CCTTGATCGCCTGCGCCTTGATCTTCTGGTAAAGCACGAGCAACACCTTGATTGATATCAGGTGACTGTTTACCTAAACCATTTAAGAATGCACAGTAGTGGCCATCAAAACCAACTTCTGAATTATCATAACCAATATCGCAAACTGTTTTTCTTGCAATTGCTTCAAAGTCTACATTAGCTGAAGTTGTGATCTCGCCTGCAACTAAAATAAGTCCTGTCTTTACTAAGGTTTCACAAGCAACATGAGCATCCTTATCTTGAGCTAAAATAGCATCAAGAATTGCATCTGAAACTTGATCACAGATTTTGTCTGGGTGTCCTTCAGACACTGATTCTGAGGTAAATAATCTTGACATACAGTCTAATCCTCTTTGTGAAATTTACAATTTAACTGATGAAAATTATAAAGATTTAAAATCTCAATGCCATAATGTTTTTTAATTATTTTTAAATAAATTATAAAAAAAACATAGTTAACACTTTGAAAAACAAAATAATAATAAAAGGTAATGTGTGGGATTAATATTTGATTTTTTTGTTGCATTTTTATTTTTATACTTATGGGATTAATATTTTTTTTAACTTTAATAAAAATTCATGCAAAATTATTTAGTAATGATTTGTTCATTTTTTTGAATGATTTTATAAAACACCTATAAATCATATAGATAAATTTAAAATAATGAAATAAGTCACACTTTTTGAAAAATACAAACGTTTGCGGTTGTATTTTAATTGTTTTGATCTACAATAAAATCATCAAAGTTAATCGGAAAATGTAATCGCAAAGGAGTTACCATGCGCTTTTTTTTAGATACAGCCCATGTAGAAGATATTCGTAAGGCTAATGATTTAGGTGTTATCTGTGGTGTTACTACTAACCCATCACTAATCGCTAAAGAAGGCTTAGATTTTAAGCAGGTTATTCAAGAGATCACTACTATCGTTGATGGCCCTATCTCAGGTGAAGTTAAGCCTACAACTCTTGACTTCGACGGTATGATGAAAGAAGCTCGCGAAATCGCTGCTATCCACCCTAACATGATCGTTAAGTTACCTATGACTGAAGAAGGCTTAAAGGCTTGTCATCAGTGTACTAAAGAAGGTATCAAGACTAACGTAACTCTTGTATTCTCAGCAAACCAGGCTCTTCTAGCTGCTCGTGCTGGTGCAACTTATGTTTCTCCATTCATCGGTCGTTTAGATGATATTTCAGAAGACGGTTTAGAGTTAATCCGTGTAATTTCTGATATGTTCAGAATCAATGATATCAAGTCACAAATTATCTGTGCTTCAGTTCGTAATCCAATCCACGTAATGCAGTGTGCATTAGCTGGTGCAGATATCGCAACTGTTCCATACAGCGTAATCCAGACTATGATTAAGCACCCTCTAACAGACCAGGGTATTTCAAAGTTCCAGGCTGACTACAAGAAAGTATTCGGCTAATACTTAAAAACGATGCCGATCTTCTGATCGGCATTTTTTTTTGTTGTTTGTTTCGAATATGTTAGGTAAAATCTACTAACTATGTGGATTATAAGGCCTTTTTAATGAGCAGAAAGCTTATTGCCAGTTTGTTGTCAATAGCGTTTCTCGCACTAACTGTTTGGTGTGCTGGCATAGCTGTGGTCTCAAAGTATGCTTCAGTTACAGTTGAAAAAGCCCTTTACGAATGTAATCGAGTACTAGAAAACAAATTTAAATCGAAAGATTTTCTTTATAAAGTTTCTCTTTCATATAATCAAACAGACAAGTATTTACTTAGTGAATCTGGTTATGTGAAAGTGGAATTTAGTCAAGCTAACAAGAGCTATAAAATTCCAATTAATTTGGAGTATGGCTTTTTTACATTTGATACACTGATTGATTTCTACCCTGTTTTTAATGATTTATTTATGGCTTCAGGACTATTTTCTAGTGATAGTAGTGCAATAGGCAAGCTTCACGTTAGAATGCTTCCATATTCGTTAAGCTATACAACAGAAATTTATGCTAGTTATTCAACCTTAGTAAATCATAAAGAAGTTGTAAAATCATATAAAGGTGTTAATTTGCCAATGCATCTTTATGCTGCAATAAATAAAGATTTTTTGGGAAAGTCCTTGTTTTGTATAGAAGCTGACAGTATATACATACCAGGATTTAGTGCTGATAAGCTTTTTTATAGCAGCTCTTATATTGATGAATTTGATTATCAAGTTCCACTTGATGCTAGAATTTTTGCAAAAGGTCTAATTCTTGAAGGTGAGTTACTTTCTCAGTTAAAAGACTTAGATATTTATGTAAAGCCTTCAAAGCTTGGTAAAAATAAAGATTTTAATATTAACTTTGATGGTACATTAAGTTCACGAGCAGGTCTTGCAGATGTACATGCCAGTATTCAATCAGCTAATGTTGATTTAATTGCAAAGAATTTTAGTACATGGCCAGAATTTGCGATGAGCTTGAACAAGCTAAATTCGTATACAAATGATGAAAGTATACTAATAGTGTTATCAAGCTTAAACTATAGCGCTAATTTAGAATCTAAATATGGTCCTATAGAATATAATGCTAGTGCTTATGGTCAACTAAAAGTACCATATAGCGCAGATGGAATTTCATCTGTTTTAGATTTTACGAATGGCAAATTTGATATAAATCTTGACGGAAAAAATATTTTAGGCGATCAGCTTATCAAAAAGGTAGGAGCAAAAATGGTTATTGAAAATAACGGCTCTTACAAAGCTACGGTAGTAGTTGAAAATGGTAAGTTGAAGTTTAATAGTAAAGTTTTTTAAATATATCTACTTAATCTGAGGAGTTTTTATGGCAGATTACAGACAGCTTGCTAATGCAGTTCGCGCACTAAGCATGGATGGTGTTCAGAAGGCTAATTCAGGTCACCCAGGTGCACCTATGGGCATGGCTGATATGGCTGAAGCTTTATGGCGTGGTTTCTTAAATCATAATCCTAAGAACCCTAACTTCGCTAATCGTGATCGTTTTGTTTTATCAAACGGCCACGCTTCAATGCTTATTTATTCTTTACTTCATTTAACAGGCTACGATCTATCAATCGAAGACTTAAAGAACTTCCGTCAGATGGATTCTAAGACTCCTGGCCATCCAGAGCACGGTGATGTTCCTGGTGTTGAAACAACAACAGGTCCTCTAGGCATGGGTTTAGGCAATGCTGTTGGTATGGCAATGGCTGAGCGTATGTTAGCTAACGAGTTTAACAAAGATGGTTTAGACATCGTTGATCACTACACCTATGTATTCATGGGTGATGGCTGCTTAATGGAAGGTATTTCACACGAAGCATGCTCACTAGCTGGTACTTTAGGTTTAGGTAAGTTAATCGCTTTATATGACTCAAATGGTATTTCAATCGACGGTTCTGTAAAGGGCTGGTTCGCTGATGATACTAAGACTCGTTTCGAAGGCTACGGCTGGCAGGTTATCGAAGTTGCAAACGGTAATGATGGTGCTCAGGTTCGTGCTGCTATTGAACTTGCTAAGGCAGATTCAACACGTCCTTCAATCATTATTTGTCATACAACTATTGGTTTTGGTTCTCCTAAGAAGGCTGGTACATCAGCTTCTCACGGTGCTCCTTTAGGTGATGAAGAAATCGCAGCTACAAAGGCAGCTTTAGGTTGGAACTACGGTCCTTTCGAAGTACCTGCAGATATCTACAAAGAGTGGGATGCTACAGAGAAGGGTGCTAAGTTAGAAGCATCTTGGAACGAATTATTCGCTAAATACAAGAAGCAGAATCCTGAATTAGCTTCAGAGTTCGATCGTCGTATGTCTGGCAAGTTACCAGTAGACTTCCAGTCAAAGGCAAAGGATTGGGTTCAGTCATTACAGAAGGCTGCAGATCCAAAGGTTGCAACTCGTAAGGCTGGTCAGTTAGCTCTAGACTTCTTCGGTTCAATCATGCCTGAGTTAGTTGGCGGTTCAGCTGACTTAGCTCCATCAAATCTAACCATGAACAAGTCTTCAAAGTCTGTTTTACCTAACGTATTAGCTGGTAACTACATTCATTGGGGTGTTCGTGAGTTTGCAATGTGTGCAGCTATGAACGGTATGGTATTACACGGTGGCTTCCGTCCATACGGTGGTACCTTCTTAATCTTCTCAGACTACGCAAAGAATGCTTTACGTATGGCTGCTTTAATGAAGATCCCTACAATGTTCGTATTCACTCACGATTCTATCGGTGTTGGTGAAGATGGTCCTACCCATGAGCCTATCGAGCAGATCGCTACATTACGTATTCTTCCAAACTTTGACGAGTGGCGTCCATGTGATATGGTTGAGTCAGGCGCAGCTTGGGCAAATATGATTGAGCGTTTAGATGGCCCTAGTGCAATCATCTTATCTCGTCAGAACTTAGAGCAGATGCCTCGTACTGCAGAGCAGGTTGAGAACATTTCTAAGGGTGGTTATGTACTAAAGGATTGCGCTGGTACTCCTGATGTAATCTTAATGGCTACTGGTTCAGAAGTTGCTTTAGCATTCCATGCTGCAGAGCAGTTAGAGTCTGAAGGCAAGAAAGCACGTGTTGTTTCAATGCCAAGCACAGACGTATTTGACCGTCAGTCAGAAGAATACAAAGAGTCTGTTCTACCTAAGTCAGTTCGTGCTCGTGTAGCTGTTGAAGCTGCTATGTCAACAACTTGGTTCAAGTATGTTGGTTTAGATGGTAAAACAGTTTGTCTAGACCACTACGGTGCTTCAGCTCCAGCTGGCTTACTATTCAAGAAGTACGGTTTCACTGTTGAAAACGTAGTAGCTGCTGCTAAGAAAGTTATCAAGTAGTGATAACACACTAAAATGATTTTGAAAGGCTCAATGATTTTATTCGTTGGGCCTTTTTGATTTTCTAATGATGAATTCTTGTTTGTTACGCAATCTTAATGAACATTACTTGAAAATTTGTTTCAAATTTATCAAATAATTCTCTTAAAAATTGCAATGTAATAAACATGTGGTAAAATTATTAGTTGTTAAGCTTAGTTTAAAGTCTAAAAAAGACTATTTATATACGAGGAAAACGAACTATGGCAATTTTAAAGATGGCCGACCTTGACTTAAAAGGCAAGCGTGTATTAATCCGTGCTGACCTAAATGTACCTTTAAAGGATGGCAAAGTTGCATCTGACAAGCGTATTATGGCAACTCTTCCAACCATTAAATTAGCATTAGAAAAAGGTGCTAAGGTTATGGTTATTTCTCACTTAGGTCGTCCTGAAGAAGGCGTTTATGCTGAGGAATTCTCTCTAAAGCCAGTTGCTGATTACATCGCAACAAAGCTTGCTGGTGTTAATGTTCGTTTAGAAAAAGATTACTTAGACGGCGTTGATGTTAAAGACGGCGAATTAGTTGTTCTAGAAAACTGCCGTTTCAACAAGGGCGAGAAGAAGAACGTTGAAGATCTATCAAAGAAATACGCTGCATTATGCGACGTTTTCGTTATGGATGCTTTCGGTACTGCTCACCGTGCACAGGCTACAACTTATGGTGTAGCTGAGTTTGCTCCTATCGCTTGTGCTGGTCCTTTACTAGCAGCTGAATTAGAAGCTTTAGGCAAGGTTATGGATAACCCTGCACGTCCAATGGTTGCAATCGTTGGTGGTTCAAAGGTTTCAACAAAGTTAACTGTTTTAGAGACTTTATCAAAAGTTTGCGACAAGTTAATCGTTGGTGGCGGTATTGCTAATACATTCATCGCTGCAGCTGGTAACAAAGTTGGTAAATCACTATGTGAAGCTGACTTAATCCCAACAGCTCAGGAATTAGCTAAGAAAGTTGAGCTTCCAGAGTTCGTAGACGTAGTTGTTGGTAAGGAATTCGATGAGAAGACTCCTGCTGTTACTAAGGATCTAAAAGACATCGCTGATGATGATATGATTTTTGACTTAGGCCCTAAGTCAATGGCTAACATCAATGAAGTTATTAAGAATGCAAAGACCATCCTATGGAATGGCCCAGTAGGCGTTTTCGAGTTCGAGCAGTTTGCTGCTGGTACTAAGTCAATGTCAGAGGCAATTGCTGAGTCAGATGCTTTCTCAGTAGCTGGTGGTGGTGATACCATTAACTCAATTCAGAAGTTCAATGTAGCAGATAAGATTTCTTATATCTCTACTGGTGGTGGTGCATTCCTAGAGTTCGTAGAAGGCAAGAAGCTTCCTGCAGTTGAAATTCTAGAGAAGAGAGCTGCTAAGTAAGAGCTTTCTATTAAGTGCCAGCTTTAATGCTGGCATTTGTTAACATTTTCCTTTTTTTAATATTATAGGTAATAATCTGATGACTAAGATTTTAGACGTTATCAAACCAGGTGTTGTAACTGGTGAGAACCTTCAGAAGTTATTTGCTGTAGCTCGTGAAAATGGCTATGCATTCCCTTCAGTAAACTGCGTAAGCACCGACACTATCAATGCTGTTATTGAAGCTGCTGCTAAAGCTAAATCAGCTGTTATGGTACAGTTCTCAAACGGTGGCGCACAGTTCCTTGCAGGTAAGGGCCTTAAGTCAGAAAAGCCACAGCACGCAGCTATCCTAGGCGCTATTTCTGGTGCTTTACATGCTCGTAACGTAGCTGAAGTTTATGGTGTTCCAGTTGTAGTTCACACTGACCACTGCGCTAAGAAGTTATTACCATGGATCGACGGTCTATTAGACGCTGGTGAGAAGTATTTCGCTGAGCACGGTGAGCCATTATTCTCATCACACATGATCGATTTATCAGAAGAATCTCTAAAAGACAACGTAGCTCTATGCTGCAAGTACTTAGAGCGTATGGCTAAGATGAACATGACTCTAGAATTAGAGTTAGGTTGCACTGGCGGTGAAGAAGATGGTGTTGATAACTCAGATAAAGATGAGTCAGCTCTATACACTCAGCCTGAAGATGTAGCATATGCTTATGGTCGCGACCAGTGCCCCGTTATGATAGCAACTTTTTGCTGAAATTCCTATCA
>CAZEXR010000002.1:0-32494 GCA_964516675.1 uncultured Enterobacterales bacterium | reverse complement strand
CCCTCTAGTGTCTTAGTTCCTTCACCGTCATTATTCTCAAAAGAGTAACCATCTAAAATATTGTAGATACGCTCTAAAGCTAAAAGTGAAGTCTGAAGACCGATATAGTTATTACCAATACTCTTAATTGGAGTATAAAGCATGATTAAAGCAGCAAGGAAGGCTACGAATGTACCTGAGGTAATAGTACCTGAAGTGATTAAAGACATACCATAGTATAAAACACCAGCAACACCCACAGCTGTTACGATATGCATAGCTGGAGCTAACCAGTTTGTATCTCTAATAATTCTCATTGAGAACTTAAATACTTCTTCAAGATCATTTGTAAACTTTTTATATAAAGGACTTTGTAGGTTGAAAGATTTAATAATCTTAATACCTGAATAAGTTTCTACGTAAGTAGTGTTAATCTTAGTCAAAGCTTTAACGTTAGCTGACATAATCTTCATTAACTTCTTACGTGCAATCTTCATAGGAATAAATAAGAATAACAAGATACCTAAAGCAATACCTGACAACTGCCAAGAGTTCCAAAGAAGAACACCAACTAAACCTACAGATGACCAAAATTTTGATAGGAATAACTTTACATTATTAACTAAGCCTGAAGTCGCAGCTTCAGCATCATTACAGAAACGTAAAAGAATAATACCAGATGTATTCTTATCAAAAAATGAAGCATCATTTGTTAATAATTTCTTATATAAAGCTAATTTTAGGTTTGTAGAAATTCTATTACCAACATAGCTATTAACTAGGTTTGATGAATAAATACAAATACCTTGTACAATTGTAAATCCAATAATGATTAAAGGAACTTGTTTGGCAAACGCTGTATCCTTTTCAACCATTACGTTATCCATAAAAGGCTTTAAGAAGGATGCAACAGCTGCATCTAAACCACCTACAGGTATGGTTAATAAAATACCTAATACGGTAAAAAGAAAATATGGCTTTAAAAAAGGCCAAAACTTTTTAAAGCCGGTTAAAGGCGTTAATGAACCTTGTTCATATATAACGTCTAATCTATCAGCAGTTCTTTTCTTACTCATGGAGTCTCTTAAAAAAATAAATCCCCGTACTGTCGAATGCGGGGACTAAATATAACTAATAACGACAGTTTTTGTGTTAGTTTAGGACTGCTATATTAGTTGAAAAATGCAATTTTGTAAATATTACTATTTTACAAATGACATTGCAGAACGAGCAATTACTAGCTCTTCATTAGTTGCGATTACAAGAACCTTAACCTTTGAATCAGGAGCAGAAATTACCTGTTTATCAACGCCCATAGATACCTTTGCATGCTCATTTGCTTCTGCATCTAACTTGATACCAAATGATTCTTCAAGTTCTGCGATAGTAAGCTTACGTGTGGTAGGACCATTCTCGCCTACACCACCTGAGAATACGATTGCATCTACATGTCCTAGAGGTACATAGTATGAAGCAATAAACTTAGCTAAACGATATGCGTACATCTCTAAAGCTAGAGCACATCTTTCATTGCCCTCGTTACGGCCTGCTACAATAGGACGGAAGTCAGATGAAACACCTGAAACTGCAGCCATACCTGACTTCTTGTTGAATACTTCCTTAACCTCATCAGGAGTCATACCCTTTCTTTCACATAAGAAGAATACAACTGATGGGTCGATAGAACCACAACGAGTACCCATGATTAAACCATCAAGAGGAGTTAAACCCATTGATGTATCGATACATTTGCCGCCTTTAACAGCAGAAATAGAAGCACCGTTACCTAAGTGACATGTAATTAAGTTTGTCTCTTCAAGAGGCTTACCTAACATCTTAGCAGCTTCCTGAGATAGGAACATGTGAGAAGTACCATGAGCACCATACTTACGTAAATGTAAATCTGTGTAGTATTCCTCAGGAATTGCATAACGATATGCCTTAGGAGGCATGGTCTGGTGGAAAGCTGTATCAAATACTGCTACATGAGGAATTGAAGGGAAGTTTGCACGAGCTGCATCAATACCCTGTAAATGAGCAGGATTGTGTAATGGAGCAAAAGGAATAACTTTCTTAATGTTCTCTTCTACTTCATCGTTGATTAGAGTTGGCTGTGAATAAACATCACCACCCTGAACAATACGGTGACCACAAGCAACAATAGATTCTAATAAAGACTGATCTTTAGCTAAAACATTCTTTACTAAATACTCAAGAGCCTTATTGTGACCAGAGCCAGCACCTAAAAAAGTCTCTGACTTCTCGCCACCATTAAATTTCCATGAAATTCTAGCATCATCTAAGCCTAAAGCTTCAGCAATACCGTTTAAAAAAACGTGACCATCTTTAGGGTCTAAAATTGCAAATTTAACTGAGGAGCTTCCGCAGTTAATAACAAGGGCTGTCTTAGGATAAGTATTCATTTGAGCACCAATTTTTCTATAGTTTTTTATGTAAATATATATTCCAACGAAGAATAAGTTCTTTTATTTATGTAATTTTATCATTTTGTAACAGATGTTGCTAAGTAAAAGTCTGATAAATTCAATAATTAGCATAGTTTTATGAAGAAAAATTCATGTATTATGTGTGTATCACATTTTTATATATGAAACAAAAGGCATTTGTATGATCGATGTAGCAGATTTGAGAAGAAGCTATCAGTTAAGTGGTCTTGATGAAGCTGATATGCCAGAACACCCAATCGACCTTTTTGAAAAATGGCTTCAACAAGCTATAGATTCAAAAATGTTTGATCCTAACGGTGTTGTAGTAAGTACCGTAGATAGTGAAGGTCAACCTTATTCACGCATGGTTTTATTAAAGGACTATGACAGAGAAAATCTTGTTTTTTATACAAACTTAGGTTCAAGAAAAGCTCAACAGATTAAAGGCAATCCAAAAATCTGTCTTCTTTTCCCTTGGTATATTTTAGAAAGACAAGTTATGTTCATTGGTGAGGCTGTAAGACAGTCCCCTATTCAAGATTTGAAGTATTTTCACTCAAGACCACGTGGCAGCCAGTTAGGTGCTTGGGCCTCAAATCAATCTCACTTGATTTCAGCTCGTGGAATTCTAGAAGGAAAGTTTTTAGAGATTAAAGAGAAATTTAAAAATGGTGAAATTCCACTACCTTCTTTCTGGGGTGGTTACCGTGTTAAATTTACTCAAGTTGAATTCTGGCAAGGTCGTGAAAATAGACTTCACGATAGATTTATCTACAATCTAGAAGACGGTACATGGCAAACACCAAAACGTCTTGCTCCTTAATTGCATAGATAATTTAGGTACAAAAAAAGAGAATTTTTTATAAATTCTCTTTTTTTTATTTTGTATGTATTTTAGAAAACTACAGTTTTATTACCGTGAATGAAAACTTTGTCATCTAAAACTTTGTTAATTGCTCTCATTAAAACAGCTTGCTCAACATCATGACCTGCTTTTGCTAAAGTCTCAGGATCATAACGATGATTTACTTTGATAACGTCCTGCTCAATGATAGGACCTTCATCTAAATTGTTAGTAACAAAGTGAGCTGTTGCGCCGATAATCTTTACACCACGATTGTATGCTTGAAGATATGGCTTAGCACCGATGAATGCAGGTAGGAATGAGTGATGAATGTTAATCACATGACCTAAAGGATAGTGGTTAACAAATTCTGGTGAAAGAATTCTCATGTATTTTGCTAGGATTACATAATCAGGATTACATGAATCAATCACGTCCATCATATTCTTTTCTTGTTCTTCTTTAGTTACGCCTTCGCATGAAACTAATTTAAAAGGAACATCAAATTTTGTTGCTAATTCACCTAATTCTGGATAATTACCTGCAACCATAACGATGTCTGCATTCATAGCACCTGAATATGACTTCATTAGTAACTCACCTAAGCAATGTGACTCTTTAGTTACTAAAACGCATAACTTTCTACGATGAGAATCCTTTAGATTTACTATTGCGCCTTGGGGTAGAACACTAATTACAGTGTTTATAAAGGTATCAGTTGTTTTTTCATCACTGAAATCACCCTCAATAACAGTTCTCATGAAGAAACGATTATCTTCGTGAGATGCAAACTGATCTTGGCGAATTACATTTAAATGAAACAAAAAACAAACATTGGTGATTTTTGCAATCAAACCAACATCATCTTTACATTCTGTTAGTAGAATTCTTTTTTCCATAATATCCACTTTAATATGAATTAATAATTTTTCTATTGTATGTTTTTATAGTTGATATTAAAAGTCCCAGCGCAATTGAACCAAAAAAGATCGTTCTATAACGGTGCAAAGTAACCAAAATTTTCGTAATGTATCTTTTTTAATTATTACGGTTAAAATGAATTCATAAATATATGTATTTCTTTGGATTAAGGGAAGAAAATCATAATGGCAATCGAAGATACTCTACCTACATTAGATAAGTATGCAACATTGATGATTCCTGGAAAGGATCCTATCAAACTTCCTATTTTAAAAGGCACTTTAGGCCCTGAAGTTATAGACATCAGAGAATTAGGAAAGCAAGGTTATTTCACCTATGACCCTGGTTTCGTGTCTACTGCATCATGCATGTCTCGAATTACATTCATTGACGGCAAAAAAGGTATTCTTTTATACCGAGGCTACCCTATCGACCAGTTAGCAACAAAAGCTGATTATTTACAGGTTTGTTATTTACTGTTTAAAGGTGAGCTGCCTAATAAAGAACAATACCAAGAATTTGTTCACAGAATTAAGCATCACACTCTAGTTCACACACAGATGGAATCACTTTTCCAAGCTTTCCGTCGTGACTCACACCCTATGGCTGTTCTATGCGGTGTTGCTGGTGCGCTATCAGCTTTCTATCACGATAAACTAGATATTTATGATCCAGAACATCGTGAATTAACAGCAGTTCGTTTAGTTGCAAAAATGCCTACTCTTGCTGCGATGTCATACAAATACTCAATAGGTCATCCTTTCGTATACCCACGTAATGATTTAAGTTACACCGGTAACTTCCTATACATGATGTTCGCAACACCATGTGAGGATTACAAAGTAAATCCTATTGTTGAAAAAGCTTTAGACAGAATTTTCACATTACATGCTGACCATGAGCAAAATGCTTCAACATCATCAGTACGTCTTGCAGGTTCTTCAGGTGCTAACCCTTATGCATGTATTGCAGCAGGTGTTGCTTCTTTATGGGGTCCTGCTCACGGTGGTGCTAACGAAGCTTGTTTACGTATGCTTGAAGAAATTGGTTCTGTTGATAGAATTCCAGAATATGTTGCTAGAGCTAAAGACAAAAATGATCCATTTAGATTATTTGGCTTTGGTCATAGAGTGTATAAAACATTTGACCCTCGTGCAGTTGTTATGAGAGACACATGTCATGAGGTTCTAGACGCTCTTCATATTCAGAACAATCCTCTTTTAGATGTTGCTACAGAATTAGAAAAGATTGCTCTATCAGATGAATACTTCATTGAAAGAAATCTATACCCTAACGTTGATTTCTATTCAGGTATTATTCTAAATGCTATTGGCATTCCTACATCAATGTTTACTGTTATCTTTGCGATTGCAAGAACCATCGGTTGGATTACCCATTGGAATGAAATGCATACCATTGCAGATTCAAGAATTGGTCGTCCTCGTCAGGTTTACACTGGTAAAGAAAGACGTGATGTTAAATCTATTAGAAGCAGATAATCTTTTATATAGATACGATTAAAACGAAAAAGGATATTGTTTAAACAACAATATCCTTTTTTTGTACACTCTTGATTGGTTAATACAATCAAAAGATTTAATCTTTTATACGATTCTATTTACGTTAGGACAAACAGCTAAAGCAGATGCTACCGGAATACCTGTAATTGGATTAACACCAGTTACCATAGATGTTAAGTTTGCTGTTGGTCGACCTTTTGTAAGCAAGTTAACCGCTGTTGTCATTGATATAGCACCAACGCAAACTGGACCTGCAACCAAATCCCCCATACAGGCAGCAGGAAGACCGTTTACTAGATTAGTAGGCATTCCAGGACCGGTTACAACATCACCTGTTGCTGTCATATTTATTAAAGTTGCACTTGGAGTCATAGGACGCTCCTTATATTAAGCTTTCTTTATAAGTATAGAGTCAATTAAAAGAAATCTCAAAATGAGTTTTAAAGACTCTATACTGTTGTACTAAAATTGTGAGATTAAAGGCCAATTATAAGTTGATGGCCAATCCTCAGGTCTTAAAAGTTCTTTATTAAATGAAACCTTTAAGAACATCATGCTTCTAGCACCAATCTTGTCTTTGAACACAACTGGTAGATAAATTGAATGTGTCTTAGCATCGTAAATTGATTTTGGATCAAGATACATTCTAAGCGGAGCATATTCACCAGCAAATGATACAGTTGCATCTGGTTGAGGTGAATCAGAGTAACGATAGAAATCTAACTTGATGTCGGCTTTTTCAGCAGAATCATCATAAATTACTCTTTCCTTTTGCTCAGCTACTGTGCCAAAACGTTCGCTATCACCGTCACCTATCTTAATATCGATATATCTATATCGTACTACGGCGTTATCATACTTTTTACCATATGAATATGACTTGATTAGTTGCTGTTGCTTGTTGATATCAGGAATTGATACCTTAGCCTCTAGAGGATTACGTCTATCACTTAATACGGTTAAGATGTTATTAACATTATTAACCCATTGACTGATGTCTGTTCTTCCAGCCATTACGTTACCTAATAAAGGCTCTTGTAGATTATCTACACCTTCATCATTTGCTTGTAATGAGTCGTCAAACTTTACATCTTCATTTTCAGCATCAGTTTTAGCTTTCTTTTTAGAAATTAAACCATAACTGTTCAAGGTTCGTCTTAAAGAAGCCATCTCTTCAACTTTGATATACATACTATCTTCACTAGCATCACGTAGAACTGGGAAGTAATATAGTTTATTTTGGAATTGCTCTAAGCCATAAGCTGTCTGATATGAAGCTTCTGTCTTTAGTAAAGCAGTACCTAAATTAACATACGAAGTCCACCAAGGAACGCTACCTTTAGTTTCACCTAAAGCACGTACAAGTGTGTAATCATTTCTGATAGATTTTTTATCAAGAGCGTTCACATAATGATTTGCCTTGATTGGATCTTCAGGTAGTAATGACCATGCATTTAGTACATTAGAACAAGCTGTGGTGAAGTTTTGATCTAAAGATTTTCTTCTATCCTCAATATTCTTTAAAGACTGCTCTTTTAATGACTTGGTCTTTGCAGATAAAGTTTCTGTTTTAACAGATGACAATAAGTCATATGCAAAGTTATATAGAGTCAATAATTGAGAATTGATCTGATAAGCCTTGCTTTGAGCTGAAAATACATGGAATGAGTAGTAGTCAGCACATAGAGGTTTTACAGAATCTGGGAATGTAGCCCAGTAGTTAACAAAAGAATCAGCATAGGTTGCAATTGATGCTTGTAACTTATCTAGTTCTGTATTCTTTTCAAGATATAACTTATATGGATCAACTGGTTTTTCATCTTGAGATGCAGCTTCAGTTTTAGGGCTTCTGCTTGATTCATATTTAGAAATATACACAATAGGGTTAATGTAGTAATTTACAGCTGTTGGGGTATATTCTGGGTTTAAATCAAAATAACCTAAAGCCTCACTAGCTAAATCAAGTGATAAATAATCATCAAAATTATAAGTCTCTGATGTGAGAGTTACATTTTTCTTAATATCACCAACAATTTGAGTTGGAGTACTCTCTTGTGGATATTGTGCTAGTAATTGCTTAGTAAGCATTACTTTTCTTTCAAACTCACAGAAGTTTAGTAGTCTCGTACATGAAATGGCAACTTGAGGTAAGCCATCTACATCGACATGTGATGAGGCAAATGTCTTAATGAATGAACGTCTTTTATCAAAGACAGAAACAATACGCTTAAACTGTGTTTCAAAATCACTAGGAGATGTTAGCTCTACTGATAAATCCTGATCTGAGACATAAGCTAGTTTGATTAGCTTTGATAACAACTTGTATTTAAATACGATAGTATTGTCTTTATTATTAGCTCTATCAAATATACCTGTGTTGTTTACATCCGCTAGAGTTGTCTTTAACTTCTCATAATCAAGATCAAGATTGTTAATAGCTTCTAATCTAAATTTAGCCACATTCTTTGATGACAAAGCACCATAATCTAGGTTTGATGTTACAGAATTACCAAAATCAGTATATTGTAAGAAAGATTCAAAATCACCTTTCATGATACTTCTGTACTTGGCATATGAGCTTTCAAGAACGGTCTTACGCTGATTCAATAAAATATCGCTTACTGTTTCATCTTTAGTTTTAGACTTAAGAGCTTTGGTAATAGGGATTGAGAACTCAGCTAAAAATGCAGAATTAAGATTATCAACTTCTTCAGTTGTCTTGATTGTATTTGATAAAAGATCCATGAAGTATTGATATTTAACTTCATAATCTTTCTCAGACATCTTTGGATCATAGTCAAAAGAAAATTCATTTAATTCATCAAATGAATCATTTAAAAGCTGACCTTTCTTTAAAAGACTTTTAGCAAGCTGATACTCTGACTCTGGATATGCAGTAACACCGCGCAATTCATCAATGAATATTTTTAGACCACGATTTACGCTTGGAGCATAATTTGGATCTAAAAGAATTTGAGATGCAGCAGCATGAGCATAACTATCATCACCTTGTTCAATGCTTGTAAGTAGATTTACTACGTCTTGAGCAAGCTCAGGGTACTGATATTTTAGAATTGAACTTAAACAATTCTTAATGATTTGTGAGCCCTTACCGTCATTGTCTCTTTCATGAGCAATTGCTAGATACATGAAAGCTAATAAAGCATCTGCTTTAGTTTCTGTAAAACTAGAATTCTCATTTAACAGATTGTATGAAAATGATGTGGTTGCAGGAACAAAAGCCATATCAATCAATAGCTGATTATAAATAGTCTTTCTTTCAAATGAAGATAAGTTATTTAAATCAAAGAATAGATATGATGATGGTGCATAAATAAAAGGTAAATTCTTTTGAGCAGATAGCATTGATTTAGCTTCTTTAAAGAAGTTAATTCTACTTACTCTAGAGTCATTTACCATCTGATCGTTAAAACGAGTTACACCCTGGTTGGTTTTGTCATTCACATCAAGTAAAGGTGAACGTAAAATCGAATTTTGATTAAATAAAGTTGTTAATGTTCTATAGAAATCAGCATCTGAATTTAAGTTTTTATAAATCAAATTATGACTTGCTAATGCACCACCTAAATACATGAGAGCTAAAGTAGTTAAAGTAGCTCCTAATATGATAGATGGAACATTTCTTCTCATTTTCTCAGCTCGTGTAAATGTAGACTTTAAATCAAGTGCACGTAGAGCTTTGCCAAACAAATTAACAATGAAAAGAGGATTACGAGTAGGAGCATTCTTGCCGTCTGATAGTACAGCATCATCAACCTTTTTACCTTGGTATGATGCAAACTCAGAGTTAAAGCAAATGCCTTGATCTATAGCAGATGTAAAGTAAACACCCTCTACAGAAGCTGGTCGTACTGTGTATTTATTATCAAAGATTGTTGATAAATAAATCTCTAAATTATCTTTTAAACTATCTAAATTATGATGGAATTCGAAAATGTTAGCAGATGTATCAATACGATTTTTGTCATCATATGTAGAATCAATTACACTCTTTGAAAGCATCAAAGAGAATATGCCATCTTTGATACGATCTACAAAGCTACTCCATGAAGCAGTAAAATCGTCTTGATTGAAAAGACCTGCCTGTGACTCTAGATTAAAACCAATAATCTGCTCTTTTAATTTGTCTGATAAAGAAGCAAAGTACTCTCTAAAACCTACAACGCAATCTGATTTAGTAACAACAATTCTACATGGTAAATTCATGTTTAATGTTGCAGATAAACGAGCAAGCTCAGCACTAATAAGCTCTGCTTTCTTTTGAGTTAACTTTTTATCATCAGCAATTAAAGCATCAGCAGGGATTGTAAGTACGATACCTGAAAGAGGTTTTGCATGGTGATATTTGTTAATCAAATCGCAAATAACATGCCATTGAGCAGATGAACCACCTAACCAATGGTCAAAGAAAACCTTACCTTTAACATCTAGAAATACTGTTTCTCTGTTTACCCAGAAATGGATACTGTCAGCGTCTTTAGGGTCAAGATCTTTTCTTGCCTGTTCATAATCTAAAGCTTCACTTCCAATTAAACTTGATTTACCAGATAAAGGCTCACCTAAAATGATGTACCAAGGTGCCTTTAATTTAAGGAAATTTTTTCTTTTAATAAAATCGATGGCAGACTCAAAGATATTTTTAATGAGAATGACTGTACCATCAAGATCTTCTTTTCCCTTTTTAGTTTTTTTACCACCAGAAACAAGATTTGATAAAGTTGACCATATCATTAAGTCATCTTTAATAGAGCGGCGTTCAGCATTTAAAGCAGTTTTTTGTTTGAATTTTTTAAATAGAAACCAAATTACTAAAATAGCTATGAATACAAGAATGATGAATATGATAATGCCAAGAGGACTATCAAACATTCCAAAAAAAGTGCTATCTGAACCTTTATCAGATACAACTGAAGAGGCTGTTGTGGTTACTTCTTCACTATTCATCTTTAACCTCAGTTTCATCTTCGTTTATATTATTCTCATCGATTACCACTAAGTTATTAAATGGAGATGCTGCTTCTAGCGCGCTCTGTACGCTAGTTGTAAACTTAGATGTGCTCGAATAAATACATACAAGATTAACAATAAAACAAATCACCAAAACGCCAGCTAAAGATAAAAGCACGCTTTTTTTGTTTAAACTAAAAAACTTATCTTCAAACTTTTTTTCTTTTACATGATCATCGTTTGGCTGAATTTCTGGGAATAGAATGTCTGAATTTGTCTTAATATGATTGTTTAGTCTATCTGAACAGTCATACATAATTTTGATGACTTCTTTAGGATCACGTTTGTATGCGCCATCAAAACCTAAACCTAACATCAGATAATAAACTTCAATAATCTGATCATCACAATTAGGATCTTTAAGAGCTTGCTCTAATAAATCAAAAAACTTGTCATCACCAGATAACTCGTTATACAAACGAGCCATAATCTGGTAATCCTGAGAGAAGGAAAAATCAGATTCTTTTAAAATATAATCAACAAAGAATACTAAAGGCTTTTCTATCTTTTTGTATTCATTGTTTAGAAGCTCGTTTTCTTGAGTCTTACGTTTTATGTCAGAAAATAAAGAATGGATTTCTTCAACTACGTTCTCGTACTTGACTTCATATCCATACTTTCGAAAAGTGTAATAATTACATACCTTTAATAGAATAGGATTAACTAATTCTAAAACTGTATTTCCTGCCATACTACTTTTCCTCATCTACAACAGCGAGGTACAACTTAGCATTGAATTTAGAGAAGATGTTATTAGCATAATCAATCACCATCTGATGATCTTCTACAATGTATCTCCAAACACGTGGAGACTCATCTCTCATAATCTTAAAGTAAACTGTATCACTACCCTGCATAGGTAAATATCTAGGAGGGAAACGAACATATGATAATTTAATACCACGAACACGACTTTGTACGGAGCCTTTATCTATTAGTCTGAAGTTATCGCCTGTTTCAATATCCTCAATTAAATCCTTCCAAGCATTACCGCCTTGTAGAGCTAAATAGTATTCTTTAGCTTTAATAATATGTTTATCCTCAAGAGCAGCACTTAGTTTTGATACAGAATCATCATGATTGAAGATAATCTCAATACAACTTGCCTTACCTTGAGAAGAAATTAAGGTTCTAATTGAATTTACTAGAGAATCAAAAACTTTGTATAAATCATAGTGATCGTACACAACATCTTTTGACTCTGATAAAGGAAATATTGAGCATAAACTTGCATAGAAGTTTGATAACTGAATATACAAAGTAAATGGTGAAATCTTGTCAGGAATTAAATATGCAGACAAAGAATTGATGTAGACATTAAGCATTTGAAGCTGCATTAGTCGTAACACACCAGAACCTGTAATTAAGTTTGCATCATATCCTTCATTATCAATGTCAGATAAAATCTTGCTCTTACATGCTCGTAATTCAAAGATAAACTCATGAATCATGTTGAAGATGTTGCAATCTTGCTCTAAAACAACATATGGAGGTGTATATGAATCACAGATAGCTAAAATAGGCTCTTTGTTATCAAGGCTTACCCACTTTAATTTTAAAATAGGTAATACAGAACAATCAGATGCTTTTTTAGGATCTAAAATTAGTCGTGTATTTAGCTTTCTGGTGATGATTGTAGCTTCGTTATCGCCTGTATTTTGATCAACATAATCCTGTTCATGCAATACATATCTACCAAAGCTTGAATTTTTATCTTGAGCTAAATTTGAATCATCATTTGAATAATATGGTAAAGCTAAATAAACAAAAAATTCATTCTCATTTGATTGAGTGTTTAACTCAAGTGCTAGAGGTTGAACCGAACAATTACCAGGCTGACTTAATACAGTGCCATCTGGCATGATAGCGCTGAAACTTTTGATTACAACACGTCTTGAACGTAAAGAATCTTTTTCGATTGATAAAGAGCACAAACCTTCTTTATATGGAATGCTCAAATCAGTTTGTAAGTTTATAGCACTTGTTACAGAGCGCTGGAACTGTTGAAAATGATGTGGTTGTAAAAACTGGCCTTCAGACCAATGTAAAAATTGAGGATATTTCATATTTATTTTTCCTGTTTAGTGTTTGCAGGATCTTTTAATTCTGTTTTTTGTTTGCAACGCATGTCTTTCTTTCCTTTTTCAGACACACAATTTAAATCTATAACAACAGGTTGTTTCTCTGTCTCTGGAGCTGCAGGTAATGAATTTTGAGCATCAATTGAAGTAGTTCTAATCAATCCTGTTGAGCCTACTTTGATAAACATATCTTTAGCTACAGAAAACATTCCTTCTGGTAATTTGTAAATATACTTACGAGGATCTAAAGTCGCATCTTTAGGTGCATATGGAAGATTTACAATAAGCACGAGATGACTTGGATCTCTACTCATAAGCTTTTTAAATTCATCAGAATCACCATCAATAGTTTTAACAGTTAAATCTCTTTCTGAAAAATGTAAGGTAACAGGCTCTAAATACTCTCGTATACCACTTGATGGTTCAAAATACTTATCTAGTGGATATGTACTTATTCGAATTGCATCTTCTTGAGAGAGAGCTGCAACATCAACTTCAAAGCTTGGATAATAACCATAGGTTTTGGCTAATTCTTTGGTAGGTGAAACTTGAATGTTAAAGGTATGACTACTTGGACTTGATGAGCAAGCCATAATCATTAGTGATGTTGATATACACGCTAGGAGTAAGATTATTCTTCTCATATTTACACCTGCTTTATTCCATGATCTATTTTTTTTAATACACATACATGTAAAATAATATTTATTAAAAAAAATATCCATTCTTTCTTTTTAAAAATTAAGGTTTTATCGCATTACAATGCAAAATTAACTCAAAATTTTACAAAATGATCAATAAAAGAAGGCTGAAAAGAAAACCTTTCCTCTTCAGCCTATTTTTTAATTCTCACTCACATGTAAAATTATGCTTCTACATCTTTAAATGCATATTCAAATACACCATCTTTGCAATCAGCTTCAACGCTTAGTATCTTTCTATTTTCCATAGTCTTTTCTAGGAACTTAGTACTAATAGATGGTAATAAATCGTTGCTGATAATTGCATCAATCATACGTGCACCTGATGCAATGTTATTACATCTGTTGATAATCTCATCACGTACAGCTTGAGTGAAGGTAAAGGTTGCTCCGTAGTTTTGAGCTACTCTCTTTACAATCTTAGCTAGTTTCAAATCAATAATATGATTTAAACTTGCCTTTGATAGAGGGTAATACGGTACAACACTCATACGACCAATAAGTGCAGCTGGGAATACTTTGTATAAAGCAGGACGAGCTGCTTTTTCCAAATCATCTACTGATGGTAACTTACTCTCATCAGTACACATTCCCATAATCTCATTGTCACCTGCGTTAGTGGTTAAAATGATAATGGTATTTCTAAAGTTAACCTGACGGCCCTCACCATCTTCCATCCAACCTTTATCAAAAACTTGGAAGAAGATTTCATGAACGTCTTTGTGAGCTTTTTCAACCTCATCTAATAAAACCACACTATAAGGCTTACGACGAACGGCTTCTGTTAGAACACCACCCTCACCGTAGCCTACATATCCTGGAGGCGCACCTTTAAGAGTAGATACCGTATGAGCTTCTTGGAACTCTGACATGTTAATGGTAATTAAGTTTTGCTCAGAACCATACATAGACTCAGCAAGAGTCAATGCTGTTTCTGTCTTACCAACACCTGATGGACCTGCTAGCATGATAACTGCAATAGGTTTATTAGGATCGCCTAAAGATGCTCTAGCAGTTGTAATACGTTTAGCAATTAAATCTAGACCTTGATCTTGACCAATAACTCTTTCTTTCATGATATCAGCAAGTTTTAGAACTGACTGAATTTCATTTTTAACCATCTTGCCAAGAGGAATACCTGTCCACTCAGAGATAACAGTAGCTACAGCTTGTGAATCTACCTCAGGTAAGAACATAGGGCGCTCACCTTGCATTTGATTTAGAGTATTACGCTCTTCTTTAAGCTTAGCTTTCTTTTCAGTTAAAGCTTGCTCATCTAAATTCTCATTTGCTCTAACTTCATCTCTAAGTTCAAGATAAATCTTAGCTTGAGCTTTGATATCGTCAAAAAGCTTAGTCTGATCTTGAAGCTTTTCATTAAAGCTCTCAAGAGATGCCTTTACCTTTTCAAGTTTTTCAGCATTATCAAATCCAGAGTTGTTCTCTTTTTCTAAAATTCCCTTCTCTGTTTCTAAAGCCTCAATCTTTCTACGTAAATACTCAACAGCATATGGCTCAGCATTTTGAGATAAAGATACTTTAGCGCAAGCTGTATCTAAAATAGAAACGGCTTTATCAGGTAACTGTCGTGTAGGAATGTAACGACGAGATAAAGTAACAGCTGAATATAAAGCTTCATCAAGAATGGTTACTTTGTGGTATGTTTCTAAAACACCAACCATGCCACGTAACATTTGTACGGCTTTATCGTCATCAGGTTCATCAATTAGAATTTTTTCAAAACGACGTGATAAAGCAGGATCTTTTTCAAAATACTTTACGTATTCTTTCCATGTAGTAGCAGCTACACAGCGTAATTGACCACGAGCTAAAGCAGGTTTTAAAAGGTTAGCTGCATCATTTTGACCTGCAGCGCCACCGGCACCAACAAGAGTATGAGCCTCATCGATAAATAGAATGATTGGAGTATCAGAGTGTTGAACTTCTTCAATTACTTGCTTTAGACGATTTTCAAACTCGCCTTTCATAGAAGCGCCAGCTTGCAATAGACCGATATCTAAAGATAAAAGCTTAGTGCCCTTTAGACAATCAGGAACATCACCACTAGCTAGACGGCATGCAAAGCCCTCAACAACTGCTGTTTTACCAACACCAGCCTCACCAGTTAAAATAGGGTTGTTTTGTCTTCTACGTAAAAGAATATCGATAATCTTACGAATTTCTTCATCACGACCAACGATATTATCAATCTTGCCTTCTTTTGCTTTAGCAGTTAAATCCTGTGTATACAAAGATAAAGCTTCGCCCTTTCCCATAGCAGGAGATGACATTAGCTTATCAGCTTGACCTGTAGAGCCAGTTGAAGTCTCATTTTTAATTGATACTTCATCAGAGTTTTTAACAATATCAATGAAGCTATCTTGTAATAAATCACCATTGATCTTTTTAAACTCAGAGCTAATAGCATGAAGTTTTCTAGCTAAATCAGAATTTAATTTTAAAGCTAAAATTAAATGACCTGTTCTGATAGCAGCATCTGCATATACTAAAGAGCAAGACATCCAAGCTTCTTTAATCATTGCTTCAATATCAGGAGAGAAATCCTCAATTGAAGATGCGCCTCTAGGAAGAGAATCCATAGTTTCAATCAAATCTTTAGCAAGTTTTGCTTCATCAATTGCAAAATGAGCAATGATTTGATGCATATCAGTATTCTTAGTTAAAAGAATTTGATTTAGTACATGAGCTAGTTCAATGTACGGATTACCCCTGGTTTTACACAGTACGGTTGCACTTTCTAAAGCTTGATAAGAAGTTTTATTTAACTTTTTAAAAAGCTGTATTCGTTTTAGCTTCATACTTCTTCCTTATATTACAGAGCGTTTTGATGCTTCACTATTGATGATACGTTTATTCTAACTATAGTAACTGATTGAGTAGATTGCACAGAGCGTATATGAGTACTTTGACCTAATGCAAATTTACCGTTTAACACCGCACCTTCAATCGTTGATGAATCAATTTCAAGAACTAAATCAAAGTCTATTGGTTTGTCTAAATAGAGTTTTATGATTTCACATAACTGAACAAAAGCAGTTTGTCTTGGCATGAAAGCAAAACTGTCTTTAAAAGATATAGGGCCTACAACAATAGATATATCTTTAGTTTTAGTGAAATAATGATTTCCTATCTGAGTATTTATTCCAAGCAAAGAGGTTTCTTTATCGCCTAAATGTAATAAATATTCTTTAGGAATTTGATGCTGCTTTTGTAAAAAAGGGACAACCCGCAGTGGCATGTCAAAAAACAACATCAGTGCTTTCTCTAGTCCATCAGAGCTTTTATCTTTACAAATTAAATATCGTAATAAAGATAAAGCTGAATAACTAGGAAGCTTGTTTTTAGAAAAAAAGCCTACACCTGTTAGAGTTTGATAAAGCTTTTCTAGTTCGCTTTGTTTTCTATCAAAATTCACAGAGATTTCATTTTTAGAGAATGCTCTGTAGAAAAGTGATATGAAGCGGTGATTTATAATATCTAAAAAGCGTTTAGTGCTTAAGTCATACTCATGAATAGATCTTTGATAGATATAACTTGTCATCTCAAGAGGCAATGGACCATTAGGACCTAAAAGTCCCATAAAGTACACTAAAATACTTAAATCTTCTTTATGGCGATGTGACTCTTGTATTGAGGATATAGTAGTTTCAGGAAAGCTTAAGTACGGAGTTTGCCCAAAGCGAACTGCTTCAAAATCAGGAGATTTGGCCTCTCCGATTTTTGGTAAATCTTCTCTAATATTCTCAATTAAACGCAATAAATAGAAAAAGTCAGGCTCATTCTTACCACGCTTTAATTGATTAGAGAACTTTGCTGTTATTCTTTTAATGTCTTGCATGAATAAACAAAGCCTCTTTCATCAGAGTAAATATCAACCGAGATTGGAATATTTATAGGGCTGTATGATTGTAATAAAGCAACAATCATCTTAGAGAAAATAAATAGACCTACACCCTCAAGGTTCTTTTGTGAAAAGGTTATTGTGCATTTATATCCATTTTCAAAATACACACATCCTTTTGAAATGAATCTATATACTTTGTCAGATATATCAATATTCTCAATAGCGCCTACAAGACGTCGAGTTTCCTCAACAGATTTTGTAGAAAAGCTTCTGATAATCTGTTTTAGATTGTACAAACTTGCCTCATTTCCTGCAGAAAGTAAACTATTAAGGTTTTGTAGAATAAAAGACATTTTTTTGAATTCATCTACAGATGAACCTGTTACTAAAGGAGCATGTGGTCTTGAGATTTGATTGATTATTTGTACGTCTTTTATGCCCGTAAAATCAGATGCTGATAAATAATCATTTGAATTTAAAAACAAAGGTAAATCAGCATTTGTACAATAGCATTGTGCACTAAACTGTAATTGTTTATCCGCCTGCTCAAGATAATCGCTACCTGAGACAGTTATAAACACTTCTTGCTTATTGTATGGAGAACGCTTGTTACCATTTAATCCATTTTGTCTTGCTCTACGATTTACAGAAAAGAAATTTCTATATGATTCATCATTCATCTCACCTTTTGAATGAACCGTAAAGAATGGGTAGGCATTAAACAAACTTTCATTTGATTCATTGAAAAATTCTAAAGACTCAATTGAGTAGATTTCATAATCAAGTGGATTTGTAGCATCAACATTAACATTAACTTCATATTGCTGTTTCATGAAATGACGATTAGATCTTTTCTTAAACAGATTTATCAAAGGAATGGTATTGTTAATAATCGAATCACTTTGAAGACGATTTTCAATATCTATGTCATGCTCTTTATTGAAAACAAACACTAAAGTAGCACGTGTAGTATCGATAGAACTTAAATTCTTTTCTAAGCCTTTTATACGCAAAAACTTATATAGATCAGAATTTGCCATATACAGATTTAAAAGATTTAATCCAAAAGGTATCTTTGCAACAGAGTTCATTGCATTTTCTTTTGAATCAATTACCGACATTTCTAAAGAAATATCTTTAAGCTTTATGTAGTCACCATGCTCTGTTTTTAGATAAACTTCATCTAAATTAGCTAACAGTTGCTCTGATAAAGCAGATGCATCTTGATCATTTAGATTTAGATAGATATCAAGAATATCAAGATCTAAAGAACTAAAAGTCGCACCTTGAACACACAACAAATCTAATTCAAGAGCACTGTGATTATCTTTTTTAGATAAATTAGCAATGTCTACGCTGTGAGTTACTATGCTAGATTTTTCTATAACCAAAGAATGAAGTCTTGTTTTAATCAAAGACTGAAAACAAATATCTGTTGCATAATTTGGTAGTTTTTTCTTAAAAATAGTATTTAAAAGTACGTTTTTAGATCCGCCCTGTAATCCCTTTAAATCGCTATCTGAAACTTTTACAGAACAAATAGCTGGGATTGGAGCTAATGCGCACGGACAAATTGATACAAGAATTGACTCAAGTAATCTTGGATATCCTAAAGCTAATTTTTGCTCTACTCTAGCACTTAAAAAAGCTGTTCCCTCAAGAAGACGCTCAATAAATGGATCTTGGCATTCAAGCGCATTCATATCCAATCTTGATGCAATCTTTGGAAATTCTAAAGCAAATTCAGCACCTAACTTTCTTATAAAAGAAAGATTATCACTGTAGTAGTCAAGAAATTCTTTACTCATGACTATTCCTTAATTCTTACGGTTGCCATACCGGTTTCTAAGTCTAAATAGGAAATACAAATAAATTTTCCACTTAGAGCTTTTAACGAAAATTGAGCACAAATCTCGAAAACAAATCCTGATGATTTATCAAAACTATCATCTTGATATTCAACAATAACTGATTCAGCATCTACTCGTGGTTCAAAATATCTTATCTGACTAATAATTTCATTTTTGATTTTTTCAACAGATTCAATACTCTTAGTTAAACCACAAAAATCCGATAAACCAAAACACAAAACAGAACTACCAACTTCTGGTAAATATCCCATATCGCGAGGACTTGGTCGTGATCGAGAATTTAATATTTGATTTATATTCAAGAGGATCTCTTGTTTTATCTTTTCAAGAGGTACAACCCTTGGCATCGAATCAATTCTAGACTGAGGTTCATCATCAGCTAGTCTTGATAGGATACAAGGAATATATCTATCACCTGATTTAATACTTTCTTTCATATATCTTGAAAAACTAAAACATTCTAAAAAAAAGGCAGAGCGAACTCTGCCTTCTTGTTCGCTTTAAAACTAGCTACCTTGTACCTGGTTAAAGCTTGCCTCAACAGCACCATCTTTGGTGTTGTCTTCTTTAACTGCTGTATACTTCCAAGTAATCTTTGAAGCTACAAGCTGAACTTGCTCAACTGGTAAGTTAGTCTGCTCAACACCTGTTATAGCATCAATAGCTGAATCTACGATGTTACCAGGGTTTACATTCTTACCTACTGGAATTGTAGAAATTTCAGCAGCTGAAATCTTTACATTCTCAAGAGTAACTTCATATACAGGAACCTGTGCGCCAGCGATCGCACGACATACATGGAACTGCACCTTAGCAACCTTTTGACCAGCCATACAGTACTGATTTAGCTTTGGTGAAGCTTTATCTAAAAGATGAGTGAAGGTGAATGGCTTGAAAAAACCACGGCCTGCAACATCTGTTGAACGACCAGCAGCAACTGACTGAACTGAGCCTAAAGAGAATCCTAGACACTCAATCCACTTGCCGTGTGATTTGTCTGCAGATTCGCCATCGATACCATCAATCTTGATGAAAAAATCATTTGCCATGGTAAATACCTCTCAATATTAGGAGAATGAAAAATTTTACTTAGTACCACTTGGTACTTTTGTAGTTAATCGTAGTGAAGTTGTTAAACCTTCTAACTGATAGTGTGGTCTTAAATAGAACTTAGCACTATAGTAGCCAGGCTGTCCTTCAATATCATCAACTGTTACCTTTGCCTCAGCTAGAGGATATTTAGCTTTAACCTCTTCTGATGCATTTGGATCTGATGTTACATAGTTGCTTACCCAGTCAGATAACCATCTTTCCATGTCAGCACGTTCTTTAAATGAACCTACCTTATCTCTAACGATGCACTTTAGATAATGAGCAAAGCGGCATGTTGCAAAGATGTAAGGTAAACGAGCTGATAGAGATGCATTAGCAGTTGCATCAGGGTTGTCATATTCTTGAGGCTTGTTAACTGTCTGACCACCTAAAAATACAGCATAGTCTGTATTCTTCCAGTAGCATAAAGGTAAGAAACCGTTCTTTGATAATTCTGCTTCACGACGGTCTGTAATTGCAATTTCTGTAGGGCACTTCATTGCAACGCCACCATCATCTGTTGGGAATGTATGTGTTGGTAGATTCTCAACAATACCACCAGACTCAACACCACGAATACGAGCACACCAACCGTAATCAGAGAATGAACGATTGATATTAACGCCCATAGCATAAGCTGCGTTCATCCAATTGTACTTAGTTGAATTGCCAGAACCTGTCTCTTCAGAGAAATCAAAGCCTTCAACTGGATTAGTGTTAGCACCATATGGAACACGGCTTAATACACGAGGTAGTGTTAATGCTACATAGCGGCTATCATCAGACTCTCTAAATGATCTCCATGCTGCATACTCAGGAGTTGAGAAGATCTTAGTTAAATCACGTGGATTTGCTAAATCTTGCCATGCTTCTAAGTTCATAACTGATGGATCAGCTGAGCTGATAAATGGGCAATGAGCAGCTGCTGCAACCTGAGAAATACCACGAAGCATTTCAATATCAGGTGCAGAATGGTTGAAATAGTAATCACCAATTAAAGCGCCATATGGCTCGCCACCAGCTGTACCATACTCATCTTCATATAATTTCTTAAATATAGGGCTTTGATCCCAAGCTGTGCCTTTGAATTTCTTTAAAGTCTTTTGAAGATCCTTTTTAGAAATATTCATTACACGAACTTTTAAGGTTTCACTAGTCTCAGTATTATTTACTAAGTATGAAAGACCTCTCCAAGCACTTTCCATGTTTTCAAAATCTTCATGGTGAATGATTTCATTCATCTGTGCGCTTAGTTTCTTATCTAATTCTGCAATCATGCCTTCAATAGTCTTGATAGAATTATCAGAGATTAAAGTAGCATTAGATAAAGCCTGAGTTACAAGAGTCTGAACAGCACTCTTAACAGCAGTATTAGCTTCAGGAGTCTTAAATTTAAACTCTTGATCTAGAAGTTTCTCAAAGTCAGAAACTTCATTAGTTACACCTTGTGCACTTTGTTGTTCTAAAGTATCAGACATTTATTACTCCTTATCCTGCTCAGTTGTAGCTGCGGTATCGTCTTTAGGCTTTGCTTTAGATGCTAGAGCTTGTAGTAGAGTTTCATCTTCTAATAGTTTAGAGATTAAATCCTCTGCGCCTGTCTTGCCATCCATATAGCTCAATAGGTTAGATAGCTGTTTTCTAGCTTCAAGTAAGTCTTTAACACCATCAACCTTTTCAGCTACTTTATCAGGACTAAAATCATCCATGCTTTCAAAAGAAACATCAACAGCAAGGTTACCCTCACCTGACATAACATTTGGAACATTAAAAGCAACACGAGGTTTGATGCTCTTCATTCTGTCATCGAAGTTATCTACATCAATATCTAGAAACTTTTTATCTTCAGCGCGCTCGCCTGCAGTAGTTTCACTTTTGCCAGATAAATCAGACATAACACCCATTACGAATGGTAGATTTACTTTCTTTTCTGCGCCGTATAGCTCAACATCATATTCAACTTGAACACGAGGTGCTCTATTTTTAGCGATGAACTTTTGACCACCTTTAGCTGCCATAGTCCTTCTCCTTCCTATTTAAAATTCTTTAATTGAATTGGTTATCTTCAGGTTTTACACCAAACTGCTCACGACCGCGATCTAGCGCATTCGAGTCAATTTCAGCAAGTAAATCCATAAAATTCATATTTGCCATTCTCAAAGCTCTTTGAATTAAGAATGGTACAGGGCTTGTAGGCTCTGCTTTGGTAAAATAATCAGCACTTTTCTTTAATAGAATTAAGGCATCATTTCTTGTTTTTGGTTCATAACTATCAAGATTAAATACGGTCTGTTTTGCCATAGGAGCAGTATTTATTGTTGTAGCTGTATTTGATTGAACTGATGTTCCATTATTTTGAGCATCAACATCTGTTTCTGTTGAGGTTGTACTTTCAACTGATTCAGAGCCATTTTCATAAGTTTTATAGAAATTTTTAAGCAATGTTAGTTCATGTTTTAAACTATCCATTGTTAAATAGCCGGTATCACCAATCTTTTCATTAAAGCTCTCGCAAATGCTGTCTACTAAAGATAAAAGATTTTCAACTAATTTCTTTTGAGCAGATACAGATGATGATGGAATTGAACTCATCTGTACATTTAGTGAATTGATATCGACGGTGCCGTTTTTTGAATCTAAAAAGCCAGATCCAACTAAGTAATCTCTATATGAATATGGTAATTCAGGAACTAGCTTTACATCTCTTAGATGATTGAAGAATAAATACGGATCAGCATATCCGCCTTCTTCAGGAGATAGCATTGATATAATATTGATTCTTTCGGTAGGATCGTTGTCATCATCAGGATCTAATTGAGGATAAACAGTATCAAACTGCTCTTTTACTAAGTATTCAATTAGATTAAGGCCATTTTCTAAGCCCTTTAGACCAAATAAACATACTGATGCTAGAGATAAATAAGAAGCTACTCGTAAATCTCTTGTTTTATTCCATAGTAATAAGCAATTATTGTATAGAGCATGATAATCAGGATCTTTACCCTCAACAATACTGTCACCCATTTCGCTTTGAGGAACACCTAAAGCAAGGCTGTCTAAATCTAGATATAATCCATCATATTCGCAATTTTCGCCACTTGGATTATCGTCAGCTATTCTAGTCTTTAGCTTTTCTAATTCTGTGCTTGATAAACATTCCACTAGTTAGTTGCTCCAAAATCTATAGATAACACTTAATTTATATTATGGATTGAAATTGTTAAAATATGATTATATTTTTATCTATTTGTGCTCAATATCGTATTATTACAAATGATATAGTTAATATTGTGACAAATATTTGATAAATAATGAAATATGTAACCATTTTTAAACATTTGAACTAAAAAAGAGCGCATTCGCGCTCTTAAAAAAACAATCACTATTTGTGATTTAATGATTAAATTTTTAGTTATGAATCAATAACTAGGTACAAAATCGAAAAAAATACTCTAATTTAACTTCAATCCCTTTGTTGCAACATCTGTAGCACCAGCTTTAGTCTTTAAAGCTGAAGCTCCACTGTCAGATGCTGTAGCCTCGGATGTTGAAGCTTTAGCATTAGTCTCAGCAGCATCAACCTTACCTTTTTTAGCTGCAACCTCGTCCTGAGATAAGTTAGAATTTGTCTTACTTGCACTTGTTTCCTTACTTTGAAGAACTGTTTTATCCTCAGTAGGAGACATTTTCTTGCTTCCAGTTATATTCTTTTGTTCCGTGTTAGTCGCAGTAGCTGACACAGCAAGAGAAAATGCTGTATAAACAGCAACACCAGCAGTTAGAGAAACAGCTACCTTTGCTAATTCTTGAGAATACTCCTTTAGCTCTTGAGATTGAGATTCTGATATTGCCATAAGTTCTCCTTATCCTAGTTTGTAACTATATTAGTTACAAACTAGCAATTTAATATTTATTGAACGCAATGCATTGCCCCCTCTATCACATAAACCAATTATGGGCCAACAGGTTGTGGCTGTGGTTGTGGTTGTGGTTGTGGCTGCGGCTGTGGCTGTGGCTGTGGCTGTGGCTGTGGCTGTGGCTGCGGCTGTGGCTGTGGTTGAGGTTGACCGCCACCGCTGCCTTGACCACCTTGGCCTTGACCACCTTGGCCTTGACCACCTTGGCCTTGACCACCTGAGTTTTGTTGTGGTTGATTAGGCTGGCTATTAGATGCACTATTGCTTGGTTGTTGAGCTGGAGCACTTTGACCAGCTAGAACACAAGCAGCAATATTTGCATCTTTAAATTTCATTGTTACTTTTCCGCCTTCCATTTTTACTGAATCAGGCTTTACAGAGAAAGAAGAATCCTGGCCGGCCATATTCTGAGCAAATAAAGTAATTGCACCTGTCATTAATGCAGCTTTTTGAGCAGAGAACATAGTCATCGTATAGATATCTTTTGAAGAAATGTAATTATTAGATTCATCACGTTTCTCCCAATTCTTCTTCATTTCTTTACTATTTTCATGATAAGTAAAAATAGCACCTTCGATGATCTTTTCTAATGTATCAGCAATTTTTAAAGATATCTGAAGATATGTTAGAACAAGACCTAGTGTATCGAGTTTAGAAAGTTGCTTATTAGGATTTTCCTTTGCATCCTTCCAAGCTTTATAAATAGGTTTAGCTAGATTATTAACACCAATATCGTATAGAGAAGGTGTGACTGTAGATGCCCAGAACTTCGCTTTCTTTTGATCTGGAGACAATACAGACTTTACAGTCTTTAAAATTGTTTTTGTAAGATCTGCAAGAGTGAAGACACAGTCAACAGTCTTCAATGTGCTCAATGAAACTGAACCACCGCTGACACCAACTTTGCCACCTGATGTTTTTACCTCGCCACAGAATGAATCTGCCATTGAAGCTGCGAACATACCCTCTAGTTTTACTGAGCTACCACTTGCTGAGAAGCCATTGATTGCATCAAGAGTAAGAGACGCATCCCATGGAGAAAATTCATGAGAGAACTTATTAACAAACATAGAAATAGTATTACTATCAATCTTAAAGTTGGAGTTCTCAACGCCTAATAATATTCCAGTCTTAGATCGAATCGAGATATTATCATCAGAGCTAATGTTAATAACGTTTGGAGAATGGATATTTATTCCTTTATTTGCAAGTAAGTTAATAGTCTCATTTGCATACACACTTACATCGCCTAAAGAATCAATAACAAACTGCTTTAAAGACCAACCAGGTTTCATATTATCAAATAGTTTTACTACAGCTGATGCTGCTTTACTTAAATCAGTATATAAACTTGATAACTTATCTTTAGCTGATTCATACGCTTTTTTAGCAGTTTCATACTTTTCTTTTTCTTTAGTTTGATCACACGACATCATGGTATCAAAGTTAGATTTGATATCTTTTCTTGCGTCAATAATTGCTTTGTTAAGCTTTTGTTCGACTGTATCTAGAGGAACAGCAA
Source organism: uncultured Enterobacterales bacterium (assembly GCA_964516675.1). Lineage (GTDB taxonomy): Bacteria > Pseudomonadota > Gammaproteobacteria > Enterobacterales > Succinivibrionaceae > Succinivibrio. The sequence continues at coordinate 6,706 of CAZEXR010000002.1, read as the reverse complement.
CATCAGTACCTACCGATGTTAGTGTTGATGAGAACTTACTCTTTAATGCAAGATTGTCTTTTGCAATAAAAATTGCATACATAAGATTATTTAGACGACCCTTTAAGATTAAATCACATACAAACAAATCATTTGATGTATATGAAGTTATCTCCATTACATTTGAGCGGATATCTCTATTTGAATAATCATACAAACTTGATTTAACGCCGAGGCTATTACCATCAAGTTCTTTTACATCTTGATTTGATGCAGCAAGAACAGTAGAGAACATTGAATTAGAGCGCAAATCGCCTTGATATACAGGAAGTTGATATTCATCAGGTAAATATCCAAAAAAGAAATATCTATTCACTAGTTTTATAATCAAAACCTTTTGACCAATCTTAGGGAAATTTCCTAGAGGATCATCACTTGAACTTCTGCTTACATATTCAACAATAACTGCAGCTTTTGCATTGCTCTGTTTTGCATAAAACATCGATGGGAAAGCTGTATCACCGTTAGGAGGAATTGCAATACCGCCTACATTTGTTGTCTCTGCTTTATCATCGCAAACTGTTGCAATATATGATGTTTGATTGTCAGCTGCACCATATTGCTCTTTTGCTTTTTGTACAGGACTTTGTGTTAAAACACTTCTACAATCTGGAGCATCAACTGATGCATAACCTAAATTTACAAGTGAACCTAAAGTTTGGTTAGATACGTAAGTTAGAGCAACAAATACTTGGTTTACATTACTCATCATCTGAGGATAATTTTTGTCTTCAGATGGAGCAAACTTATTTGAAAAAGCACGATTAAATCTGAATGAATTTCGTATGATTTGGAAAGTCTTTTTATCAGATGTACCAAATAAATTATCTACCTCAATATTTGCGCCAGGCACATAAATAAAATCAGAGGCTTTTGCATACAGCTTTTCTTTTAGATTTTTAGTTAGACTATTAAAGCTTTGTTCTATTAAAGATTGCTGAGATTTTTTAGAATTTATATCAATGTTTTTTGAAACAAGAGATTCTAAATTAGAAAAATCGGAATATGAAGCACCATCTTTAACTTCATTGTCAAAAATAGAACCACTTTCAACAGCTCCCTCATATTCAGCAGATATCAAATAGTTTCCACTATCTGTTTTACCAACAGTACATGCAAGAGTGTTTAGAGTAGCTTGAATATTATCTAAACATAGATAATTTTTTTCTGTAGTTCCATCAAAGGCAGCTATAGTCTTATCACTTGGAGCTGCTAAAAGAATTTTTGAATTCTTAACACATGTTTTTTTATCTACAGTCCAACCGCGAGAAATAATAACTTTTGAATCAGAATCAGCAACACTCTGTCTTGCTACAACGTAGTTGATACCATAAGCACTACAGATTTTATTTAATAAAGATAAATCTGATTCATTACTTTGCTCAAAAATAATATTTTTATCCTCAAATGTGCAGTCAAATAGGCTGCTATCTGAGGTCACATTAGGAATATTATTTTCATCCAGAATGAAGTTTATAACTTCAAGAGGAGTTTTATTTGTAAATGACCGAGTGTACTTCTTTAAAGCTAAAAGAACTAGCTTTGGCTCAATAGAAAGCTCATAAGCATAGCAACTGACATCTTTGCCGTTTACCCTTCCCTTTGAGATTCGTCCCTTTGAAAGATATGAGGTAACAATACCATCAAACTCTCTGATACGAATGTTCTTTTCTTCATCTGTAAAATGGGCAACTCTAATAGTAACTTGCCCCTTTAACAAAGCGTCTAGATCATTTTTAGAATACAAAGAATCACTTAATAAAGTTATCTTTGATTTAAAGTGAATACTAATGCCTTCTTGCATCTCGATAGCATATGCATAAGCTTTTCTCATGCAGCTATTGGCATTTGCAAATTTCAATTCTAAAGATTGAGCTGTCGTCATATAAACCTCTTTAGGTTCAGATTATGATTTTTAAAAATTCACTAGAAACCTTTAAATCTCTTAAATTCATTGTTTACAGTTGTTGAATTATCTGCAGTTGTTTTGTGATTGTCAGATACAGCATCTTTTTCAATAACAGAGAATTGATGCTCTAAAGGAACTTCTTTTTTGTCATCAATAACGTGTTTTGACCAATTATTAAGGCCAAAAGCAACTTCTTTACCAATATTAAAATAATGCTGAACGCGCTCTTCAAACTTTCTAGTACCACCTTTAGCAAGGCAACACATTAGGCAAAGAGAATTAAAACCATTTGCTGCTAATCCATTAGGAGTACGAACTACCTGTTTTGAGCCAGGCATTAAATTACCGTATGACCAAAAACATACAAGAGCTAACATACCCTCTGGAGTATCAGGACATAAATTACCTACATCCATACATCTTTTAGCATTTTCATCTGTAGGAGCAACAACGTAACTAAAACTTGCTTCAAGAGCAGAGTCAACTTGCTCTTTAAGCTCAGCATCGCTTTTAGTGTTAAGTGCTTGTTTAATTGTTTTAACAGTTTCTACACGAATTGTTTCAATCTTTGTTTCAAGATCATTAGCTGCTTTGAAAATTGGAGAATTAACTTCATCAATATCAGGAACAGCTGTATACTCGTTTACCTTTTTAATAGCATCCTGTAATAAATCCTGCGGAGTTCCTCCATAGATCTTTTTAAATTCACCATAAACAATATCTTGTACCTCTTGATGAAGCTTTAGATCTTCAGGAGAAATTTTAGACATTCCAAGTTCTGTTAACTTGTTAAGCTCTTCGATGTCTTTTTTAATTTCATCAATCTGTTTTTGAGTTTCAGGAGAAATTTCGTTTTCAGGAGGCATTTTTGCCCAATCAGGGATATCAAAAGGCTTTGGTTTACCAATATCTGCGATATCGACAGGCTTCTCTGGATTTAGTAACTGCTCTTTTCTAATTGATAGAACTAAACAATATGCCCACCAAGCTAAAGCTCTGTGATGAAGATTGTATGAAAGAAATTCTACAGCCTGTTTAATTTGATTATCTACGGCTAGTTTTTTAATAAAATCTTCTGATACAGGACAATTCTTTGCAAGATCTCTTAATTCAAAAGGAATTTTATAATTTTCTTTTAGCACTACATCGTTAACATCTTTGTGAGTTAAGAGTACGAAATGCTGGTTGAGCCAATCTAACTTATCTGCCATTTATTAATCCTCAAAAGACTTTGCGCCTATTACAATTTTAAATTATAAGTAAGATAGTGATAGTGTGGGACACAATCAGTAGATACTGTGATATATGAATGCTTTGAATTTGTTTTTTTCAAGATAGATCAATATTATATAAATATAAATTACTATACATACAACCATACACTAATGTATGGCTGTATTGTATTAGTTTTATTAGTTTAGTTTTAGAGCCTTAGTTCCAATGTCAGTTGCACCTGCTTTGGTCTTTAATGCTGATGCACCTGTATCTGCAGCAGTTGCCTCTGTAGTAGATGCTTTAGCATTAGTCTCAGCGGCATCAACCTTTCCATTTTGAGCAGCAACTTCATCTTTAGCAACAGCGGAGCTTGTTTTTGATGCTTCCATATCGTTGCTCTCTAAAGCTGTCTTTTCCTCAGTTGGAGCTAGTTCTTTGTTTCCTGCTATATTCTTCTTTGCGTAGTTTGATACAGTAGCTGACTTAATTAAATTAAAAGCAACAGCAATAGCTACAGATTCAGCCATACCTAACATAGCTTTTCCAATTCCTGATGCAACTGATTGCAATGCCTCAGTTGTCTCATCTGATACTTCCATATCTATACCTTTCTCTACATATTCACTTGAGGCTAATCACTTATTCTTTTTAAGAAAAGAGCCTATCGTTTAATACTTTTGCTTTTTTGGTTTACGTTTTTTCAGTTATCATTTTTCCTTTTTAGGCGCAGGATCTGTTTTACCTAGGTCGCCTTTATTAGGAGGTACCTCACTTTGGACTTTTGGTGGTTCTTTCTCTACAGGTGGAGCTTTCTCTACAGGAGGTGCTTCTTTAGGGACATTTTGTTGAGTTTGATCTCCCTTCTTTGGTTCATCACCAGGTGGATCTTGTGGGTCTTTATCTTTTGGTTCTGCTTCTTGTTGAGGAACATCTTGAGCTTGAGATGCTAGTGCAGATTGAGCGAGTTCATCTTTTTTATCTAAACGCTGATAACCATTACATTCAACCTTAAAGAGATCTGCTCCCATAGTAACTGTGGACTGAATTTTTTTAAAGTTTTTAGCAAGTACTACAATTGTAGTTGATGCTATTATGACTTCTTTTGTAAGAGACAAGGCCATACGATAATAATCTCTTGGAGCAATATATCCGTTCTCTTTATTTTGGCATCCCCAATCATCTACAGCTGAAGCATCTTTACTTGCACTAATAGCTCTATATACAAGATCTTCAACTAGTGTCATCAAGTCTGCAATTCCCATAAGCAAATCGATCGCTGTTTTGCTATGATTTTTCTGATTGATATCTTGCTTGACTTGTAAAATCGTTGAAAGTCCAGCCCACAGTGCATTATAAGCATCTGGTATACAGAAATTTGTAATCATATCAGTATTAGCATACGTTTTATTATCAGCACCAGAGTTTGATAAAGCTAGAGCTTCAATACCATTTGCAACTTTTAATACAAAGTCTTTTCCTATATCAATGAAAATTTTTCTGGTAGCTGACTTAGTTAAGGTACCTAATCTTATAGTGCCACTTGAAATGCCAACGGCTCCTTTACTTAAGCCCATTGAACTTCCAAAGCCATCTGCTAGACTTACTGCAGTTTTACCTTTTAAACAAACCTTTTCTGATTCTACAACACAGCCGGCTACCGCACTTAGCACAAATTTAGAATCGAACGGAGTAAACTTAGTTTTAAATTTTTGGGCCTGCATCACCACACCCTCAGCATTAACAGTAAGTTTATTATTGCCAACTTGAAGGGTCACACCTTTCTCAGATATTAGGTTTAAAGCTCCTACTGAGGTAATGTTTGTGGTATCAGAAGAATTTATAACGATGCCTTTTGTTGAATTGATGTTAACCGAATCTGTTGATATATCTACACTGCCAGATTCAGTAATGCTTAAAATTTCTTTAGAAATAACATCACTTATTTTTTCATCTTCTTCAAGACTATTTCCTACAAGAGAAAGTACATTTTTTGAAAATGTATGAAGATCAGAATACAGATTTGATAGCTTTCCTTTCTGCTCTCTATAATTGCTATCTTTTGTAGAATATGAAGCGTCTGTAGGAGAGCATTTAGTTTTGTCAAAATATGAATTCTTGATTTCTTTTCTTGTTAATAAAATTTCATCATGAATTTTATTTGCAGCATCTATGCATTTAAGTTCAACTTTTGTTTTATCGTCTTGTGTTACCGAGAAACTAGTATCTAAGATTGTGTCATGCAGACTTAAGTTATTTAAACGTAAACAAACATTCTCAATAAACTTATCAAATTCACCTTGAAGCACTTTATGCATGATTACAGTTTCTTCATCAGAATACGAAACAAAAGACATGCCATTGCTATCAATATCTCTTGAAATGAAGTCTTTTAGTTGTGTGTCAGTGCTATCAGAGCCTTTGTATATAGGATGCATCATACTTGTTGATGACATCTGAGCATTTCTAATATTGCTATCAAATACTGGTAAATCGTAGGCATCTGATAAAAATCCAGAAAAATAAAAGCGACCATTTGATCTGTTTACAAATATTCTTTGTCCAACTCGAGGGAAACAAGACATCGAGGACGAGCTTGAAAGATATGATGTAAATTCAACGATAACTGTGCCACTAATACTCTTTGATTTAGCATAGAATAAAGTTGGATATGCTGTATTTCCTACACTAGGAACGCTTATTTCACCAGGGTTTGTTATTTCACCTTTAGCATCACAAACAATAGCTTCAAATGACTGACTTGCAGAACTCTCATATATTAAGTGCTCTGTGTAAGGGACATTAAATAGATTGTTTCTAGATGTAGCAGTTGATTCAAGCGCATTCTCTTTATTATCTTGAGTAAATGATACATGTGCTTCTTTTGCAAGAGATCCTAAAGTACACTCACTACCAATTGGAATTGCAATAAATATTTGATTTAGGTTGCTCATTTGAGATGGATAACCATCTGCAGACGGTAGTTTGTCAGTGTATTTTTTATTGAATTTAAATGCGTGTCTAGTGATTAGAAAAGATCTATTCTCTGATTCATCGTATAGACCATCTACAGCAATTTTAGAACCTACGCTAAATGTTAAATTAGAGGCTTTTGCTTGTAAATATTCTTTTGAATTCTCTGCGTATGAATTAAAACTTTCATTCACAAAATCAAGTTGAGATTCTTTAGTAATACCCTCATTGTTCTTTGCAACCAGGTTTCCTAGCATTAAACTTTCATAATCAGACTTTGATTTATCTCCATCATCTAAAGATTCATCATAAATCGAACCAGTTGCAAGAGAACCTATAAGCTCAGCGCTCTTAATGGATAATATTTTTGAATCATTGCCAATTGAGCAATCCATCTTTGATTGGTTTGGATAAGTAGGGCTACTACAAGCATATTCCCTTTCATCATCGACGTCGTAGCTAACCTGTATGCTCTGTGGACTAGAAACAATGATATTGCACTGACTTACATTGTTTCCTTTATCAACAGTCCAGCCTCTAGATAAGTAAACCTTATAATTATTTGAGTCGTCA
>CAZEXR010000001.1:0-39758 GCA_964516675.1 uncultured Enterobacterales bacterium | reverse complement strand
TCAGGCTGCTAAGGTTCCTATGATTGTTGCTATCAACAAGATGGATAAACCTGGTGCAGAACCTCAGCGTGTTATCAACGAGTTAATGCAACACTCAGTTATTCCTGAGGAAATGGGTGGTGAAAACCAGTTCGTTGAAGTATCAGCTAAGACTGGTATGGGCGTTGATGAGTTACTAGAAGCTATTACTATTCAGGCTGAAGTTTTAGAGCTTAAGGCTGTACACGATGGTATGGCTGAAGGTGTAACAATTGAATCTCGTCTTGATAAAGGTCGTGGTCCAGTTGCAACTGTTCTTGTTCGTTCAGGTACTCTACACAATGGTGATATCGTCCTTGCAGGTCTACAATATGGCCGTGTACGTTCAATGCGTAATGAAAAGGGTCAGGAATTAACAGAGGCAGGTCCTTCAATCCCTGTTGAGGTATTTGGTCTATCAGGTGTTCCTTCAGCTGGTGATGAAGTAACTGCTGTAGTTGATGAGAAGAAGGCTCGTGAAGTAGCTTTATTCCGTCAAGGCAAGTTCCGCGAGTTGAAGATTGCTAAGCAGAAGAGTGCACAGTTAGCATCTATGTTCTCTGAGAATAATGCTTCAGAGCTTAAGGTAGTTCTAAAGGCTGATACTCAGGGTTCTGTAGAAGCAATTTCAGATGCTCTATTAAAACTTGGTAATGAAGAAGTTCAAGTTAAGATCATTGGTTCAGGCGTTGGTGGTATCACAGCAAATGATGCAACTCTAGCTGCAGCTGATGGTGCTGTTATCATTGGCTTTAACGTTCGTGCTGACGGCCCTGCTCGTTCAGTTATCGATTCAGAGTCTGTTGATTTACACTACTATAGTGTTATTTACGACTTAATTGACGATGTTAAGAAGGCAATGAGTGGTCTGCTTAAGAAGGAAGTTCGTGAGAACTTTATCGGTTATGCTGAGGTTAGAGACGTATTCCGTCATCCTAAGTTCGGTTCAATCGCAGGCTGTATGGTTGTTGAAGGTGTCGTAAAGCGTTCTGCTCCAATTCGTGTTCTACGTGATAACACTGTTATCTACGAGGGCGAGTTAGATTCATTACGTCGTTTCAAGGATGACGTAGCTGAAGTTAAGCAGAATAACGAATGCGGTATCTGTGTTAAGAATTACCAGGATGTTCGTGTAGGCGACCGTATCGAAGTATTCGAGAAGGTTGAGATTGCACGTACTCTAGATTAAAGGAAATTATGCCAAGAAGTTACGGTAGAAACGAAAGAGTTGCAGCTTCAATTCGAAGAGAATTAGCTGACGTATTGCACAATGAGCTTCACGATCCACGTGTTAAAAATGCCACTGTTACAGAGGTAGATGTATCACCAGATCTTAGAACTGCTCGTGTGTTCATCTCTTTTATGACTGATAATCAAGAAGAGATCGACGCTGCGATTAAAGGACTTAAGAAGGCTTCAGGTTTCTTACGTTCTGCGCTAGCTTCAAGACTTAACCTACGTTATATGCCTGCTCTTGATTTGCGTTATGATTCTTTATTGACAGAGTCTATGAAGATTGATGCGTTAATTAGAAAAGGCTTAAACAAAGATTAAAGTAATATAATCTTTTAAAGGCCCCATACTGATGTTAAATTAGTATGGGGTTTTTTATTTTGAGAGCAGATAGAGTGAATAAAAAGAAAAATATCAAAATTACAATTATAGATAGACTTGGCGCAAAAGGCTGTCATAGAGGCATGAGAATTGGCAAAAGCTATGACTGGGAAAGTCAAAGAGGTCAGCTTTGTCCGATGGTTTGTCACATTGCATTCCCTTATGTAGATATTCTACGTTATGGAGGTAATTTTGGTGGTGATACTCCATATGAAACCACCTTTTGTTGTTCTGATCCGAAGACTATTATGGTCTATAAAATCGAGTTAGTTGATGAAACGACTGATGAGATTTGTTCAGTTATGGTGTAGTCGTCAATTTCTGTCACTATTTTTGAAAAAAACTATTACACAAGGTAAAATAGATAAAAAATATATCAACATAACAGGAGCCTTTGATGGCAACTCAGATAGAACAGCAAAAGCCGATTAAATCAGTTGTAATCGTTTCAAAAGTATATAAAAGACCTTTATCAGATTCTATAAAAGAAATTGCAGATAAATTAGTTGCACTAGGCGTAAAGGTATATCTTGATGCGAATACACAAGTCGGTTTTAATATTCCTGAGATTGAATGTATTTCACGTCGTCAGATGCGTGATGTTGATTTAATTATTGTCGTAGGTGGTGACGGTTCTGTACTAGGTGTTGCAAGAACATTAGTAGATTTAAAAGTACCTGTTTTAGGTATTAACCGTGGTCATTTAGGCTTACTTACAGATGTAAGTCCACAGAATTTAGATGAGACTCTTGAGAAAGTCGTAAAAGGTTTTTATACCATTGAAGAGCGCACTATGATTGATGTGCTAGTTTCAAGAACTTCTGAAGATGGAGTTGGGGAATTAGTAGGACAGTCATTAGCTACAAATGAGACTGTAATTCACTCTGGTACCATTGCTCATATGATGGTTTTAAAAGTAACCATTGGTGACAAGTACATGTACACCATACGTGGAGATGGTATTATTGTAAATACACCTACAGGCTCAACTGCATATTCTTTATCTGCAGGTGGTTCTATTATCGAACCTCATTTAGATGTTTTATCATTAGTTCCTATGTTCCCTCATTCATTAAATTGCTCTCCAATTATTATTCCTGGTAAGAGTGAAGTAAAAATCGAATTTGAGTGTCAGGATGATTTAGCTGAGCTCATTGCAATTAACTGTGATGGACAGGTAACTATGAGAGCTGATACTAAATGTTCAGTGCTAATTCGTCAGCATCATATTCCACTTACTTTAATTCATCCTCAAGGATACGACTACTATAGTCTTTTACGTAAAAAGCTAGGTTGGGGCAAGAGCCTAGTTTAGGAGATAAAATGCTAGAACAGCTAATTGTAAAGGATTTTGCTCTAAGCGTAGAAAACACTTTAGAGTTTGAAAATGGTATGTCCTGTATCACTGGTGAGACTGGTGCTGGTAAATCATTAACAGTTGATGCTTTATCCTTATTATTAGGGGCTAGAGCTGATGCAAATATGGTACGAACAGGTGCTACAAAAGCAGAGCTTAATGCGGTATTTTCAACGAAGAATAAGCATGTTCAGGACTTTTTAATAGCCAATGATCTGCAAAGTGACGATGACACTTTAATGTTACGCAGAGTTGTAAATAGCGATGGAAAGTCAAAGGCTTATATCAATAATACTCCTTGTACATTATCTCAGCTAAAAGAGGTAAGTGCTTCTCTTGTAGCAATTCATGGTCAGCATGCCTCAATTAAACTAATAGATAAAGCAAACCAATTAAATCTAGTTGACAGTTTTGGCCAACTATCTAAATACGTTGAAGCGGTGGATTCTGCCTTTACAAGCTATAACGTAAATCGAAATAAACTTCAGAGACTTGCAGATGAGCAGATGCAAGGAGCTGCAAATTTTAAGACTTTAAAATTTGAGCTTGAAGAATTAAATAAGCTTAATTTAAAAGAAGGCGATTACGAGCAAATTTCAAAGGATTATGATGCACTTTCTCATCAATCTCAAGCAACAGATGCAATCGCTTTAGCTCAAGGCGTATTAGAGAATGATGAGCACAATATTATTGATATCATAAGCTCAAGAATAGCTGACTTAACAAGAGTTTCTGTATATGCAAAGGATAGTATTGATCCTATCGTAGATGACTTATCAAAAGCAGCCGAACTTTTAGATTTAGCTCGTGAGAAACTAGACAATCTAACCTTAAGAGCAAATACAGCTTTAGTTGAAGAATTATCAGAAAAACTTTCTAAGTGTCATGAATTAGCTCGTCGTTTTAATATTCAGCCAAATGAGCTTTATAAGATTAAAGATAAATTAGAAAAAGACTTAGAATATTTCTTATCTTTAAAAGAACAAATCTCAACACTGACAGAGGATGTTAAAAAACTCCGTACTGCATATGAAGAGAAGTCTTTAATTCTATCTGAATATAGAGCTAAAGCTGCAGTAAAAATGTCAGAAGATGTTACCTCTAAAATCAAAAATTTAGCCATGGAAAATGGTATTTTTAAGGTTGTAATCTCAAGAGATGAGGAATGTCGTCCTCGTAAAGGTGGACGCGATAACGCAACCTTCTTGTTTACTGCAAATTTAGGCGAAGAGCCTAAAGATTTAGGTGCAGTAGCCTCAGGCGGTGAGTTATCACGTTTAGCTTTGGCAATTGAGGTTTTAACATCATCAGCTAATTCTACAGAGACTCTAATCTTTGATGAGGTAGATACAGGTATTTCTGGTCGTACAGCATCATCTGTAGGTAATTTACTTCGTCAATTAGGTACAAGCGTACAGGTAATTACAGTAACTCATTTGCCTCAGGTTGCAGCTTGTGCTAATTACCAGTTCTTAGTGTCTAAAGAACAAGTAAATGAGTCATCACAGTCTCATGTAATACTACTAGACCAGAAGGGTAGAGTAGAGGAACTATGTCGTATGATGGGTGGTAATGTTATTACCGACGCTACATATGAATCTGCTAAAGCTCTATTAACTCAAAGTGGTAATTAGTAGTGAGCGAAGAAATCGTTCTTGAGAATAATCTTCATATAAAAGTAAGATGGGCTGTTGAGCGCGATGCAAGTAATATTGCTAGACTTGAACTGTCATCATCTCAATTTGAAAATCGAGCCAAACCATTTACTTTCACTCATCCTCAGTTTACAGAACTGTGGGTAAAACGCATTAAAGAGAACAATTATAAAACCATGCTTGCTTGTGGTGCAAAAGAGCTTTATGGTTTTTTAACTTTTAAAAACGAAATACAATTAGGTCATGTTCTTGCACTATATATTTCTCCGAGATATATGCGCTCAGGTGTAGGTAGTACCTTGCTTTCAATAGCCGAACATATGGTTACAATGAAAGGTGGACATACACTTGAGGTCGATGTCGAAATGCAAAATAATGGTGCAATCGCTTTCTATGAGTCGTTACACTTTAAAAAAATTAGTGTAAAATCTGACCATCTAATCGTAATGAGAAAGGAGATTAAGAATGCTTAAGGTAGGTATTATTGGTATTGGCGGCCGTATGGGCCACGCTTTATGGGACTGCTGTTTAGGTCTTGCAGATGCTAAAGTAATTTGTTGTCTTGATAAAAGCACCGATTCCTTACCTGTAGGTTGCAATGTTGAAGTTGTAGACGATTTAAATAAGTTAACTGTAGCTCCTGATCTATTCATCGATTTCTCTCGTCCTGAATGCTCTTTAAATGTTCTTGAGTATGCAAAAAATCATAATTGTGCAGTTGTATTAGGTACTACTGGTTTTGATTATGATCAGAAGGATAAGATTAAGGAATATTCAAAGGTAGTTCCAATTGTATTTGCAGCAAACTTCTCTGTTGGTGTAAATATTCTATTAAATCTTGTTAAGAAAACAGCAGCTATTATGTCTGATTCTGATATTGAGATTGTAGAAGCTCATCACCGCTATAAGGTAGATGCTCCATCTGGTACTGCTTTGGCAATCGGTGAAGCAGCAGCTGCTGGCCGTAATGTTAATTTAAAAGATGTTATGGTATCAGGTCGTAATGGTATCACTGGTGAGCGTACATACGGTTCTATTGGTTTCTCTGCAATTCGTGGTGGCGATATTGTAGGTGAACATACTGCAATGTTCTGTTCTGAAGGTGAGCGCGTTGAATTAAGTCATGTAGCTACATCTCGTCAGACTTTCGCTCGTGGTGCATTTAGAGCTGCTTTATGGCTTAGCGATAAGAAACCTGGTCTATATGGTATGAATGAAGTTTTAGGTCTAAAGGCATAATTCTTTTATACTTTAAAACAAAAGAACGGCTTTCAATTTTTTCTTGAAAGCCGTTCTTTTTTCATTTGGCTTTACTGACCAAACTATCCATGCTTATAATTTGTTTATAGTTTAAAGTTGCAAACTAGCAAGCACACCTCCATCTACAGGAATATCAGCTCCTGTTATGAAGTTTGAATTCTTAGATGCTAAAAATAATGCAACATCAGCTACATCATCGGCAAGCCCCCATCGTCCCGCAGGAGTCTTGTTAATTACATTCTGATTTGTAGATGGATTATTTCTAATCTCCTCAACCATAATAGTGTCAATGTATCCAGGAATTATTGTATTGGCTTGAATGTTATATTTCGCCCATTCCACAGCAAGGCATTTTGTGAACATCAATAATCCACCTTTTGAGGCGCAATATGCTGCAAGACCAGGACGAGCTACCTCAGACATCAATGATGCGATATTGATAATCTTACCGCCACCTTTGTGTTTCATGCCATCAAGACACTTCTGACAGAGCATAAATGAACCTGTAAGATTAGTGTTAATAGTTCTATCCCATTCTTCATAATCAAGATCTTCAATAGGCTTAGCACAAGCAATTCCAGCTGCATTTACAAGAATATCTATATAAATATCTGAGGCCTTAAATCGTTTAAATACCTCTTTAATTGATGTAGTGGATGTAACATCACAAGGCACTGCAAAGGCTCTTTGACCTGTAGGATCAATTTCTAAAGCAGTATTTGAAAGCTCTTCAGCGTTTCTTGATAATAAATAAACCGTAGCGCCTTCTTTGAAATATTTTTCTGCTATGGCTTTACCAATACCACGACTAGCACCTGATATAAGGGCATATTTGCCTGTTAAATTCATAATAAACTCCATACGTTTTATTTTTATAATCTATATAACTAGAGTGTAGAACAAGAATAAAAATGTAATAAGATCATTGTCAAAAAAATTGAATTTAACTTATTGTTGTAGCTTAAAAAAATTGTAAATAGGCAAGTGTAGAACTATAGAGATTGTGTGGGAAAAAAAAGGTGCGCTTTTAAGACGCACCTATATTAGTTGGTATTATTTGTTTTATGCCAAGATTAAATCTGCAAGTGTTAAACCTACAGCACAAGCTGTAAATACACCGATTAAACCTGGGAACATAAATGAGTGGTTAAAGTACCACTTGCCAATCTTTGTTGTACCAGTGACATCAAAGTTAACTGTTGCAATATCTGAAGGGTAGTTAGGAATAAAGAAGTATGCATATGTTGCTGGCATTAGACCGATAAGCACAGGTCCTGGTAGACCAATTGCAATTGCAACTGGAAGCATAATCTTTGCTGTTGCAGCCTGAGAATTAACTACAACTGATACTGCAAATAATGCTAGAGCAAATGTCCAAGGGTAGGCATTAACCATTTCTGTAATTGCTGCCTTAAACTCAGGCATTGCATATTGGAAATAAGTATCAGACATCCATGCAATACCAAAGATTGCAATACATGCTGTCATACCTGATTTGAAAACAACACCGTTTGGAATAATCTTAACTGGAGTCTTGGTTGCAATAAGAATGATAGCACCGAAAGCTAACATCATCATCTGAATGATGACACCCATTGAAATAGGTTTAGTACCTTCACCAATAGTTCTAACTTCAGGGAATACAGCGATTAGAACAATTAAAACTAATGATGCTAAGAAGATTAGTACTGAAAGTTTTGCAGTAAATGGTAATTGCTCGTCTAAGGTTGTCTTTGAGTTATTTTCAATCTGCTTTTTGTACTCTGGATCTTGCATTCTACGTTGGAACTCAGGATCGTCCTCTAGATTTTTACCTCTAAAGTTTGAGTAGATTGACATTGCGATAGTACCTAATAATGTAGCAGGGAATGTAACAGCTAGAATATCAAGTAAGGTTAAGTTCTCAAGGCCTGGTACTTGAAGAACATCTTTACCTAAATAGCAAGCTACAACCGCAGCAATAGGTGAACCTGTAAGAGCTAATTGAGATGCAACTGAAGCTGCAGCCATTGGTCTTTCAGGACGAATTTTGTTCTTAAGTGCAATATCACCAATAATTGGCATAATTGAGTAAACTGCGTGGCCTGTACCTAACATGATAGATAGAGTAAATGTTACTAGTGGTCCAAAGAAGGTAATTCTCTTTGGATTTTTACGTAGTAACTTTTCGGCAATCTGTAGCATATACTTAAGGCCGTTAGCTGCCTCTAAAATTGCAGCACAGCTTACTACTGCAATAATGATTAGCATAACATCAACAGGAGGGTTAGCTGGTGGCATGCGAAGAATGAATACTTCTACAACGATGCCGATACCTGATACAACGCCAAGACCAATACCACCATAACGGCTACCAATGTATAACATCATTAGTAGAAAAATAAATTCTGCAATTAACATAATGTAATAATCCTTGTTGAGATTTTTTTTATCGAATACTGATAACTATATGAGATTAAATGAAATTTGTTAAAAATAAACTTTAATAAATCGGATAACGCTCAAATTTTTAAATAATTGAATTTAAAAAATGAGAAATATGTTCCCTTTTATTTTATTTATTTAGGTTAAAAATCGAGCGAACATTTTAATTTACGCCGGGGAACGAATCAACAAATTTAATCTTAATATCAGGAAAAGAATTTACAAATTGAATTGTAAAATCAGGAAATGAATCTACAAACTTCCATTTTCCACAATCAGAGGGAAATGAATCAACTTTTTTTACTTTAATATCAGCAAAAGAATTCACAACCTGTACTTTAATGTCTGCAAAGGAATTAACTACTTTAACTTTTCCTTGTAAAGGAATTCCATCAAAAGAGCAGCCAGAGATTTCTGCATTTGCATTGGATAAATCCAGACAAAGTCCTGCTATAAATAAGATTTTAGTTTTCATAAAGGTTTACTTTTATTTGTTTGAAAAAAAATGGTCTCAATTTAGACCATTTCTTAATATCTAATTACGTGGAGTAACTATTACATTACACCCTGAGCGATCATAGCATCAGCAACCTTACGGAAGCCAGCGATGTTAGCACCTAGAACTAGGTTGCCTTCAACACCAAACTCACGAGCTGTGTCAGCACAGTTCTTGTATAGGTTTGTCATGATAGTGTGTAACTTAGCATCAACTTCTTCGAATGTCCAAGAAGTCATACCAGCGTTCTGCTCCATCTCTAACTGAGAAGTAGCAACACCACCTGCGTTAGCTGCCTTTGCAGGACCGTAAGCAATCTTAGCATTTAAGAACTGGTGGATAGCACCTAGAGTAGATGGCATGTTAGCGCCTTCTGCTACAACCTTACAGCCGTTAGCTAGAAGAGTCTTAGCATCTTCCTCATTTAATTCGTTCTGAGTTGCACATGGGAATGCACAATCAACTTCGTAGCACCATACCTGGTGTTTACCCTCTGGGTACTTCTCAACAGGAGTATACTGAGCAGTCTTAACTAATTCAGCATAACGAGTTAGACGAGCACGCTCAACTTCCTTAACCTGCTTTAGAACTGCTACATCGATACCGTTAGGATCGTAGATAGAACCAGTTGAATCTGAACATGTTACAGGAGTTGCACCTAGCTGCTGTAATTTTTCACAGCAGTAAATTGCTACGTTACCTGAACCTGAAACTGCACACTTCTTGCCCTTTAGAGAATCGCCACGATCCTTTAACATTGCATCTGTGAAGTAAACGGTACCGTAACCTGTAGCTTCAGTACGTGCTAGAGAACCACCGTAGTTTAGACCCTTACCAGTTAAAACGCCTTCGTACTTAGTTGTTAGACGCTTGTAAGCACCGTACATGTAGCCGATCTCACGACCACCAGTACCGATATCACCAGCTGGTACGTCAACTGTAGCACCGATGTAACGGTGTAACTGAATCATGAAAGCCTGGCAGAAACGCATGATTTCTACATCAGATTTGCCTTTAGGATCGAAGTCTGAACCACCCTTAGCACCACCAATAGGTGTACCTGTTAGTGAGTTCTTTAAAATCTGCTCTAAACCAAGGAACTTTAAAACGCCTTCGTTAACTGTTGGGTGTAAACGGATACCACCCTTGTAAGGACCGATAGCAGAATTGAACTGTACACGGTAGCCCTTGTTAACCTGAACTTCACCCTTGTCGTCAACCCACTCAACGCGGAAGCTAAAGGTTCTCTCTGGCTCAACCATACGCTCTAGGATCTTGAACTGCTCGTACTTAGGCTCTTTTTCAATAGCTGGTTGTAGAGTGGTTAAGATTTCCTCAGCTGCCTGTAAGAACTCTGGCTGGTAAGGATACTTTGCTTTTAGTGAGTCTAAAACTCTCTGGGTATATGACATTTGAATGTCTCCTTGATTTACCTGTTGTATGAATTTTTTTTTGTATGTGTTCAATTTACAAAACTTAAGTTGAGCTTGCAATAAAAACAAATGCAATCCCAAAATTAGTGCATAAATATGTCAAAATTGGTGCAAGACCTTTAAAATTGCACTTATTTAATGAAATGTATTTTAAATCAACAAGATAAAAAGATTGTATGCGTCAAAATAGTGAGGAAAATTAAGTAGGTTAAGCTTATTTACTTTAAAAAAACTAATAAAAAACTAGAAGAATTGTTTAATTGATTTTATAAATTTGCAAAAAAAAGACCCCCTGATAAACAGGAGGTCAACTACCAACAGGCAAACTTTTAAAGTTGATTATTCTTTATTTAAGAATTTATCAACCGCCGCAGCACAGGCTCTGCCTTCTGCAATGGCATAAACAACTAATGATTGTCCCTTTCTGCCATCACCTGCTGCAAATATTTTTTCTTTAGAGGTCTTATATGCGTTATCACCTTCTGTATCTGCTTTAATATTTCCGCGTTTATCAGTCTCTAATGAGAATTCACGGATTAGAGCAGATGAAGGATGAGAATAACCCATAGCAATTAAAACTAAGTCAGCTTTAATCTTGTCTTCAGTACCTTCAATTCCACTAAACTGTCTGCCTTGGCCCCACTTAACTTTTTGTGTTGCTACAGCTTCTAGTTTGTCTTTTCCTAAAAAGGCAGTGGTGTTTGTAGAAAATAAACGAGTACAGCCTTCTTCATGAGATGAAGATGTTCTCTTAATCTTTCTCCAATCAGGCCATGCCATGGTTAAATCAACAGATTCTGGTAATTCATCATGGTAGTCTAACTGTGTAACACTAGCAGCGCCCTTACGGATTGATACACCAATACAATCTGAAGCGGTTTCACCACCACCGATTACAACAACGTTCTTGCCCTTAACATCAAATGGATTTGGGCAATCACCATTATTCTCACGGTTTTGTGCAATTAGAAAATCTAATGCATAGTTAACACCTTTTAGATTGCGACCTTCTAAACGTAAGTCACGAGGAGCCTCAGAACCAGGTGCTAGAACAATTGCGTCATACTCTTTTAGTAATTCATCTGAATGAATTTCCTGTAATGAGTCATTGTGAACACCATGCTCTAGATCTGTAATCTTGCCAACAATAGTTGAGGTCTTAAATGTAATTCCTTCAAGCTCAAGCTGAGAAATACGTCTATCTAGAATATCCTTAGGTAATTTGAAATCAGGAATGCCATAGCGTAATAAACCGCCTACTTTATTCATTTTTTCAAAAACAGTAACCTTGTGGCCTAATCTGTTTAGCTGTTGAGCTGCAGCAAGTGCAGCAGGGCCTGAACCTACAATTGCAACAGATTTACCTGATTTATGTTCATTGATAATTGGTTTTACAAGGCCATTTTCAAAAGCGTATTCAGCAATCTTTCTTTCAACTGATTTAATGCCAACTGGATCTCTGTGAATGCCAAGAGTACATCCTTCTTCACAAAGAGCAGGGCAAATTCTACCTGTGATCTCTGGGAAGTTGTTGGTGTAAGACAATACTGAATATGCCTTACTCATCTGACCTTCTGTTACAAACTCGTTAAAGTCTGGAGAATCATTGTGTAAAGGACACTCGTGCATACAAAATGGAATACCACAATCCATGCAACGACCTGCTTGAGTTTTAACCTGTGCATCGGTTAAAGTGCCGTAAATTTCGCAGAAGCTTTTTATTCTTGTTTCAACGTCAACATGACTCTGTTCAACACGTTCAAACTCGATGAATCCTCTTAATAAGCCCATCTTAGTTTGCCTCCTTCATAGCGTTTAGTGCATTGAAGTATTCGATAGGGAATACCTTTACAAAGTGACCTAGTTCTACAGAGAAGTTTTCTAAAATCTTCTTAGCAATTGAACTTCTAGTGTTATTTAAGTGCTTAGTTAATAAGTCGTAAATAACCTCTTCATCCGACATTCCTTTGTGTAAAGGTATTGAAGGATCGGCCTTTACTTTTGCTACTACATTATCTATGTGGAATGAGCCTTTGCTAATCTTTGCTTTAAACTCATTGTTTGGATCGTATACGTAAGCCATACCGCCAGACATACCTGCTGCAAAGTTTCTACCTGTGTTACCTAAAATCATTACGGTACCACCAGTCATATACTCACAACCATGATCGCCACAGCCTTCAGCTACAGCATCTACGCCAGAGTTTCTAACTGCAAAACGTTCGCCACATACGCCACTAAAGTAAGCTTCACCTGAAGTACCACCGTATAAACAGGTGTTACCACCAATGATGTTTTCACGTGGATCACCATCAAAAGCCTTGCTCTTGCTAATGCTAATAATACCGCCTGAGATTCCTTTACCTACATAGTCATTTGCAATACCAGATAGGTTCATTGTGATACCCTTTTCTAAGAAGGCACCAAAGGACTGACCTGCTGTACCTGTTAGATTGATGGTAATAAAGTTATCTTCAAGTTTTTCTTTAGCATTCTGAGCAATTAAGCCTGATGAGTAAGTACCTACAGAACGATTGATATTTATTACAGGTGTCTCAAGAGTGATAGGTTTACCAGTCTTGATTGCGTTTAGAATATCTTTTTCAAACTTCTTATCTAGAGCCTTATCAATATCATGCTGTTGCTTGATGGCTTGATAAGGTAGATCATCGGCGTTTGGATCTGTAAAGAAGATCTTCTCAAAAGATAAGTTGCGAGCTTTTTCAAATTCATCTGCATCAACTTTTTCTAAAAGCTCAGCGTGACCAATTAGATCTTCTAATTTCTTAAAGCCTAATTGAGCTAAAAGCTGTCGTACTTCACGAGCAACGTAATGGAAGTAATTCTCTAATTGCTCTGGTGTACCTAAGAACTGTTTACGAAGTTCAGGATCTTGTGTTGCAATACCAGTAGGACAAGTGTTCTTCTGGCACTTACGCATGATTGTACAACCCATACATACAAGAGGAGCTGTACCAAATCCAAACTCATCTGCACCTAATAGGGCACCTACAATAACATCTCGACCGGTCTTAATCTGACCATCAACTTGTAGTCTTACACGAGAACGAAGTTTGTTCATCACAAGTGTTTGCTGTACATCAGCTAGACCAATTTCCCAAGCAGAACCTGCATGTTTTACAGATGAAGCTGGAGCTGCACCTGTACCACCATCGTGTCCAGAGATTACAATATGATCTGCTTTACACTTAGCAACACCTGCTGCAACAGTACCGATACCTACCTCTGATACTAGTTTTACAGAAATATCAGCTTTGGTATTAGCAAGCTTTAAATCAAAGATTAGCTGAGCTAAATCCTCAATTGAGTAAATATCATGATGAGGTGGAGGTGAAATTAAACCAATACCAGGTAGTGAATGACGTAATTTACCAATGTATTTTGATACCTTATGTCCTGGTAACTGGCCACCTTCACCTGGCTTTGCACCTTGAGCTAGCTTAATCTGAATTAGGTCAGCAGTAGATAGATAATCTGTTGTCACGCCAAAACGACCTGAGGCTACCTGCTTAGTGCGTGATCTCATTGAGTCACCTTTGTGAAGAGGTAAATCAACTACGATATCATCACCTAAAATAGCTTTAGTTGAAGTCTCTTTGGTAATGATGCCATCACGTCTTTGATCTTCACCACCTTCACCACTATTTGACATAGCGCCCATGCGGTTCATCGCAATGGCCATGGTAGTGTGAGCTTCAGTTGAAATTGCACCCATTGACATTGCAGAGCAAGCGAAGCGATGAATAATGCTCTCTTCTGATTCAACTTCATTGATATCAATAGGAGTAGTTTTTTTGAACTTAAATAAGCCACGAATGGTCATTAAGCGACTTGATTGATCGTTAATGATTTGTGCGTATTTTTGATACTCAGCAAAGTCACCTGCACGAACAGCTCGCTGTAAGTGAACAACTGCATCAGGAGTCCACATATGCTGTTCGCCATCTTGTCTCCAGTTTAGGTCACCACCTTGTGCTAGAGAAGGATCTTGAAGCTGTATTTTCTTAAATGCATCAATGTGTGTTTGAACTGCTTCTTGAGCAATATCAAATAAACCAACACCTTCAATTGGGCTTGGAGTATTTGTAAAGTACTTATCAACAAATTCTGATGATAAACCTACTGCTTCAAAGATTTGAGCTCCAATGTATGACATATAGGTACAAATACCCATCTTAGCCATAGTTTTATATAGGCCCTTATCAATAGCGTGAATATAATTCTCACGATACTGTTCTGCAGTTTTCTCATTTTCTGCTAATTCAGATACAACACGAAGAGCTACATATGGATGAATAGCTTCTGCACCATAACCACCAAGTAGAGCAAAGTGATGAACTGTTCTTGCTGAACCGGTTTCTACAACTAAACCTGTGCTTGTACGAAGACCATTTTCAACTAAACACTGATGAACTGCAGATGTTGCAAGAAGAGCAGGTATAGCAAGTCTATCTTCACTGACATTTCTATCAGAAATGATTAAGATATTGTTGCCTTGTTTTACTGCATCAATAGCTGCAGCTCTAATAGAAGCTAAACGAGCCTCAATACCATCTTTACCCCATGATAATGGATAGGTGATATCAAGTTCTAATGAGCGGAATTTATTACCTGTGTACTGACTAATAGCACGGATTTTTTCCATCTCAACCGCATTTATAATAGGCTGTGTTACCTCTAAACGAACTGGAGGATTGTTATCCATGATGTTTAGTAGGTCAGGACGAGGTCCGATGAATGATACTAAAGATGTAACCATTTCTTCTCGGATAGGGTCAATTGCAGGGTTTGTAACCTGAGCAAATAACTGTCTGAAGTAATCATATAGACTCTTTGAGTTATTTGATAAAACTGCAAGAGGTGCGTCATTGCCCATAGATAAAACAGGTTCTTGACCTAAAATTGCCTTTGGCTTTAATAAACGCTCAACGTCTTCACGAGTATAACCAAATACGCCCATTAGCGCTTTTGTAGTTAAGTTAACACAGTTTGGCTTTGGTTGTTCTTTAATATCTGTAAGCTTAATTCTTACCTTGTCAGTCCATTCTGTATAAGGACGAGCTGTAGCTAAAGAGGTCTTAATCTCTTTATCATCAATAATTCTTCCTTGCTCAGTATCGATTAAAAGCATACGACCTGGTTCTAGTCTCCAGTGACGTGCAATTCTGCTTTCATCAATCTTTAGAGTACCTTCTTCAGATGCTAATATTACTAAATCGTCTTTAGTTACAATGTAACGAGCAGGACGTAAGCCGTTTCTATCTAGAGTAGCACCAACCTGACGACCGTCAGTGAAGGCAACAGCAGCTGGACCATCCCAAGGCTCCATGATTGCTGCGTAGTATTCATAGAAAGCTCTTAGCTTAGGATCCATCAAAGTGTCTTTTTCCCAAGCAGAAGGGATCATCATCATTGCTGCTTGTGCTAAAGAATATCCTGATAGAGTTAATAGCTCGAACACATTATCAAATGAAGCTGAATCTGATTGACCTTGGAAAATTAAAGGCCATAGCTTTTCAAGATCTTTACCAAATACTGGAGATGAAATCTTCTTTTCACGAGCCTTAATCCAATTGAAGTTGCCTCGTAAGGTGTTAATTTCACCGTTGTGAGCAATCATTCTAAAAGGATGAGCTAAAGACCACTGAGGGAATGTATTAGTTGAGAAACGCTGATGGATCAGAGCAATAGCAGATGTACAACGGCTATCTGATAAATCCTTGAAATATTCGCCTACCTGATTTGCAAGCAACTGTCCTTTATATACGATAGTTCTTGCTGAAAATGAAGGTATGTAGAATTCTTTACAATGCTTTAACTTTAAGTTAGAAATAGCAATTGAGCAACTCTTTCTTATGATATAAAGCTTTCTTTCTAATGCATCTGTTACCAAAACATCAGGTGAGTGACCAATGAAAATCTGTCTAATTACAGGTTCTTTTTCACGTACTACAGGAGACATAGGAATGTCTTCATCTAATGGTACGTCTCTCCAACCTAAAATTACCTGACCTTCAGCTAAAACTGCTCGTTCGATTTCTTCTTGGCAAGCATGACGAGAAGCTTCTTCACGAGGTAGGAAGATCATTCCAACACCGTATTCACCAGGTGGTGGTAATTTAACTCCTTGACGCATCATGTCGTCACGGAATATTTGATCAGGAATTTGAATCAAAATGCCTGCACCATCACCTTGAAGTGGATCAGCACCAACTGCTCCACGATGGGTAAGGTTTTTTAGAACCTCAAGACCCTGGTTTACGATACTGTGGCTTTTTTGACCTTTTATGTGAGCAATTAAGCCAACGCCACAAGCGTCATGCTCATTCTCACTTCTGTATAGACCAGAATTAGTCATTTGTGTGTCACCTTTTGCGAGTGGTATAGATACAAAAAGGGCCCTATATAAGGGCCCTATCATTGTAAATGCTTATTTTATAAGCTTTTTTTACCCTTGGGTATTATTTATTATAAGCTGTAGTACAACTCAAATTCTGCTGGATGCGGAGTTGAACGTACGCGAGTATCTTCAGCCTGTTTTAGCTCGATGAAAGCTTGAATCATATCCTCTGAGAATACGCCACCTGCTGTTAAGTACTCATGATCTGCTGCTAGAGCTTTTAGAGCTTCATCTAGAGAGCCACAAACCTGAGGAATGTTTGCTGCTTCCTCTGGAGGAAGATCATATAAGTTCTTATCCATTGCTTCGCCTGGATTGATCTTGTTTAAGATACCATCAAGACCAGCCATCAACATTGCAGCGAATGCTAAGTATGGGTTTGCTGTACAATCAGGGAAACGTACTTCAATATGTGCTGTCTTAGGATTTAGAGCATAAGGAATACGGATTGATGCTGAACGGTTAGCAGCTGAGTAAGCTAGCATTAAAGGAGCCTCAAAACCAGGAACTAAACGCTTGTAAGAGTTAGTTGATGGGTTAGTGAAAGCATTTAATGACTTAGCATGCTTGATGATACCACCGATGTACCATAAAGCTTCCTGAGATAGGCCGCCATATAGATTACCAGCAAAAGTATTCTCGCCATCCTTGTAGATAGACATATGGCAGTGCATACCTGAGCCGTTATCGCCATAAATTGGCTTTGGCATAAAGGTTGCTGTCTTGCCGTACTGGTTAGCTACATTCTGTACAACATACTTGTAAATCTGAACTTCATCAGCTTTCTTAGTTAATGAGTTAAACTCAGTTGCAATCTCATTCTGACCTGCTGTAGCTACTTCGTGGTGATGAGCTTCAATTACTAAGCCCATTTCTTGCATAACTTTACACATTGCAGAACGGATGTCCTGTGATGAATCTACTGGAGGTACTGGGAAGTAACCACCTTTAACTGCAGGACGGTAACCCTTATTACCACCTTCGTATTCAGTAGCTGAGTTCCAAGCTGCTTCAACATCATCAATTGCTACGAAAGAACCTGTGATGTCTGACTTGAAGCGAACGTCATCAAATAAGAAGAACTCTGGTTCTGGACCAAAGTAAGCTACGTCACCAACACCTGTTGACTTTAAAAACTCTTCAGCGCGCTTAGCAACTGAACGAGGATCACGGTCGTAACCTGTTAATGTCTCTGTCTCAAGAATATCGCAACGAACGATAATAGTTGGATCTGCATAAAAAGGATCTAACTGAACAGTTTCAATATCAGGCATTAAGATCATGTCTGACTTGTCGATTCCTCTCCAACCTGCAATTGAAGAACCATCGAACATCTTGCCTTGATCGAAGAACTTTTCTTTGATGCAAGAAATAGGAAGAGTGATGTGTTGCTCTTTACCCTTAGTATCTGTGAATCTTAAATCAGCAAATACTACATCGTTATCCTTGATAAGCTTGCTAACTGCATTGAAATCCATTTAGGTGCTCCTAATTTTCAAAAGTTAGAGTACATTAACGTACCCGTGTTTTAATGTCTGAGTAAATTTTCGTGGAGTTAGTGTTTTAAGTCAAAGGAAATTTGATGTGGCACTAAAACGACTCTTAAATTTTACTATACGTTTTAATATGGTGCAAAAAAATATAAAATCACCTAAAATCAATAAGTTAAAAAAAATGATCAGTAATATTTTGCTTATTATTAGGTCGTTTTTTGTGATTTACTTAAAAAAATTAAAATTAACATACTGATTTATAAGATAATTTATAAAAAATATTATAACTTAAATAAAATGACACTGCACTCTTATTGATCGCAAAATATTTTTAATATCTAGAAAAAAAATTATTTTAAGCAAATCTTCAGAGATCTAGATCAATGACGTAATCACAAATAGTTCACCTACTTTTATAGAAAGATTGTAATTAACGATTTTTTTCATCTTTTATGTTTACTTATTTGATATTGATTGTCATAAGTTTTATTTTATGAGCGATCATGCATTCTTGTGTAATGGCATATTCATGCTTTTTAAGATTCTTGATTTCTTTTAAGAAGTTTTCGTTAGTAACATTTTTAAGTACTGAAAAAGCTACATCACTTTGCTTGATGTACTCATCTTTTTTAGAAAGTTTTGATACTGTATCTGTAATCTCTGATGGAATGATAAGCTCACATCTGCATTTAGTATACTTTGAGTACTCATAGGCCATCTGTAAGCCCTTTGGATCGTAATCAAAGAAGAGACCTACTTTGCACTCATTTGGCAAGGATTTAAATAGCTCTTGCACCAAAGCTACATTGTGACCGTGCCCGCGATAGACAAAGAGTGCATGCAAAAAGCTATCAGGCAATAGACTTTCAATTAAATGCCAATTTAATATGGCCTCACCGTTCTCAAGAATGACAAGTTTCTTTATGGTACTTAAATTTAAGTTTTCAAAAGATGCACATAGAACACTACCTTTTGGAGTGGCAATATTCTCACCTGTTTTAAAGGTAATAGCAGATGTACTTGATGCAAGGTTTACAAGGTTCCCAAAGACAGTGCCTTGAGCCCACTTTTCGTTTGCGACAAAGCGAGCTGCCTCTGTTCTTGTTTTGTAAGACAGACTATGCGTTATTGGGTCTTGGTGAATGTGCTCTTTAAAGTAGCGCTCTAAAGTATTAAGTTCATCAGACGAAAGCATAAACTCATAACTAAGACGACGCCCCATCTTAAATTTATCTAGTAGTGAGCATACCGATTTACTCTTTACAGATGGGGTATGGATACGTTCACTTACAAGCTTTTGTAAAGATTTAAGCTCACTTAAATTTAAAGAGAAGTCATTGTCTATCATAATTTTTTAAATACTATGTCCTCAACAATGACAGTACCATCATATGGTGACTTAACGTAGCTTATTTCCTGATAACGAGTATGGTTTTTAAGTTGACGTCTATGTGAGGAGTAAGTATTCATTACAAGAATTAACCAATCAGCCTCAGAGATTTTTACCTCTAAAATAGCATGAGCTTTGATAACACTGATATCTTCTGTGATTTCATCAGATTCAATCGCCTCAAAAAGATACTCAATAGCGGTATTTACCTCATCAAGCTCAATATTTAGCGTCTTTGATCGGGAGTCTGTAACCTTGATGGTCTCAGGAGCCTCTGTGTTACTACCTTTTGCTCTGTGTTTAAGATTAACGTTTAGCGCAATCTCATCGGTGATGTCCTTGTAGGAGTCAAGTTGGCTTTCCAAATTGGCGTAAGCTCCTATCAACAGACCTTCAGGTAGTGACATCTCCTTTGGTAACTCAATGGCTTTGATATCAGTCATATAGCCAGGATTTAGGGCAAAGCGCATCGCAAAGTCATCTACAAGTGTATTAAGATGGCGTGAATGCTTATCACGATTTAGCTTATCAAGACGTTCAATGAGTTTTAAGTTAATACCATTTAAATCTTTTAAGCCTAAGTCAATTTTCTCTTTGAAAACTTTCATTAAAAGATGCTCAAGATTGGTGTCATTGCCAACCCAGGCATAGATTTTATCGACAGTTAATTGTTCAAAGATCTCATTGAGCTTTAGTAATTCATCCTTACAGCGTTTAGTCTCGCGAATACGTTCATCTAAATCATAGGAGACAGAGAAATCATCAAGTACGACACGGTTATACATGCAGATGGTATCAACGAGTAGCTCGATAATATCCATGACAATTTCACGTACTTCATCAAAGAAACGCTGTGCATTATTAGCCTTAATGTTTACCTTTGCCTTTTGATAGCTGGTAAGGTTGTACTCCAAATCGTCAATAAGACCTGCAAAGGCTCCATGCTTTTCACGTAGACGATAGCGACTAGTGGTGTGGTCGATTAAACCACGCACCTTTGAGTGCACACGTACATCTAAATTGTCATCAACAAAGTAAGCTAAGCGGTTTTTAATTAAAGCATCGATGACTTTTTGATTGTCACCAAAGTTTTCAATCTCACCGTTGTGCTCATAGCAACAACGCTCTACTAAGTCAAAGTTTTTGTAGAGTGCATTAAAAGCTGTTTTAGATGTTTCTTTATGTCCCATTTAGAAAAGCTCCGACTGCATTGGAGCTACAGTTTTCTCAAATCCATCAAAAGAGTGAATATACTCAAGCTCATCGTAGAGTAATGACCATTTACCTGTAGCAGTAAAGACTGATCCTGTAGTACCTGCGACAATAAAGAACCCACGGTCTTTTAAGTAGGCAAGCACTGAGCGCAACTTGTTTTTAGTGGTAAGTGATCCTTGTGCTCGTTTAAACTTCTGCGCAATACGCTCAAGCTGTTCTGAAATTGAATTTGAATTTTCTATGGCTTGTAATAGTTCAGACTCCTTTAGGTGGTCTCCGGTCTCAAGAGGGCGAGCATTATCACTTACGTTACGCACGAGACGTATCCAATCGACCAAGCCATCAAAATCACTCATCACAGCATCAAACTGACGCTGAGCGGTACGACGCTTTTCATTGTCATCAAGAGTAGTGTAGACACAGTAATAAGCCTTCTGGTCTCGTGTTTTGACAATACTACGACCAATTTGCATTAAGAATCGATTAACCTTATCAAAATTCATTGGATCTTCAAGATAATGGAATTCTTCAGGAGTACCAACCTCACATATAACATTCATGCCTAAGAAGTGTTCGATGCATGTTTCAAATCTTGATGCCATGGTTATTCCTCGTCTGCGTTGTTTGCTGATGAAGTTACTAATTTTTTAAACATTGGATTGCTCTCTTTTATCGATACCGGAATACAACGCTTAATACCCTCATCTTTATCCACAAAGTTTTTAGTATCAAAGTACTTAAGTAGGGTAGCAGATGGATTAGGCTGTGCACAGAATAAGGAGATGTTGTACTTATTCATAAGCTCAAAAAGCAGAACAACATTTTCTTCGTAAAGATCTCCTAACTCATCAAGCGGCCAGTGAATACGTACATTGATATCTTTACATAGATATCTTGTCAAACCACAGAAGATAACGATAATAGCAAGCTTTGAAATACCACGTGAGCTGATACCGGATAGATCGTTATCTGAGCGTATTTTAACCATACGTCCGTTCTCACTCATAGAGACATTTAGGTCAACTAAAGACTCAAGTGAGCCTGTGATATTACAAACCTTTAGAGCTTCAGTGGTACGCTCAAAGGCCTCGACAAATTCTCGAGTTGGAACCTCCCCATAGGCAGCTTTGCGGCCCCACTCTTCATAGACATTATGAAAGTTTTTAAGATCATTCCAAATATCATGATCATCAACTTTAGAGCGTAACTCAATCTTGATGTCATTTAAGGCCTTAAATGGGTTATCAAGGTTAATCTTATCCTCAAAAGTATTAGATAAACGTGACACCTTGTTGTTAAAGGTCTGTAATGTTAAATAGAACTGATTGTACTCATGACCTGAGGTGTTAATCGTACTTAAAATCAGTGATAGGTTTTCAGGAATGGTGTTCTCTAGAAGTATTCTTAAACCTGGTACACAAGCTAAATAGAAAGCATCAGTATTAGGTTTAAGTTCGCTGTTTTTATCAAGCTCCTCCATAAAGGAAGACCAGCTTTGTGACACCATATTATCGGTGCCAATATCAAATAGAACTGAACTTACAGTCTTAATGGCTTCTGAGATCTTAGTAGTTGCATCAATAGCAGCGTTACGGGCCTTACGTAACTGCTCAGAAATAGCAGCGGCGTCGTTAAAACCACTGACATCTACAGGGGCAATATCTGCTGGCAATTCATCGACAATACTTTGATACTGATTTTTAGCACTAGTAGCTTTATCAAGCTCATCCTCGCAGTACTGAATTTTGTCCTTTAGTACTTGAATTTGCTCGAAAAGCGTATTTATAATTTCGTTTCTGTCCGCTTTTACTTTCTTTAAAGCATCATCAGTGGTGATTAAATCTAAATCAATCTTTGATAAAGTATCTTTGATTTCATCAATATGATCCCACTCTTGATTCTTCCATGATTTGTATTTTTCAATCATGGTGATACTTTGGAAGATGGTTTCGTATTCTTCTTTTGCTCTCTCTGCTTTATCACGAGCTGCACGGATAATAGAAGGATCTAGTCCCTCACTCTTAATAGATGCATCTCGACTCTTTTCTAAATCTTGTAGTCTAATTCTTAAATCAGCTTTAATGTCATTACAGTAATCTAGTTTGTTGTCATACTGCTCTTGTACGGGCTCAAGCTTTTGAGAGTAAAGTGCACTAATCTCTAAGATTTCATTGTTCTTAGCGCTTACAAGCTTATCAAGAAGTTTCTTGGTATCAGCATCAAAAGCACCAAGCGCTTTTCTTTTTGCAGCGATTTTATCTTGAACCTTTTGAGCTCGCACTGAAGCAGCCTCACTAGCTTTGTTCTGCTCAGATTTTAGCAATAGTCTTAAATCTTTGCGCTCATCACGTTGTCTTGAAGCTTGACGTTTGAGATCTTCAAAGGCTACAGTCAAGGTCTGAAGTGACTTACTCTTGGCGGTGTGCTCTTGAGTAAATCTTGTGATATCGGCTTTTAAGTTTTCAGACTCAATCAATAATGCATTACGCTCTGCCTCAAGTTCGGCTACCTTTTTCATAAAAGCAGGGGTATCAATGGCATCAAGTGAAATGCTTAAACCTAGAATGCTATCCTTTAAACTCTCATCATCACTAAAGCTTGGAGATAGATTCTTTTCGGACAAAAGCTCGGGGCGGAGAACTTTACCAATACTATCACGCCACAAAGGATCGTTATGCTCTAAGAAGTATTGTAGTGAGCCTTCGGCTGGGTTAATTAGAGCGAATAAATCATCAGCACGCTTCATCTTTTGATTATAAGCATCAGTAATGCCTTGAAGCCTTTGCGTAAACTCATTTAAGGCACGTTCTTCGTTACTTACATGCTCACGCTCAGAGTTAATCTTGACATCTAGTCTTTCAAGATCTTCGTCAATTGCTTCAATTTGTCTTTCGTAGTTGTTAAAGCGCAGTGTTTCATCATCAGTAAATGATGATTCCTTTTTTAGCTCACCCATTAGGCCTAATAAGGAGTCATTGATTGCCTGTTTTTCGTTACTACGCTCGTTTAATTTGTCATCACTAATTCTTAGGTATTTAGTGTTGCACTGTTCTTTTTTTGATTGTTCATCTGCATCGATGGCATCGATTCTATCTTGTATCTCTTGAAGCTCAGCTTTAGCCTTATCTAGCTGTTTGTCTGATTTTTCTTTAATAGAGTTAACCTTTGCCTGATAGTTCTGCACAATTTCATTGATGGATGAGGTTAAATCATCATAATGCTGTTGATTCTTTTTCCAATTATCATAGTAGTCATCGATATTTTCGTATTTTGCGATAATATCGTTGATGTTTTTATTATCCCACTCATCTTTCATTTCCATCGCTTTGTTATAGCGACGATCAATACCATCATGCTTAGAGTTTAAATCAAGCAAGGTAGCATTAAGTTCTTTAATCTTTTCATCAAATTCATTGGAGAGTGTTTGCTTTTGATTACGCAGGGTGTTGAACTCAAGCTTTGCTTTTTCCAAGATAGAGTTATTGGAGTTGTTGTAATTAACAAGCTGCAGATAGAAGGACTTTAAACGTCCCCACTGTTGTTTAAGTACTGTCTCAAATTCAAGTGCTTTTTTTAATTGACTTTCACGCTCACGCACTTTGACAATGGTTTTTAAAGCGTTAATCTTCTGTGTATTTTCTTTATGAGGAACAGTGATGCTAATAGTGTGCTCTAAATAGCAGTCAACAAGCATTGTCTTAAGCTGAGCAAGCATTCTATTATTACGCATCATCACGGTAGTTAAGGCACCAATATGCTTTATCTCATCGTTTTGCTTACATAAGGAGAATTTAGTTGCGATACTAGTTAATGAGCCTGAGACATTATAGAGTTTACGCAGACGCTCTTTACTGTTTTGAATAACCGCACGGTAATCAATGCAATTACTAATAGCACTACTTACAAAATAGTTTTTAGAGACTGTTGTTTTAAGCCACTCGCGTACATCATTACACTCTTTAAGTTTACTGATGGACTCGTCAGAGAAAAGCTGAGTATCAGCCTTAGCATCGATAAAGCGATAGCATAAAGAATTATTGTTATTGTATAAAAGGGCACACTTACTCTCACCGTATCGCATGTACTCAAACACAATCATTGATGACGGATATGGCAGGTAAAAGTTTACAAAAGATAATTTACCAGCCTCACGAGAGACGATGTTATTAGGCTCAGCACCATAAAACACAGGAATTAAAGAGAGTAATGATGTTTTACCAGCACCATTAGAACCTGTGTTATTGGTATTTCCTGTACACTCTACTTCAGTAAACTTTCCTTTGAAAAAAGAGTTATACAGATAAATGCGTTGTAAGCCACTTTGATTATTGTCATCGCTTATTTGTATTGAGTCTATCAAGTCGCTCATGAGTAAATACCTTAGTTAAGATTGTGATATTTATGATGTAATTTACAGTACTGCAAAAACACAAAATGTAAGTCTTTGTGTTAACATTTTATTTAATCTTATATTTTACCAAAAATACAAGATTAAATAAGTTGATAATTTTTTGAAATGCTCTAAAGAAACAATCACAGACAAGAATATAAGATGAGTGTTTTGTTTATAAAAAAATAAGAGGAAATTATTCATTTCCTCTAATTTGATTCTTTAAAGAGTATATTTTACTCTATATTTATGCTGTAAACTTCTTCGTTGATAAAGAAATCGCCCATATCAATACCAGCATCTCTTACTTTCTTCATTCCATGTTTTACATAGAAGGGTAATCCAGGATTATGTTGGTTAATCGGTAACTCAATGGTACAAGAAGATTGTTGTTGCTTTACATATTGCTTTACTTCGTTAAATAAAGCAGAACCAATTCCTTTTCCTAGTGCCTTTTCACTGACATAGATCTTTTGCATTAAAAACAGATTTGGTCCATGTTTAATAATAGAAACAACGCCTAAGTCCTCACCATCTTTGTTAGCAATAAAGTATTCTTTACCTGATTCTAATGCATCTTGAAGAGCCTCTTGGGTATAGAACTTGTCTAACATATGGTCAATTTGAGTTGTATTTAACACGCCCTTGAATGAAGATGGAACTAGCTCATCAGCTAATTTTTTCAAAATCTTTACATCTTCATAGTTTGCTTTTCTAACGGAAATCATTTTTATGTTCCTTATTAAGTTATCTATATTAAGTATAGGATTTAAAAATGAATTTTGGTTAATAAGAACTGTGTCTATTATGCTGTTTTCGTGATGTCTATCTATAAAATTGTGAATTTAACTTGTTGATATATAAGATTTGCTCTGTTTTAGACATAAAAAATGCCAGACTTTTTAGATCTGGCATTCATAGATAAACAATCTTAAAGATTATTTACCATATTTTTCGTCTACCATCTTATGTAGCTCTTGTAGAGAGTGTACTGATGCATATTCATCTGCATGAATAGCTTCGGTGCAAGCAATAGCTGCATTTAATGTAGTGGTGTATGCAATACCGTAGCGTAAGCAGCTGCGACGAAGTGAACGTGAATCCTCAACAGACTGACGACCTTCAGTTGTATTGATAACCCAGCTGTATCTGCCTGACTTAATAAAGTCTAGTAGATTTGGACGTGCTTCATATACCTTATGTACATGTACACATTCAATGCCAGCCTCGTTAAGAACACGGCATGTGCCACGAGTACCTTCTAACTTAAAGCCTGCATTAACTAACTGCTGACCTAAAGCAACTAATCTGTCCTGATCAGATTTCTTAATTGATAGTAGGATAGTACCTTCTCTCTGGATAGGTGCCTTTGCAGCTAACTGAGCTTTAGCATATGCCTCAGGGAATGATGTAGCTGTACCCATTGTTTCGCCAGTTGATCTCATTTCTGGTCCTAATAGAGGATCAGAGCCTGGGAACTTATCAAATGGTAGAACTACTTCTTTTACTGAGTAGTATGGAGGTACAACTTCGTGAGTTACACCTTGTTCAGCTAGAGTCTTGCCTGTCATTACACGAGCTGCAATCTTAGCTAATGGTAAACCAGTTGCCTTTGATACAAATGGAATTGTACGAGCTGCACGTGGGTTTACCTCGATTAGGTAAATCTTACCTTCACGAATAGCTAACTGAACGTTCATTAGACCGCGTACGTTTAGAGCAATAGCAAGGTCCTTTGAAACCTTAGTTAAACGCTCAATCATTTCTGCATCTAAATGGTATGGAGGAAGAACACATGAAGCATCACCTGAGTGAACACCACATTCTTCAACGTGCTCCATAATGCCACCGATAACAACATCCTTGCCATCAGCTACAGCATCAACGTCAATGTCCATTGCGTGATCTAGGAATTTATCTAGTAGAACTGGAGATTTGTTTGAAACCTTAACAGCTTCAGCAAAGTAATGACGTAAGTCTTCTTCACCATAAACAACTTCCATTGCACGTCCACCTAAAACATATGAAGGACGAACAACTAGAGGATAACCAATTTCATTAGCAACAGAGATTGCTTGTGATAGAGATGTAGCAGTACCATTGCGAGGCTGTAAAAGTTGTAACTTATTAACAACTTCCTGGAATAGCTTGCGATCTTCAGCTCTATCGATGTCATCTGGAGATGTACCAATGATAGGTACACCTTCTTGCTCTAACTTTTTAGCTAGTTTTAGAGGAGTCTGACCACCGAACTGAACAATTACACCAACTGGCTTTTCAATACGTGCAATTTCAAGAACATCTTCAAGGGTAACTGGTTCGAAATATAATCTATCTGAAATATCATAGTCAGTAGACACAGTTTCAGGGTTGCAGTTAACCATGATTGACTCGTAACCATCTTCGCGCAATGCCATTGAAGCATGTACACAGCAATAGTCGAATTCAATACCCTGACCAATACGGTTAGGGCCACCACCTAGAACGATAACTTTCTTTTTATCGGTAGGACGTGCTTCACATTCTTGCTCGTATGTTGAGTACATGTAAGCTGTTGAAGTAGAGAACTCAGCAGCACAAGTATCAACACGCTTGTAAGTAGGGTAAACTTCAAATAACCAACGACGAGCGCGTACTTTATCTTCAGTTGTCTTTAATAAAGTAGCAAGACGTGCATCTGAGAAACCACGTGACTTAAGATCTTTCATCTCATCTGCATCAACAGACTTTAAAGTTCTGCCATCTAATGATTTTTCGATGTCGATGATTTCTTTAATTTGGCTTAAGTACCATGGATCGATCTTGGTGTAGTCAAATACCTCTTCAACAGTCATACCGATACGGAATGCGTCGCCAATGTACCAAATACGGTGTGCGCCTGCATTCTCAAGCTCGTGAAGTAACTTCTGACGAGCATCAGGATGGCTCATATCAAGACGTGAGTCAAAACCTAGCTTACCAGTCTCAAGACCACGTAATGCTTTTTGTAAAGACTCTTCAAAGGTACGACCAATATCCATAACCTCACCAACATACTTCATCTGAGTTGTAAGTCTATCGTCTGAGTTAGGGAATTTCTCAAAGTTGAAACGAGGGATCTTTGTTACAACATAGTCAAGGCTAGGCTCGAATGATGCTGGAGTCTTATCACCAGTGATATCGTTACCTAATTCGTCTAATGTATAACCAATTGCTAACTTAGCTGCAATTTTAGCAATAGGGAAACCTGTTGCCTTTGAAGCTAATGCTGATGAACGTGATACACGAGGGTTCATCTCAATAATAACCATACGGCCGTTATCTGGATTAATACCAAACTGTACGTTAGAACCACCAGTTTCAACACCAATCTCACGTAAAACAGCCATAGCTGCATCACGCATGATTTGGTATTCTTTATCTGTTAGAGTCTGAGCTGGAGCTACAGTAATTGAGTCACCAGTGTGGATACCCATAGGGTCTAAGTTTTCGATTGAACATACGATAATGCAGTTGTCTTTGCGATCACGCACAACTTCCATCTCATACTCTTTCCAACCGATTAAAGACTCATCGATTAAAAGCTCGTGGGTAGGTGAAAGCTCTAAACCCTTAGTACAGATTTCAACGAAATCTTCTGGATTGTAAGCGATACCACCACCAGTACCACCCATAGTGAAAGAAGGGCGGATAATACATGGGAATCCAACCATCTTTTGAACTTCCCATGACTCTTCTAAGCTGTGTGCAATACCAGCACGTGGACACTCAAGGCCAATCTTTTTCATTGCCTTGTCAAAGCGTTCACGGTTTTCTGCTTTATCAATTGCATCAGCTTTAGCGCCGATCATTTCAACATTGTATTTAGCTAAAACGCCATGCTTTTCTAAATCAAGAGCACAGTTTAAAGCTGTCTGACCACCCATGGTAGGAAGAACTACATCAGGACGCTCTTTAGCGATAATGTTTTCAACAACTTTCCAGTGGATTGGTTCAATGTAAGTTACATCTGCAACATCAGGATCAGTCATGATGGTTGCAGGATTTGAGTTTACTAGGACAACTTCGTAGCCTTCTTCTCGAAGAGCTCTACAAGCCTGAGTACCTGAGTAATCGAATTCACAAGCCTGACCGATAACGATTGGGCCAGCACCTAGAATCAAAATCTTTTTAATGTCTGTACGCTTTGGCATTTGTTATCCCCTAAGCCTTCTCTCTATATTTACGCATAAGTTCAATAAAGTGATTAAACAGAGCCATTGGATCATGAGGACCAGGACTTGCTTCAGGGTGACCCTGGAAGCTAAATGCTGGAACATCAGTTCTCTCAACACCCTGTAAGGTGCCATCAAATAGAGATTTATGAGTAGCCTTCAAGTTAGCAGGTAAGGTTGATTCATCTACACAGAAACCATGGTTCTGAGAAGTAATGTATACAACGTTAGTCTCAAGATCTCTAACAGGGTGGTTTGCACCGTGGTGACCACATTTCATCTTGATAGTTTTAGCGCCAGAAGCTAGTGATAGTAACTGGTGACCTAGACAAATACCAAATAGAGGGATCTTGTTCTCAATAAATTCTTTGATAGCTTCCTGAGCATAAGTACAAGGTTCTGGATCACCAGGACCATTTGATAAAAATACACCATCAGGATTCATCTTTATTACTTCACTTGCAGGGGTCATTGCAGGAACGACTGTTACCTTGCAACCAAGAGAAGTCAAAATTCTTAAAATATTGTATTTAACACCAAAATCGTAGGCAACTACGTTAAATTCAGTGCGAGCCTTGTTTACGTAGCCCTGACCTAATTCCCAAGTACCTTCATTCCAGGTATAGATTTTGTCAGTTGTAACTACCTTTGCAAGGTCCATTCCCTTAATACCAGGGAAAGCACGTGCAAGTTCAAGTGCTTTTTCTTCAGTCATGTCTGGATCAGTAGATAGACATGCGTTCTGAGCACCCTTTTCACGAAGAATTCGGGTTAACATTCGGGTATCAATACCGAAGATACCAGGCTTCTTATATTTTGCTAAGAAATCGCTTAAATTCCGATCATTACGGAAATTTGAAGCTACAAGTGATAAATCACGGATGATTAAACCCATAGCGAAAACATCACGAGATTCGATGTCTTCTTCACTTGTACCGTAATTTCCAATATGTGGATAAGTTAAAGTAACGATTTGGCTAGCATATGAAGGATCGGTTAGAATTTCCTGATAGCCGGTCATAGAAGTGTTGAATACGACTTCACCAACGGTAGTTGTTTTTTCAGCACCAAAGGCTTTTCCTTTGAATACTGTACCATCGGCAAGAGCCAAAATTGCGGATGCGACCACAAAGACCCCCAAACATGTTATTGAGTACACCAAGTGACGCAGATACTAATTTAAAAACTTTTTTTATTTAGTGATCTTAGTCTTGCATATTTTAGACGAATCTAGTTTTTTTTCAAGGGAAAAAATGATATATATCTGTTTTGATTATTTTTTTTTATAAATCAATAAGATAATTAGAATTCGTTTTTTTTATAAAAATATGGCTTTTTTAGCCACAATTTTTTTTCGTTTTTAATTAGTTAGTTATCTTTAAATAGCGTTAAAAAAGTCGTTTTCTTAGTATAATAGTGACCTAATATATATAGAGTAATTACTAAAAAATGCTAAAGAAAAAACAACAATACGGAAAACTTGCAAAGGAAATTAGTCGTTTCTTTTGTCTAGGCTTTATTGTTGTTTCTCTACCAATGCTTTTAGCTTGCTCATCTGATGGTAAACCCTTAAAAATTAAAAACAGTATCTATACCGATGCAATTAAAGTAAGAGTTAAAGGTATTGAAAATGATGCTGTTTCAGACAACGTTGAAGCTTATCTCTCATCACTTCCTGTTATTTCTAAAGCAAGAGCTAAATTATATGGAAGAGAAATTTCAGATAAGATAACTTTAGCGGTTCATTCTTTTGGTTATTATCACCCTGAAATCGAAATTCAATATCCTAATGAAAAGACTAAAGACCATAATTTAGTTGCAAAAGTAGATTTAGGTAAGCCTTTATTTATTAGAAATGCACAAATAGAAATTATTGGTGAAGGTGCCTATTATCAGTCTTTTAAAGATATTATTAGTAAAAGTGGAATATCCTCATATAAGCTTTTAAATCATGGCTCATATCAGAAATTAAAAGATGATTTACAGGCAAAAACATTAGAGTTAGGCTTTTTTGATGCAAAACTAGTATCTGCAAGAATTCTTGTATATCAAGAGCAAAACGCTGCAGATATTGTCCTTATCTATGATACTGGTAAAAGATATCAATTTGGATCAGTTCTAGCTGATGCTAAATCTAAAAAATTACTAAAGCCTTCAACCTCTTTAGTTAATTTTCATGAAGGGATGAATTTCTCGTCAAAGACTGTTTCTGCTTTTTCAGCTTCTTTATCCCAAACAAATTTCTATCGTTCTGTTGATGTGCGTCCTTTAGTAGAGCAACGCAAAGATGGTAAGGTTCCGGTATCAGTTGAACTTGAAAGACAGTCAAAGAATTTATTTAGACTTGGTCTTGGCTTATCAACAGATGAAGGCGTTCGTGGTCTTGCAGGTTGGGATAAGCCTTTAATTAACGATAAAGGCCATTCTTTTAGCTCTTATGTTAGAGCATCTCAAGTTAAAAAAGAAGCTCAAGGTATTTACAAAATACCTCATAAAAATCCTAATTTAGATTATTTTTATATAAGACTATCTCAATCGAGAATTGATCTAAACGATAACCTATCAGATGTGTCTCATGCTTCATTTCACTATGTTGCTAATATGACTGGAGTGTGGAGAAGAGATTACTATGTGGCAGCTGAATACGAAAACTATACTCAAGGATTTGAAAAAGCAAAACCTTTTAATTTGATGTTAGGCTTACAACTGTCAAGAAGAAGCACTTCAGGCGGTCTAGATCCAAAGACTGGTTATTCTATCGTATGGGATAATAGACTTGGTTCAAGAGCTCTATCTGATGCTAATTTTTGGCATACTGAGTTTACCTTAAAGGGGATTGTGTCTCCTTCTGTAAATACTCGTGTGTTGTACAAGTTAATTCAAGGCGCCAATATAGGCTCAGATTCTTTTAAAGTTCCTCCTTCAATGAGATTTTTTGCAGGTGGTGAAAGAACATTAAGAGGCTTTAGCTATAAGTCAGCATCTTCAAGGGATGCTTTTGGTAAACTCACAGGTTCAAGATATTTAACCTCTGCTACAACTGAATTTATGTTCCCAATTGGTTTTAAGAATAGTCGTGGAGCTGTATTTTTAGATGCGGCTGTTTGCACTAATGATTATAAAAATAGACATCTTTTATTAGGACCAGGTATTGGTTATAGATACCAATCATCATTTGGTTTAATCAAAGTTGATTTGGCATACGGAATGGACAGACATTCAAAGAATAATCAGTTTAAATTACACTTGCTATTTGGTCCTGAGTTCTAAATATGAAAGTATCGACAAAGAAAATTGTAAAGTTCATAGCTTATTCATTTATAAGTCTCTTTGTAGTCATTTTCTGTGCCTTGTATTTTTTACTAGCAACAACTGCAGGTATGCGTTTTGCTGTTTCAAAAGTTAATGACTATTTTTCAGATACTCTAAAGATAACAGCCAATATTACAAATGGCGACTTGCTTCATGGTCTAAAGCTTGATGACTATTTTGAGGTTAATGTTTTTGACATTGTAATTGTAAGAGCTAATAAAATTGATTTAAGTTACAGTGTTTCAAATTACTTTTTAAAAGACGTTTTTTTAATTGAGCATTTAAAGACAGATAAACTTGAGGTTGAATTAACCTATAAGGGAGATGATGGAGAAGAAGATCCAACTCCTTTAGTCGAGGATAACTCAGATCCTTTTAGATTAGACTTTTTAGTTAAAATCAAAGCTAATGATGTAGAGGTAAAAGATTTTGCCTACCTCTCTGATGTTGTTGATGTATTTGTTCCAAGAGCAAAACTTGAGCTAGAGGCTCATGATTCATACGCTTCTGTTACAAAAGGCGAAGCCTTCGACCCATTAGTTCATTTAAAGTATGAAGGCGATGGTATTCCTTCAGAAAAGCTCCCTACAATTTTGACATACGATAATGGCAATGGTGCAATTGAAAAAATCACTGATATTGATTTGCCTTTAGATCCTGCTTTTTACAATTTAACTTTGCATCACGGAAGATACTATCAGGATAGTTACGATTCAGGCTATTTTGATGCTGAGGTTAATGCCTTATGGGAACATACTCTTTTACAGGTTTTTTCTGTAAAAGCAAAACATCAATTAGGTGAAGTTGATGTTAGTGGAACAATGGATTTTATTGATTACTACAATACTGATTTTGAAGTTCATGCTAAGGGTAGTAAATCAAAGTACAACTTATCTAACTATGATTCTGCTTTGTATGGTTTAGAAGGAAATTTTACTTTAAAAGGTAGTCTTGTTGATCTTAATTTAGATGCAAACGCTACAAGTCCTGAAAAAATCAAAATTATTGCAAGGATGAATACCTTGTCAGACGAGGTGCCTTGTTTCTTATCTATTGAAGCTCCTGTTTTAAAGTATCCTTTAAATGTAAAAGAAAAAGCAAAAGCTCTTCATCAGCATACCTCAATATTCTCGACACAAAACACCGAGAATTTAATTGATGCAATTGATAAAATCGAAAAGAATTTGTCAGCCTCTGTTCAAGACTCTGACTTAGATAAAAATGGCATATCTTTTACAAATACAAAACTGAAAATAGAAGGTGCTATTTTTACTCAACTAGGTGTTAATCTTTCATCTTCGATTTCAGGACATGGTTTTACTAAAACTAATGTTCTATTAGACACAGCCTTAACAACTAAAAATGCTCATATCAACGCTTTTAAACTTGATGGTTTATTAGGTAATAGAAAAGTTCATGGCTCTGTGGATGGTGATTTTGAATTTGAAACTGAAAATCGCTTTTTAGGTAATGTTTCTTTTAAAGCTGGTGATGCTAAAGATTTATCAGAGTCTCTAGCTGGAAGCTTATCCCTCCAATCAGACATCGATTTATCCTTTGCTGAAAATTTAGATACTTTATTGGTCCGTATTGATAAATTAAATAGTAATTTTTATCTTAATGGACATAAGGCAAGTTTAGATTTTGAGAATCTAATTGGAGACATCGACGAAGGTTTCGAAGTTGATTCAATTAAGTTTGTTCAGGACGACAATAAGATTAACTTAGCAGGCTCTATTAGTAAAAATTCTTTACTAAATGGCAGTGTGAATATTTCAAATCTAGAAAAAATATTCCCTGAGTTTTCTGGATCTATTACTGGTCGTATGAGAGTAGAAGGTGACCTTAAAGAGCCTTCAATTAACCTAGCAGGACGCTCTGGCTTAATTAAAAACAAAGATATATCAGTGTCAAAACTAGTCTTTGATAGTACTCTGGATTTTAGTAATAAGTATCTAAATATATCTGTGATGTCGAATTCTTTAAGAGTTGGTAGCTTCTTAAAGCCTTATAGAAAGTGTTCATTTGATTTATCTGGTGACCTTTTAGACCATAGATTGACCTTCTCTTGTGGTTCTGGCACTGGTAGCTATATCTCAGCTCAAGGCCACTATAATGAAAAAACAAAAGATTATAATGCTAACGTATCTAATATGATGTTGGTTAGCAACATCGTAGATCCGATTGTTTTAAAAGAACCTGTAGATGTTCATTACAACTTAAAAAAACAAAGCGGAAGAATTTCAAAGATTATCTTGTCAGATGGCATTGCAATTGCTAAAACCTCAGATGTTATTTTTTCTCCAAATACGATATCAACCTCTTTAGATTTACAAAAGGTAAACCTAGAAACTATTCAGCGTTATTTCCCAAATGATATTCAGCCTACGGGTATGATGTCTTTACATTCTGATATCAAGTTTGTAAATCAAGTACCTGAAATACAAGCTCGAGTTACTGCAACAGGTGGTCAGATTCAGGCATATTCTGCTTTATTACCTTACGATAAAGTTTCTTTAAAACTTGATATTAACAAAGCACTGTTTAGTTCTGATATAAACGTTAGCCTATCTAAAAATCAAGGTACTTTAGACATCTCAACACAAGTTAGTGACATTTATAATAGTAAAAAACTTTCAGGAAACATAAACCTAAAAGACTTAAATCTAGAAATGTTTACAGCTGTATCTAAATCTCTTAATGCCTTAGATGGAAAAGCAAATGTAAAAGGCTCATTAGATGGAACTCTTGCTAATCCATTATTCTTTGGTCAGATTAAGGTTAAAGGAAGTGCTGATCCAAGCTATAGCATAGGTACTTTTAATAAATTTAATTTACTTGTAAATGCAAATGGAGATCATGGCTCTTTAGATGGTGTATTTACATTAAATGAGACGGATATAAATATCAAAGGTAATTTAGATTGGGTTGAAGGTCCTAAAGGAAGGATTAGTTTAGATGCTGATAAATTACCTGTATTCTTATTATCTTATGGTGAAGCACTTGTTAATATCCATACAGTTGCAACTATCGATAGAATAATAAAGGTAACAGGAAATGTAGATATTCCTTCAGCTCTTATTAAATTCAAAAATCTAGATACAGATATGATTGAGCCTTCAAAGG
This sequence comes from uncultured Enterobacterales bacterium, assembly GCA_964516675.1. Classification (GTDB taxonomy): domain Bacteria; phylum Pseudomonadota; class Gammaproteobacteria; order Enterobacterales; family Succinivibrionaceae; genus Succinivibrio. Next base: position 3,961 of record CAZEXR010000001.1, on the reverse strand, counting down.
ATGAAATCTTTGTTGATTCTAATACAAACTTGCATGGATTAGTTTTAGATAAAAAGAAAGCCTCAACACTTAATAATGACATGGAAATTGAAGTTGGTGTTACTCTAGGTGATGATGTAAAAGTTAATGCGATGGGGCTTAGAGCAAACGCAGTGGGTGGCATTATCGTTAGCAAAAAGGAACTTTCCAAAAAGGTTATGGCCCAAGGCAAGATTTCTTTAGACCATGCATCAGCTGATTTATATGGACATAAGTTTATTTTCAATATAGCAGATGCAATCTTTAAGGATTCGATAAACAATCCTAAATTATATGTAGAGGTTGTAGCAGATCCTTCAACAATGGATGATGAAGTTTTAGCTGGTGTAAAGGTAACAGGAACAGCAGAGCATCCAACTGTAACTTTATTCTCAAAACCTGCTATGAGTAAGAATGAAATTTTATCCTATTTGTTATATGGTCATGGTTTAGAGAAGAATAATTCTGTTACAAATTCAGACGGTACTAGCACACAGTTACTTATGTCTCTTGGATTAGGTACTACTACAGATATTTTAAATTCTGTTGTAGGAATATTTGGCATGGATGGAGTTCAGTTAGGTTCATCAGGTTCTGGAAATGAAACTCAGGTTGAAGTTCAGACATATTTGACTAACAAAATGCGCTTATCTTATGGATATGGTGTATATAACTCTGTAAATGAATTTAAAGTTCGATATGAGCTTGTTAGAAGGTTATATATTGAATTTATTTCATCAATGGATCATTCTGTAGATTTGATTTACAGTTTTGAGACAAACTAATATTAAAGGCAATTATTTGAAATACGTATTTACTGAAAATACTCAAGAAGCTCATGAAGCTGAAGACGCAGTTGTTGAATTAGAATACAACGATCTTTTAACTAAGCTTGATAAAACAGATTTTGACTGTACAAAGACAGTTAAGGCACGTTCTTTTGCATCTTTACAGTTAAGAGCAAAAAATGCGATTAAAGCTTTAGATAGAAATAGTAAAACTAATGTTTTATTACTTTGTGGCTGCTCTAAGGTTAATACTATTGAGCTTGCCTATAATTTGGTCAAAGAAAATACTTCATCAAGCGCAAAAGTTTCATATGCACCTTCAAAGAAAGAACTATTTGGGGATGATAAAACTGAAGGCCTTTTATCTAAATCAAACTTTTTAATCCTTCAAATTTCTCATATTGTTGATCATGCTAAATGGCTTAATAAGCTTGCAGAAAGCTTGTCTGTCAATTCAGGTCTTAAGCTAATTCTTTGTGGTGATGCAACCGATTGCGCTAATCTTGAAATTCTTTGGCCTACTGTTGAAACTGCATTACGTGCTGACATTGTAATGGAATTTCCAATTGTAGGTGGTGTAGCTCTTATGAGCGCGCTAGTTAAAAATTATGTCAACCTCCATACTTTAAAAGATTTTGATAAAGATGCTATTTTGATACTTTGCGTCTGGGCTTGTCGACAAAGTGGAGATAGAAGATGGCTTGGCATTCCTGAGATTAAACTTAATTCTCTAGTAATTGATGCAAATCATTATGCAAAAGGGGAATTAGTAACTTCTAAGAATGTTTTAAAGGCTATTGGTGCAGATGATTTTAGACTAAATTATTTAGCAGAATCAGAATTACGAAATCACCGTGATGAGCAAATTTTACTTGCAACAGAAGGTGAGGTTACAGGCCAGATCAATGGTCTTAGTGTTATTGAAACTACAGGTACCTCTTATGAATATGGAGAACCTGTCAGAATCACAGCTACCTTAAGAGCAGGTGGTGATGGCGATGTAATTGATATTGAGAGAAAAGCCGAATTAGCAGGTCAAATTCATGCTAAAGCAATGATGATCATCAATGGCTTTTTATCTAACGAATTTGGATCTGTTCAGCCAATCCCAGTAACCGCAAGCTTAGTATTTGAGCAATCTTATTCTGAGATTGATGGTGACTCTGCATCTCTTACAGGTCTTTGTGCTGTTATCTCAAGTTTTTCTGATTTACCTATACGCCAAGATTTGGCCGTTACAGGTGCTGTAGACCAATTCGGTGATGTTCAGCCTGTTGGCGGCGTTAACGAGAAGATCGAAGGCTTCTTTAAAATATGTAGACTTAATGGATTAACAGGAACTCAAGGCGTCATTATTCCTTGCTCTTGTGTGCATCAGTTAGTGCTTCGTTCATCTGTTATGAAGGCTGTAAAGGATGGTAAGTTCCATATTTATGTAGTAGGTCATGTAACAGGTGCTGCAAAAGTTCTATTAAAGACTCCTTGGGGAGATGGCGAAACTCCAGACTCTATTTGCTTTAAGATCTGTGAAAGACTAGATGAAATTGCAGCAGATAAAGTTGCTCGTCCTTGGTGGAAATTCTTTTAACATACAAATTCAATTAAATTGTAGCTTTGTATATTTGTTAAAGGTAATTAACATAAAAATCAAAATGTTAATTACCTTTTTTATTATGACAAGCACTAAAAATATTCCTTAACTAAGTTATATCTAAGCTATAACATCTATTATTAAGACATCAGAACAAACCACACAAGGAGTAGTTTTGTATGAATTTAAGAAATTGTTTATTAGGTGCTACATTATTAGTTGGCCTATGTTCTGTTTCTTTTGCTGATGAGAATATTGGTTTTTACTATCAGAATAATGGAACATCATTTTCCTATAACACATCTAATGGAAATAATTATGGTCCAGGTCCTGTAAGACATCACAGAGCTCATCATAGAGGTCCAGGTGCAAGATATGGCTATAACCACGAACCAAGACATCCTCACTATTTTGATCATGGCCCAAGACGTTTTCATGAACACAGACATGGTCCATGGTGCGATTACGATTAGAGTTTAAAAGATAACAAGCAAACAAACATTTACAACACGAGAGTAGTTGTAAAAAGGAGAGAGGCGGTAAAATAAAATAGCGCCTTTTATTTATTCTTGGAACATCATATCTGCAGCAACTTTTTCTGCTCTTTCTGGTCCTTCTAAAGCCTTTAATATAGTTAAAGCAAAACTAATGGCATATCCAGGTGCTTTTCCTGTGATAACTAAACCATCATCAGATACTTCAACTCCTTTTTTAGAAAAGTTGGTCTTACCATTTTCACAACCGGGGTAGACTGTAGCTCTTGTTAAGTCATCGATAATGCCATAAGGGTATAGAACTATACCAGGAGCAGCACAAATTGCTCCTATGTATCTTCTTGAAACCTTTTGAGCTAAAAGTAATTCAAATAGTTTTGTAGATTTATTTAGGTTTGCAGTTCCTGGACCACCAGGAAGTACAATAATGTCAAAAGTGTCATTTACCTCATCAATTGATAAATCACAATTAACAGATGTTCCATGTGCTAACGTAACATTTCTTGAGGTATCGTCGGTAACAGCTGCTTTTACAATTTCCACTCCACCACGATGTAATACATCAACAGTAGCTGTAACTTCAATATCTTCAGTACCGTTTGTATAAACAACTAATGCCTTTTTCATTTTTATTCTCCTAGCAATACTCAATTAAAGTACCACAAAGTAATCAAGATGATAATTATAGAATGGGATCTTGGTAAAGAAAAGAACAAAAAAAAACAACCTAAATGGTTGCTTTATTTTTTCTTTTTGATTTGGAGCTTTTGGCTCCTCCTGCGGGACTTGAACCTGCGACATACGGATTAACAGTCCGCCGTTCTACCGACTGAACTAAGGAGGAACTCAAAAAGTGTGTTATTCATGGCTCCTCCTGCGGGACTTGAACCTGCGACATACGGATTAACAGTCCGCCGTTCTACCGACTGAACTAAGGAGGAACACCTTGAAAACGGAACTAATTATAGATGTGAAATATCAATGTGTCAACACTTAAAATTAAATAATTTTAAGATTTTTCATATACAGGATCATAAGCAGCTAAAAATGACAAAATTTTAGAGCATCAA